>NZ_JBHRXN010000011.1:0-198024 GCF_042648525.1 Vogesella facilis
CGGCGAAGTACCGAGCGTGAGCTACACCGTCAGCGACGGCGACAGCACCGACACCTCCACCCTGAGCATCAGCGTCAACCCGCTGGATGATCTGAGCGTGCTGCAGGGCGATGTTGATTCCGCTGCCGAAGACCACGTGGTGGCCGGCAACGTGCTGGATAACGATAGCGACATCGACAGCAATCTGACGGTGGCGAGTTTCACTGTCGACACCAACGGCGATGGCGTGGCCGAGAGCTTTAGCGCCGGCCAGAGCGCGGTGATTGCCGGCAAAGGCAGCTTGACCCTGGGTGCCGATGGCGAGTACAGCTTCACCCCGCAGGGTAACTGGAGCGGCCAGGTACCGCAGGTAACCTACACCACCAACACCGGCAGCAGTGCCGAGCTGAGCATCAAGGTGACCCCGGTGGCGGATGCGCCGGCGCTGAGCCTGGTGAGCAACGACGTGGTGTCCTCCCTCAACTTCGAGGACGTTTCCCTGCCGGGTAGCGGCTGGAGCGGCGATGTGCAGATCAACAACGTGTCCGGCGCCAGCACCATTGGCAGCTGGAACACGCTGAATGGCGATGGCACGGTAGAGGTCGGCAGCGAGAGCATCTATGTTGCCGGCGGCGACAGCAGCAACCAGGTGCTGGAAATCGAAGGCAATGCCGGCGACAGCACGCTGTTCACCACCTTCCATGCCGATGCCGGTTCCTTCTTCGAGCTGGAATTCGACATCGCGGCTCGCAGCGGCCACGTGGATTCGTCCGGTCTGTCCATCTCCATCGTCAAGCTGGACGGCGCGGGCAACCCGATCGCCGGCAGCGAGAAAGTGCTGTACACCTTCGACCCGACCAGCGGTGGCTGGGTGCGTGATCAGCAGGTGGGCATCAGCATCGAGAGCAGCGGCGACTACCGCCTGGTGTTTACCGCCGAGAACGCCGATACCTACGGCGCGATCCTAGACAACATCACCTTCTCGTCGCTGGACAACAAGGGCTACGAAAACAGCTTCTTCAACCTGAGCGAGATCAATGCCGCACTGACCGACACCGACGGCTCCGAAGTACTGTCGGTGGAGCTTTCCGGCCTGCCGGCAGGCGCGGTGCTGAAGGATGGCAACGGCCACCAGGCCACCGTGGCTGCAGATGGCAAGCTGGACGTGTCCGGCTGGTCGCTGAACTCGCTGCAGATCAAGGTGGACGAGCCGGGTCAGTACACCCTGACCGTAACCGCGACTTCCAGCGAAGTGGTGAATGGCCAGGTAGTGGATAGCGCCAGCAGCCAGACCAGCTTCCCGATCTCCGTGCTGGACGTGGCGGCGTTCACCGATGCCAACGAAGTGGTAAGCGTGGCGGAAGACACTACGCTGCAGGGCAACGTGCTGACCGGCACCAGCAGTGTGGAAGGCGCGGTTTCCGTGCTGTCGTTCAGCGTGAATGGCCAGAGCTATGCCGCGGGCGACAGCGTGACGCTGAATGGCGTGGGCCAGCTGCAGATCAAGGCGGACGGCAGCTATGTGTTCACCCCTGCGGCCAACTACAACGGCAGCGTGCCCACCGTGACCTACACCGTGAGCGATGGCGAGACTAGCGACACTTCCACGCTGAAGATCAGCGTGACCCCGGTAACCGACGGCTTCAGCGATGCCAACGAAGTGGTGAGCATTACCGAAGACACCACACTGGAAGCCAATGTGCTGGTAGGTACCAGCAGCGTGGATGGCCAGGTGCGCATCAGCAGCTTCCAGATCGGCAGCACCAGCTACACCGCCGGCCAGACCGCCAGCATCAGCGGTGTAGGTACCCTGAAGCTGAACAGCGATGGCAGCTATGTGTTCACCCCTGCGGCCAACTACAACGGCGCAGTGCCCACCGTGACCTACACCGTGAGCGATGGCGTGAGCACCGATACCTCCACGCTGAAGATCACCGTGACCCCGGTAATCGACACCTTCACCGACGCCAACGAAGTGGTGAGCGTAGCGGAAGACAACACCCTGCAAGGCAGCGTGCTGACCGGTACCAGCAGCGTGGAAGGCCAGGTGCGCATCAGCAGCTTCTCCATCGGTGACAGCAGCTACAGCGCCGGCCAGACCGCCAGCATTAGCGGCGTGGGCAGTCTGAAACTGAACAGCGACGGCAGCTACGTGTTCACCCCTGCGGCCAACTACTACGGCAGCGTGCCTACCGTGACCTACGTCGTGAGCGACGGCGTGAGCACCGACAGCTCCACGCTGAACATCACCGTGACGCCGGTGATCGACACCTTCACCGACGCCAACGAAGTGGTGACGGTGCCGGAAGACGGCGTGCTGACCGGCACGGTGCTGACCGGTACCAGCAGTGTGGAAGGCGCGGTAAGCGTCAGCAGCTTCTCGGTGGCTGGCAGCAGCTACACCGCCGGCCAGACGGCCACGATCAGCAATATCGGTACGCTGAAGATCAATGCCGACGGCAGCTATGTCTTCACGCCGGTGAAGGATTTCAACGGCCCGGTGCCGACCGTGAACTACACCGTGACCGACGGCAAGACCAGCGATGCCTCCACGCTGAGCATTTCGGTGACCGCGGTGGAAGACACCCCGGTGTCGTACAGCAGCAGCAGCGCCTACTGGCAGATGAACTACGCGCCGAACTCCAACTCCTTCGACATGAAGGTGAAGAACGGCACGATGACCCTTGCGGTAGGCGAGTCGCTGCACTGGGACGTGCTGGTAACCGACAGCGACCAGAATGCCACCCTGACGCTGATCAACAAGAGCCTGCCGGTCGGTACCACGCTGTCGTACGAGCGGCTGTATGCCGAGAACGGCGAGGTGATGCTGCGCGTTTACCTCACCGTGACCGGCAGTTCGGCGGTGAGCCTGTCGCAGGACAACCAGTTCTTTATCAACGTGGCTGGTGCCGACGGCGCGGCGCTGCTGATCAACTCGGATGAATACGTGGGTGTACACCCCAACAACGAGTACAACTACAGCACGCAGTTTGATAATGGTGCCGCTTCGCAGTGGGATGACACTGACTGGCTGAGCAGCAATAACAAGGGCGGCGAGCTGGCGAATTCGACCTCCACCCAGGACGGCGTCACCGTCAGCTACGGCAGTGGTGAAGATATCGTCTACGGCACCACCGGTGGTGACACCCTGAATGGTGGCAACGACAACGACTTCCTCGACGGCCGGGCCGGCAACGACACCCTGCATGGCGATGCCGGTAACGACGTGGTGCTGGGCGGTCACGGCAACGACACGCTGTACGGCGATGCCGGTAACGACTACCTGGATGGCGGCCGCGGCAGCGACACGCTGTATGGCGGTAGCGGTACTGATACGCTGAAAGGCGGCGACGACAGCGACACCCTGATCGGTGGCGCCGGCAACGACACGCTGACCGGTGGCAGCGGTATTGATACCTTCAAGTGGGAGCTGGGCGACAACGGTACGGTCAGTGCGCCTGCCAAGGACACCATCACTGACTTCAAGGCGGGCATTGGTGGTGACGTGCTGGATCTGAAGGATCTGCTGCAGGGCGAGAACAGCAACAACCTGGGTAACTATCTGCACTTCACCAAGGACAGCAGTGACAATGTCGTGGTACAGGTCAGCTCCACCGGCAACATCGCCAGCGGCTACGATCAGACCATTACCTTGAACAACGTGCACTTGGGCGATCTGGGGGGCAACGATCAGCAGATCATTTCCAACCTGCTGAAGAACGCCAATCTGAAGGTGGACATGTAAGCACGCCGTCAATGCAGCGCGAAAGGGCCGGGCTTCCGGCCCTTTTTTACGCTTGCGTGCCGGATAAACAGTGCCGGGCGTTGGGGATGCGGCCAACCTCACATACACTGGAACGACTATTGCTAATTTGATCCCATCAGATGATGGAGGAACGTTGTGGACAAGCGACCGGTAAGGGATTCCTTGCTGCTGGATTCTCATTTTCAGCCCATATACAGCCTGGCTCACCGCCGTACCGTGGGGCTGGAAGCTCTGCTGCGCGCTTCGGAACAGGGGCGGCCGCTGTCGCCGCCGGAGGTGTACGAGCGCTATATCCGCCGCGACGAGCGCGTGGCCATGGATCTGGCGGTGTGTGCCGCGCATTGCCAGCGCTTCGCCGCCATGGCGCATACCCATCGCTGGCTGTTCCTGAACGTGGATGCCATGACCATGTCCGACCCCAAGCAGGCGGCGGAGCTGGGCAACCTCATCCGCGCGGCGGGCATTGCGCCGCAGAGCGTGGTGCTGGAGGTGCTGGAGCAGGCCATCGAGCTGGATGCCCGCCTGCTGGAAGGCGTCGCCATGCTGCGCGAGCAGGGCTGTCTGCTGGCGATCGACGATTTCGGCGTCGGCCATTCCAACCTGGATCGGGTGTGCAGCCTGGAGCCGGACTTCGTCAAGTTCGACCGCAACCTGCTGCGCAGTGCGGTCAATCAGCAGCGCACCCGCAACCTGCTGTCACGGCTGGTGCGGCTGATGCACGAAATTGGTGCATTGGTGGTGGTGGAAGGGGTGGAGAGCGAGTCCGACGTGGTGGTGGCGCTGGATTCCGGCTGCGATCTGGTGCAGGGCTTTTACGTGGCGCGCCCGGCAGCGCAGCCGGATGCCGACACGCTGATCACGCCGCGGCTGGATGCCAAGTGGGACGAGCTGATGAACCGCGAGCTGCTGCGGCGCAAGCTCAACCGGCGCCAGCTGGAGCTGTCGCGCCAGGCTTTCGTGCAAACGGCGATCGCGCTGATGCAGGGCAGCGAGTTCCGCTTTGCCGCGCAGCCGATGCTGGCGCTGCCGGATGTGATCCGCTGCTTCCTGCTGGACCACGAGGGGCGGCAGAAGGGCCGTAACCTCAATGCGCGCCAGCTCAGTGAAGAAGACAATCTGCGCTTTGCGCCGCTGGAGGACACCACCGGCGCGGTGTGGTCGCGGCGCACCTACTTCCAGCACGCCATCGACCAGCCCGGCGTGCTGTACATGAGCGAGCCGTATCTGTCGATGACCGACACCCGCACCTGCGTGACGCTGTCGATGGCGATTGAGATCGACGAGGAAATGCACGTGCTGTGTACCGACGTGCTGCTGCCGCGTTAAACGGGTTGCGGCCAACCTTGCCGCGGCTGGCGCCGAGCGCGGCGTCGCACGCTGCGGTTTGTTCTTGCGGCAATGAGCCGCCGTCGCCCGGCCGCAGCGGCGCAAGCCGGCTGGCGGGCAGCAAAAAACCGGGCCAGGGCCCGGTTTTTTTCGTATTGCGTTTACTGCCCGATCGGCTCGAACAGGGTAACCACCTGTTGCACGCCGGACGTGCTGGCGGCCACCTGGGCGGCGGCCTCGCCCTCGGTCGCGGTCAGCAGGCCCAGCAGGTAGACCACGCCGCGCTCGCTGACCACCTTGATGGCATTGGGTGGGTAGCCGTTGCCTTCCAGCAGGCGGGTGCGCACCTTGGTGGTCAGCCAGATGTCGCCGTTGCGTTGCGGCAGACTGGCTGTCGGGGCCACCACCAGATGGTTATAGATGCGGCGCACATTGGGCATGCCGCGCAGCTGCAGCTCGGCGGCGCTGCGCTGGGCATCGTCGGCCACTTCGCCGGTCAGCAGCACCGCGCGGTTGTAGCTGGTTACCGTTACGTGCGCGCCGGCAAAGCGTTCGCGCATCACTTGGGCGGCTTTCAGCTCGATGCTCTGGTCTTCCACATAGGCGCCGCTGGTGCGGCGATCGGTGGCGACCATGGCACCGGCCGCTACGCCGCCGGCCACCAGCGGGAAGCAGGCGGAAAGGTTGGCCGCAGCCAGCGTGGCCAGCAGCAGGGCCGTTACGCGTTGTTTCATCATTCACCTCCCAACAGCATGTAATCGATGGCGTCACACAGCGCATGCAGCAGCAGCAGGTGCACTTCCTGCACGCGGGCGGCGCGGGTGACGGGAACATTCAGGTGCAGGTCTTCCGGCGACAGGATCTCGGCCACCTGGCCGCCGTCGTTGCCGGTGAGGGCGATCACGTTCATGCCGCGCTCGTGGGCAGCATAAATGGCCTCAATGATGTTGGCGGAGTTGCCGGTGCTGCTGATCACCAGCAGCAGGTCGTTGTGATGCCCCAGCGCCCGCACCTGCTTGGAGAAGATCAGGTCGAACTCGTAATCGTTCCCCACCGCAGTCAGCGACGGACCGTCGGACGACAGCGCGATGGCGGCCAGGCCCGGGCGTTCCTTCTCGAAGTGCCCCAGCATCATGGTGGCGAAATGGTGGGCATCGGCCGCCGAGCCGCCGTTGCCGCACACCAGAATCTTGCCCTCGTTCATCAGGCTGGCCACCAGCCGTTCGGCGGCCACCGCGACGGCGGGAGACAGTTCGTCCATCACCAGCTGCAGGGTGGCGATGCTTTCCCGGAAGTGTCCACCGGCGCGATCAATCAGATCCATGCTTGTTCCTTGCGTCTTGCCAGGCTGCCCGCAGGGGCTAGCCGATGATGTTTTTCAGCCACTGCGCCGCGCTGCTGCCATCAAACAGCACGGCATCGAAGCGGCAGGGGGTGTCGAGGCGGTGCTGGCTCAGGTACAGGTTGGCCGCAGCGGTCAGCTTCTGGCACTTGGCGGCGCTGATGCTGGCGGCGGCACCGCCAAAGCGGCTGTCACGGCGGGCGCGCACTTCGACGAACACCAGGCTGCCGCCATCGCGCATGATCAGATCGATCTCGCCAAAGCGGCACTGCCAGTTGCTGCAGACCAGCTGCAGGCCCTGCTGTTGCAGAAAGTGGGCCGCCTGCTGCTCGAAGGCGCTGCCGCGCTCGCGGCTCATTGGTTGCTGCCGAGCACGCTGCTGGGCAGCTCGCGCTGCACCTGCCAGCCCTTGCCGATGCGCAGGTCGCCGGTGGCGCCGCCCAGCTTGATCTGCGCCGGGTTCTTGCTGCCGGCCAGCGCCACGGCCAGGCGATAGGCATCCACGCCCAGCGCATACAGGCGCTCGGTGGCGCGGGTGAGGTTGCCGCTGGGGCGGGCGATGCCGCGGGTTTCCGGGTGCTCCGGCATCAGGAACCACGGCATGTCGACGAAACGCACGCCCTGCAGCACCGCCGGTGGCTGCTGGGTGTTGATCAGCGAGCTGGCATAGACCGGCAGTGCCGGCGGCAGCAGCGCACGGGTGGCCGCGGCTTCCTTGCTGTCCAGTGCCAGGATCACCGCGTCGCTGCTTGCCAGCGCCGCGCCCAGCTTGTCGGCGTCCGGGCTGCTGACATCCAGCTCGTTCAGCGGCTTGCTGCCGCGCGCGGTCCAGGCATCGGCAAACGCCTGCCGCAGCCGCTGCGACAGCGCCTCGCCGTTGAACAGCAGCAGCGGTTGCTGGCGGCCATCGTCCTGCAGCAGGCGCAGCACCTGCGGCGCTTCGGCTTCCACCGCCAGGCTCAGGCTCCAGATCTTGCTGCCGGCCGGCGGCGCCTTGTCCAGCGAGTTCAGCAGCAGCGTCGGCAGCTTGCTGGCCTGCGCCAGGTTGGCCGCACCCTGGCGGGTCAACGGGCCGACGATGAAGCTGGCGCCTTGTGCGGCCAACTGCTGGTAGCCGTCGAGCACCTTGCTTTCATCCGTCAGGCTGGCGACGCTGAGCTGCACCGCGCTGTCCGGGTTGGCGGCGGCGGCGGCATCGAAGCCGTCCTTCACCACCTGCGCCGCTTCTTTCAACGCCGGCGATGCCAGCGGCAGCAACAGGCCGAGATGGATGGCCTTGCCGGCCGGGCGGGCGGTGGCGAGTGGCTGGGCGGCAGGCGTGGCGGCGCTGAGCGCCGGCTTGCTACCGGGGGCCGGCTGCAGTTGCTGCTGATTTTGCTGCAGGATGTAGCCGGGGGATTGGGCAATCGCTACACTGGCCGCCATTAAAACGGTAGTGCCGGTAACCCATGGAGCCAATACGTGCAGACAGCGCTTGATCACTTGATGAATTCTGCTCGGGAAACGTTTATCGACGGGGCATTATATGTGGTGGCCACGCCCATTGGAAATCTGGCGGATGTGACCGTGCGCGCACTGGCCGGGTTCCACGCTGCCGACATCGTGCTGGCCGAGGATACCCGCGTTACCGGCAGCCTGCTGTCTGCCTATGGCATCCATAAAAAGCTGGTGAGCCTGCGCGAACACAACGAGCGCGAGATGGCCGACAAGGTGGTGGGCTGGCTGCTCGAAGGCAAGATCGTGCTGCAGGTGTCGGACGCCGGCACCCCCGGCATTTCCGATCCCGGCGCCCGCCTGGCCGCCGCGGTATGGGCCGCCGGCCTGCGCGTGGTGCCCATCGTCGGTGCCTCGGCGGTGATCGGCGCCTTGTCCGCCGCCGGGCTGGAAAGCGGGCAGTTCCAGTTTCATGGTTTCCTGCCGCCCAAGAGCGGCGCGCGCTGCAAGACGCTGCAGCAATGGCAGCAGGCCGACTACGCGGTGGTGTGCTACGAGGCGCCGCACCGCATCCTGGAATGCGTCGAGGACATCGTCGCCACACTGGGCGAGACGCGGCCGCTGGTGCTGGCACGCGAGCTGACCAAGACCTTCGAAACCTTCCTGCGTCTGCCGGCCGGTGAGCTGGCCGCCCGCATTCGTGCCGACAGCAATCAGCAGCGCGGCGAATGCGTGTTGATCATCGATGCCGCGCCGCGCCGCGAAGCGGCCGAGGACGCGCTGCCGGCACCGGCGCTGGCACTGCTGGCCGAGCTGGCCGCGGTATTGCCCACCAAGCAGGCGGCCGCCATCGTGGCCGGCCACTACGACCTCAACAAGAAGCAGCTGTACGATGCCGCGCTGCAGCTGAAGGCGGCGGAATAAGGTTTACAGCGCCAATCTTCGCCGACTATAATCCGTCCCCTAATGATTTTTCGCCCGGGTGGCGAAATTGGTAGACGCAGGGGACTCAAAATCCCCCGCCGCAAGGTGTGCCGGTTCGAGTCCGGCCCCGGGCACCACGGAAAATCGTTGGCCACCCAAAAAACCCGCACAGCGTCAGGCTCTGCGGGTTTTTTGTTGCGTCGGCGGCGGGCGGTTTACTTGGCCGCTTCGGCGACGAAGATTTCCACCCGGCGGTTGGCCGCACGGCCGGCCGGCGTGCCGTTGTCGGCCGCCGGCTCGCGCGAGCCACGGCCTTCGACGCTGATGCGGTTCATCGCCACGCCGCGCTGTACCAGGTAGTCACGCGTGGCCTTGGCGCGGTTGAGCGACAGCGGGTTGTTGATGGCATCGCTGCCGGTGTTGTCGGTATGGCCGATGATGCGCACGGTGGTAACCGGGTTCTGTTGCAGGCTGCTGGCAAAGCTGTCCAGCACCGGGCGCAGATTGGCCTTGATGTCATAGCGGCCGCTGTCGAACGACACATCGCTGGGGATGTTCAGCTTCAGCTGGTTGTCGCTGGTCTGGCTCACGCTGACGCCGGTGCCTTTCGACGCCTGCTCCATGGCTTCCTTCTGTTTCTGCATGTGCTGCGACCACAGGTAGCCGCCGCCGGCGCCGATGGCGGCGCCCAGCACGGCACCGGTGGCGGCGCTACGGCCGGTGTTGCCGCCGGCGGTGGCCGCCCCCAGCACCGCGCCGATGCCGGCGCCGATGGCGGCGCCGGTGCCGGTGGTGCGTTGGGTTTCGCTCATATTGGCGCAGCCGCTCAGGCTGCCGAGCGTGACGGTCAGCAGCAGCACGCTGGAAATAGCTTGTTTCATGATGACATCGACTCCTTAGAAAACATGGTGCGACTCGCGGCACCGCGTTGATGGCCCGCGCATAAAACGGGTCCGGCAAGCAGTGGCAAGGCATGCCTGGCGCCACTTCCCTTCAGCGTAGTTCCTGCCCGGCAAAGTTGCGCCCCGATTGCCGGCTGCCGCGGCGCTGGCCGCCGCCGGGCGATCGGGCTGGCATTCCGCGCCGTCTGCCGCTACTTTCCAGGCATCCACTGTTACCGCAAGGCGAGCCGTCATGTTCATCGATACCCATCTCCACCTGGATGCCGCGGAGTTTGCCCCGCAGCGTGCCGCGCTGTGGCGCGCGGCGCAGGCGGCGGGCGTGCAGCAGGCGATTGTGCCGGCGGTGGCTGCGGCCAACTTCGAGGCGGTGCGGGCGATGCGGCAGCAGTTTGGCGTGGCGGTCGCCTACGGTCTGCACCCGATGTATCTGCCGCAGCATCAGGATGCACATCTGGAGCTGTTGGCCGACTACCTGGCGCGGGAGCGGCCGGTGGCGGTGGGGGAGTGTGGGCTGGACCTGTTTGTGCCGGGGCTGGACCCGGTGCGGCAACAGCAGTTGCTGCTGGCGCAGCTCAAGCTGGCGCGGCGTTTCGACCTGCCGGTGATCCTGCACGTACGGCGCGCGGTGGATCAGGTGCTGAAGTGCCTGCGGCAGGTGCCGGTGCGCGGCGGGGTGGCGCATGCCTTCAACGGCAGCGAGCAGCAGGCGCAGGCGTTCATCGGGCTGGGCTTTTGCCTCGGCTTTGGCGGCGCGATGACCTATCAGGGTTCGCAGCGCATCCGCCGGCTGGCGGCCACGCTGCCGTTGTCGGCGATCGTGCTGGAGACCGACGGCCCGGACATCCCGCCGGAATGGGCGCAGGGGCAACCGAACCGACCGGACAACCTGCCGCGCATTGCCGCGGTGCTGGCCGGGCTGCGCGAGATGCCGCTGGTAGAGTTGGCCGCCGCAACCGCGGCCAACGCGCAGCGGACGTTCATCGACTTGTAACATTGCCAGCGCAAGCTTGCGGCATGCTGGCCACCGGGCTGGCCTGAATTGCGCGAACGGGAGCCGATATGTTCAAGAATATGCATTTTTCCACCCGCATCATTGCCGGCTTCGCCGTGCTGTTGCTGGGGCTGCTGGTGGTGGCCGGCAGCGGGATCAGCGCGCTGCAGCTGGCCGGTGGCAGCCTGCAGGTACTGGTGGAAGGCCGTTTGCAGTTCAGCAACGAGATCCAGTCGCTGCGCGCGGAAATGGGCAATCTGCGCCGCTACGAGAAGGATGCCTTCATCAACCTGGGCGACGCCGCCAAGCGCAGCGACTACATCAGCAAGTGGAACGGCAGCCTGGGCAAGGCGCGCGAGCACCTGCAAGTGGCGGACAAGCTGGCCGATGGCGACAGTCGCCCGCATATGCAGGCGTTGCAGCAGGCACTGGGCAGCTATGAGCAGGGCTTCAACACCGTGACGACGCAGATTGCGGCCGGCGCGTTGCTGACGACGCAGGATGCCAACCAGGCGATGGAGCCGTTCAAGCCGGCTATCCACAGCATGGAGGGCAGCACCAAGGAGCTGGTGGCGCAGGCGATGACTGCTGCGCAGGCGGAAGAGCAGGCGGTGACGGCCAGCATTGCCCGCTCCCGGCAGGTGCTGCTGGGGGTGGCGCTGGCGGCGCTGCTGCTGGGTTGCCTGTTTGCCGTGCAGATCGTGCTGTCGGTGCGGCGCCCGCTGCTGGCCATTACCGGTGTGGTGGAGCAGTTGGCCGCGAGTCGCGACCTGACGGTGCAGCTGCCGGCGTATGGCCGCAACGAGATCGGGCGGGTGGCGCAGGCGCTGAATGTGCTGGTGCTGTCGGTGCGCGAGCTGATTGCCGAGTCGCACCAGCACTCCGGGCGCCTGGTGGGCGCCGCCGAGCAGCTGTCGGCGGTGTCGGCCGATATTTCCGGTGCCGCGGCCAACCAGTCGCAGGCGGCGGCGGCCAGCGCGGCGGCTATCGAGCAGCTGACGGTCAGCGTGACCGTGATGGCCGATAACGCCGAGGGGGTGGAGCGGCAGGCACGCGCGGCGGCCGGCGCTGCCGAGCAGGGCGCGGCACTGGCCGGCACCGCCGCCGGGCAGATCCAGCGCATTGCCGACAGCATCGGCCATACCGGCGGCGCCATCGACAGCCTGAACCTGCGCTCCAGCGAAATCGGCAATATTGTCGGCGTGATCCACGATATCGCCGACCAGACCAACTTGCTGGCGCTGAACGCCGCGATCGAGGCGGCGCGGGCCGGCGAAACCGGCCGCGGTTTTGCCGTGGTGGCCGACGAGGTACGCAAGCTGGCGGAGCGCACCAGCCAGGCGACGGCCGAGATTGCCCAGCGCATCCAGGGGGTGCAGGACGATACCCGCAGCGCGCATGCCGCCATGCAGCAGGCGGGCGAGCTGGTGGCCGCCGGGGTGGCGGATACCGACCGCGTGACGCAGGCGCTGCAGCAAATCATGGCCACGTCGCTGGATTCGGTACACAAGGTGGCGGAGATGGTGGCGGCGGTGCGCGAGCAGGGCGTGGCCAGCCAGGACATCGCGCGCAGCATGGAACAGATTGCGCAGATGAACGACAGAACCAGCCTGGCGGTGCAGCAGGCGGCAACGTTGGCCGCAGACCTGCAGCAACAGGCGGGCGAGCTGGACGGCAGCATTACCCGCTTCACGGTGTGAGCGCGGCTTGCCGCCACAAAAAAATGGCCGGTCAGTGACCGGCCATTTTGTTATTGCCCTGCTGCTTAGTTAGTCGGCGCGGCCGGCTTTTTCGCTTTCTTCACTGGCTTTTTCACCGGCATCGGTGCGGCCGGGGCCGAGTTGTCCTGAATCACCACCACCACGCGGCGATGGGTCGGGTCGGTCGGCGCCAGGTTCGGCAGCAGACGGGTGCTGCCGTAGCCTTCATTGTCCAGACGGCTGGCCGGGATGCCCTTGCCTTGCAGGTAGTCACGCACGGCCTGGGCACGACGCTTGGACAGGTCCAGGTTGTGGTTGAAGTTGCCGGTGGTATCGGTGTGGCCTTCCACGCGGAAGCGCTTGTTGGCCAGTTCCGGCATGTTCAGGGTGGTGACCAGCTGGTCGAGTGCCGGGACGCTTTCCGGGCGCAGCTTGGCGGAGTCGAGGTCGAACTGCACCTGCACGCGCACGGTGACATCACGCTCGATCGGCTGCGGCGTGGTCTTGGCCACGATAGGCGCGGTGCTGGCGCCGACTTTGTTCTTGTCGAACGTCATCGGTGCGGTGTAGTCGGTGGAGCAGGTCGGGTAGGTCAGGTCGTCGGCGCGGGTCAGCGAGCTGTCCTGCGGCTGGATCTGCAGGGCTTCCAGCAGGCGGCCGGATTCCGCCAGCACGCGGTAGGTGGCCAGCTGCTGGTTCAGCTCGCCGTTGATCTGCTCGCGACGGGCATCAAACAGCTCGTTTTCGCTGTCCAGCAAGTCCAGCAGGGTGCGCTGGCCGATGTCGAACTGGCTGCGATAGGCATCGCGCGCTTTTTCGGTGGACAGCGCGTGCTGGCGCAGTGCATCCAGCTGGCTGCTGATCTTCAGCACGTCGTTGTGGGCGATGCTGACTTGCTGGCGCATGTCGCGGCAGGCCTTGATGCCCATGGCTTCGGCTTCGCCTTTGCGTTCGGTGGCGGCCAGCAGGCGGGCGCGATCGGCACCACCGCGGAACAGGTTCATGCTGACCACCAGCTCGACCGCGCTATCGCGGTAGTTGTTGTCGGTCGCCTGGTAATTTTCGGTGTTGGTGTGGGTGGCACGCAGGTCCAGCTTCGGCGAGAAGGCGCCTTTGCGGACATTGATGTCGTGCTCGGAGGCACGGTAGAACGAGCGTGCGGCCAACAGGGTCGGGTTGCTCTTGTCGGCCAGCGGCATCAGGTCGGCGCTGCTGGGCACCATGTTCAGATCCAGCGGCGGCAGGGTCAGCTCGGCCGGTGCTTCCTCGCCCATGATGCGGGCGTAGCGGGCCTTCACATCATGCAGGTTGGACATCTCGTTGATCAGGTTGGATTCGGCCAGGCTCAGGCGGCCGTTGATCTGTTCCAGGTCCACGCGGCGGCCCACGCCTTGCGATACCCGTTGCAGGATTTGCTCGTAAATGCCTTTGTGAACGGCATAATTCTGCTCGGCGATCTCGACCAGCTTGCTATAACGCACTACGTCGATGAAGGCGCGTACCGATTCCAGGCTCTGCGTCTCGGCCGCGGCCAGGTATTCGAAGTAGCGGGCGCGGGCGGTGTAGTCCAGCTGCTTGAGCTGGTTGACGGTCTGGAAACCGGTGAACAGGTTCTGGTTCAGGGTGGCGGCATAGCCGTGACGGGTGAACTTGCTGTCGGTGGCGGTGGTGCTGTTGATCGGGTCGCGCAGGTGTTCGCGGCCGACGGTGTAGCTCAGGTCAACGGTGGGGAAAAAGTCGGCGCGGGCGATGCCTTTTTCTTCGGCACTGGCGCGGAAGTTGTACCACTTCATGCCGACTTCCGGGTTATCTTTCACGGTTTGGATGACGGCATCCTTGAGCGCCAGGCCGTGCGACAGTGTGGGGACGGCCATGGCAAACAATGCCAGCAGCGTATAGCCATTCAGATATTTAGGACGGAAGTTCATGATAGCCTCACCTATGCCTAGAAATTGTAAACCGTTTGGTTCGAAGTATTTTAAATAATAGCTAAAGTGTAGGAATTTTCGGAACTGCATATCGCAGTGTCAAGTAAAAAGATAAAACGCTGTGGGGTGCAGGACAGTGTTTTGCTCTGTGGGCCGTGACCTGTATGGTTGGTATAGAAGCTTTCGCAAAGTTTGCACGGCCTTTCATGCAAGGCAGATGGCGCGCGTGCTTGCTGGCATCTGCCTGTGCAGGCCTGCTGCTGCTGGCCGGCCTAGTCGCGGCCAGCGTAACGGCCGATCGGGCGCAGCAGCTGTACGGGCCGCAAGTGTTGCGTATTTACCGCGACTGGCAGCAGTTGCTGCTGCGGCTGGGCAAGGAAGCCAGCGACGAGGTGAAGGTGCGCGAGGTGAACCAGTTCTTCAACCAGCGCCTGCACTACATGGAAGACATCGAGCTGTGGAAGCAGGTGGACTACTGGGCCACCCCGCTGGAATCGATGAGCAAGGGCTCCGGCGACTGCGAGGATTACGCCTTCGCCAAATATTTCACCCTGCGCGAGCTGGGGGTGGCGCCGCAGAAGCTGCGCATGATCTACGTAAAGGCGCGCATCGGCGGGCCGGCCAGCAGCATCACCCAGGCCCACATGGTGTTGGCGTATTACCCGGCGCCGACGGTGGAGCCGCTGGTACTGGACAGCCTGATCAGCAGCATCATGCCGGCATCGCAGCGCAGCGATCTGCAGCCGGTATTCAGTTTTAATGGCGATGGCATATGGGTGGGCGGCGGTAGTGCGCCCAATGCCAGTGTCGACCGGCTTACCCGCTGGCGGCAGTTGATAGACAAAATGAAAGCCGAAGGCTTTATCAATTGAGAGCGGCTAGGATGAAACGCGTTTCCCTGATTCAACAGCTGTGGTTCCTGGTGGTGGCCGCGGTGGTGCTGGCAGCCGCCGGCAGCCTGGCGGCCAACCTGTACAACGCCCGCAACTACCTGGAGCAGCAGCTGGCGGCGCAGAGCGCCGATGCGGCCAACTCGCTGGCGCTGCTGATCACGCAGAATCATGCCGACAAGGGTATGGGGGAGACGCTGATCAATGCCGCCTTCGACCAGGGCCACTTCCGCCGCATCACCTGGCTGGACGCCGCCGGCAAACCGGCGGTGCAGCGCATCAATGCCGCGCAGTTCGGCGGCGCGCCGCAGTGGTTCCGCCAGATTTTCCCGCTTAGCAGCACGCCGGCCCGGGCGATGGTGAGCAGCGGCTGGATGCAGGCCGGGCTGGTGGAGGTGGAAAGCGAGGCCGGCTATGCCTATGCCTCGCTGTGGCAGGGTGCGCTGACCGTGTCGTTCTGGGTGAGCATCGCCGGCATCGTGGTGGGGCTGATCGGTTCGCTCGGCGTCGGCACCATCCGCCGCCAGTTGCTGGCGGTGGTGGATCAGGCCAAGGCCATTACCCAGCGCCGCTTTGTCACCATCCCCGAGCCGGAGGGCCCGGAAATGGGGCGCCTGGCCCAGGCGATGAACGCCATGGTGACCCGCGTGAAAGCGATGTTCGAGGAAGAAGCCGGCCGCCTGGAGGAAATGCGCCAGCAAATCAACTTCGACAAGGTGACGGCGCTGGCCAATCGCGACTACTTCATGGGCCGCCTCGGCGCCACGCTGGGCGAGCAGGATGTGGCGCAGGAGATGCTGGTGCTGATGCGCATCGGTGCGCTGGCCGAACTCAACGCCCACCTGGGGCGGCCGCTGACCGACGAGATGCTGGCGCAGTTCGGCCGCAGCCTGCGCGATAGCCAGCGCTTTGGCGACGACAGCCTGGCGGCACGGCTGAACGGTGCCGATTTCGCGCTGCTGGCGCCGCTGAGCCATGTCGATGCCGACAAGGTGACGACGCTGCACGCCGAGCTGGCTGCCTTGCTCAGCAGCTTTGCCGGCGAGAGCGTACTGCTGGCGATGGCCGCCACCGACCTGCGGCCGGGCGACTCCATCCGCGACGTGATGTCGCGGCTGGACGCGGCGCTGGCGCTGGCGGAAGTCAACGGCGGCACGCGGGTGGAAATCGCCGGCAGCAATGTCAGCAAGCCGCCGGCGTTGACCGCGGAGCGCTGGGGCGCGCTGCTGGATCAGGCGGTGGCCGGTGGCGAATTCAAACTGGTGCGCTTTGCCGTGCGCAATGCCCACGGCGGCTTGCTGCATGAAGAGGCGCCGCTGCGGCTGCAGCAGGGCGGCGACTGGCTGCCGGCCGGCCAGTTCCTGCCGATGGCGATCCGTACCCGCCGCGTGGCGGCGCTGGACCTGGCCGCGGTGGGCATGGCGCTGACGCAGCTGGCAGACGATCCGGCCTGCCCGGGGCTGGGGGTGAACCTGGCGGCGGAATCGCTGGACGACGAGCGCTTTGTGGCGCAGCTGGCGGCGCTGGTGCGCGGCCAGCGCCAGGCCGCTGCCCGCTTGTGGCTGGAAATGGCCGAGGCCGGGGTGGTGCCGCGTTTCGAGCGCTTCCGCGCGCTGTGTCTGGCGCTGGAGGAATCGCCGTGCAAGATCGGCGTCGAGCACTTTGGCCGCCAGTTCAGCCTGATCGGCCAGCTGCACGACCTGGGCATCGACTACCTGAAAGTGGACGGCAGCTTCGTGCAGCAGATCGAGCAGCACAACGGCAACCAGACCTTCCTCAAGGGGGTGTGCAATATCGCGCACAATATCGGCTTGGGGGTGGTGGCCGAAGGGGTGAAGACCGAGCAGGAGGCCAGCATGCTGTTTGCGCTGGGCTTCGATGGCATCACCGGGCCGGGGGTGAAGTAGGGGCCGTCTGCGCTGACAAAAGGGCTGCCGCGGGCAGCCCTTGTTGTTGCCAGCGGCAGGTTGGCCATGATGCGGCCAACCTTGTGCCTGCCGGCACGGCTACACGCCTGGCCGCCGCGTAGGCAGGCAACAAAAAAAGGCGCCGGTGGGCGCCTTTGTTACTGGCTGGGAATGGCTCAGGACTGCTGGATACCGGCCACCAGCCACTTGCCGTTGCTGCTGTCGTCTTTCAGGTAGTGCCAGGTTTCGCCGAACGGTACGGCGGCGGCGCCGACGCTCTCGCTCACCAGGCCGCTGAAGCGCACGCTGCAGATCATGCGGCCGTTTTCCACCGTGCCTTCCACCACCTGGCAGTCCAGCTGCGGGAAGTCCGCCGGCTCGGTATTGGCGGCAATGTCTTCCTTCAGTGCCTGGAACAGCTCCGGCGTCAGGTACTTGCGCACCTCTTCCAGACTGTCGGCCGAGTTCAGGTTCTGCAGGTGCAGGAAGGTGGCCTTGGCCTGACGCAGGAAGTGCGGTACCTCGGTGCCATCCGGCAGGCGTTGCAGGCTGGCCGGCGGCGGGGTCAGGCCGCTGCCGCCGAACTGCGGGTTGCCGGAGCCGATCGGCGGGATGCCATTGGCGCCGGCCGGCTGGAACTGCATCGGCTGGGTGTGCAGCGGCTGCGGCGCGCGCGACATCTGCTGGTTGGCCGCACGGCGGCGGAAGAACGACAGCAGCGCCAGACCGGCCAGACCGCCACCGATCACGTACAGCCACGGGAAGCCGCCGCTTTCGCCGCTGCCAGCCTTGCCGTCATTCATGGCGTTGCCCAGCAGGTAGCCGGCGGCGGCACCGGCGGCACCGGCGGCCACCATGCCGCCAACGCCGGAACCCTTGCGCTGCGGCGCCGGGGCGGTCTGCAGCGGCGCCTTGGGCGGAATCGCCTGCTGCTGGAACGACTGGGTCGGGGTGCTGCGCTGCATGCCGGCGCTGCGACCCTTGCCCAGACGGGCGGCATCGGCAAACGGGCTGGCCAGCACGGTAATGAGGGAGAGGGCCAATACGGTCGTCTTCACTCGGGAATTCATTCTATGTGTCTCCAATGTGTGCGGATTGCGAAGGCAATCCGCCGCTCTGACAACGTCGAGCCAGGCTTAGTTCGGGGCGGGGGTGACAATTTCAAGCACGGTGACAACGTTGGCCGCAATGCTGAAACGCACATCGCAGTGCGCCAGGCGGATGCCGTACACCCGCGCCGGGTCGTCCTGGTAGGCCGGGCGCGGGTCCTGCGCAAGCACTTCGTCGATCAGCGCCGGCAGCCAGGGCGGGGTGTCGGCCCAGGCGGCCAGATCGGCGCGCGCGCGCTCATGCCACTGCACCGCCAGCTGCGGCGGCGGGCCGTCGACAAAGCCGCCGCGCGCCTCCGGCTTGGCTTCCACGAACGGGATGTAGGGCTTGATGTCCAGCACCGGCGTGCCGTCCAGCAGGTCGGCGCCGGCCAGCTGCAGCGTGACGCCATCAGTGGTGTCGATACCCTTGAGTGCCACCAGCGACAGCCCCAGTGCGTTGGGGCGGTGGGTGGCGCGGCTGGCGAACACGCCGACCTTGGTATTGCCGCCCAGCCGCGGCGGGCGTACCAGCGGCTGCCAGCCGCGCGCGGCGGTCTCGTGGAATACGAAAGTCAGCCAGATGTGCGAGAACGCCTCCAGCCCGCGCACGCAGTCGGGCTGGTTGTAGGGCGGCAGCAATTCCAGCGTCACCGGCGCCGACGGCGCCAGTGCCGGCTGGCGCGGGATGCCGAATTTTTCCTGGTACGGCGAGTGGATCACGCCGATGGTGTCGAGTTCGAAGCGCATGGCGCGATTGTAGCCGATGCGCCGCTGCGGCAAGGCCGGGCGTGGAACAGTCAAAAGGTTGGCCGCAAGCCTGGCGGCATGCGGCCAACGTTTGCCTGCCTGCTCGCCACGCGCTTGCCAGCGATGGCGAGACAAGGCGCAAGCTGAGGGGCGCGGCGCTGACATGGCGGCAATGCGCATCGCTGAGGCGAAGTACGCGGTTGCGCCGACGGACAGCAGATCGCGGGCTGGCGCTCAGGCGGCGAAGTGCTTCTGGTGGCGCAGATCCAGCCGGCTCATCGGCAGCAGCATGAAGAAGTCGGCGCAGTTGAAATCCGGATCCCAGGCCGGCTCGCCGCACACCCAGGCGCCGGCGCGCAGGTAGCCCTTGATCAGCGGCGGCATCGGCGCCGGGGCGGCGTCGTCCACCACCTTGTCCAGCGGCAGCGCCAGGTGCGGCGTGACGCGCCATTCTGGCGGCGCCAGGTGTTTGCCTTCCAGCTGGCGGTACAGGCTAACCGCCTGGTGGCCGCCGTCGGCCAGGCTCACGCTGGCGCAGCCGGCCAGATACTGCCCGCCCTGCTGGCGCACGTAGTCGGCCAGCCCGGCCCACAGCATGGCGATCACCGCGCCGCGGCGGTAGTCCTTGTGCACGCAGGAGCGGCCCACCTCGATGATATGGTCGCGGATGCCGGCCAGGCGCGCCAGATCGAACTCGTGCTCGGAATACAGGCTGGGCAGCGCGCGCGCCTTGGCCGACGACAGCATGCGGTAGGTGCCTACCACCTTGCCGCTGGCGTTGTCTTCCACGATCAGGTGATCGCAGTAGGCGTCGTAGTCGTCGCGGTCGATGCCTTCGGCGGCGCTGGCCAGCTGGGCGCCCATTTCGCCGGCAAACACCTGGTAGCGCAGTTTCTGCGCGCGGCGGATGTCCTTGTCGCTGCGGGCGAGGCGGACGCTGAGTTTGCCGGCCGGAGCCAGCGCCTGCTGTTCGCGAAGTTGTTGCATGCGGCTTTCCTGTAATGAAGGTGCCAGAGCATGCTAGGGGGCGATGTTGACGGCGGCGTGTCGTGTCGGTGACGGTTCGATGACGCCGCACAATGCCCCTGTAGCGGACAGGGCAAAGAAAATCAATGACTTACAATGTCGACAATTTGGCGTACAATGCCCGGTTCCGTTTTTTGCCTTTGCCTGTACACAGCTTATGATCTACCCGACGACCTTTGACGTGATTGTGGTGGGCGGCGGCCACGCCGGCACCGAAGCCGCGCTGGCAGCCGCGCGCATGGGCTGCAGCACCCTGCTGCTGACGCACAACATCGAAACCCTGGGCCAGATGTCGTGCAACCCGTCCATCGGCGGCATCGGCAAGGGTCATCTGGTGAAGGAAGTGGACGCGCTGGGCGGCGCCATGGCACTGGCCACCGATATCGGCGGCATCCAGTTCCGCACCCTCAACGCCTCCAAGGGCCCGGCGGTGCGCGCCACCCGCGCCCAGGCCGACCGCATCCTGTACAAGGCGGCGATTCGCGAGATGCTGGAAAACCAGCCCAACCTGACGCTGTTCCAGCAGCCGGTGGACGACCTGCTGATCGAAGGCGAGCGCGTGGCCGGGGCCATCACCGCCATCGGTCTCACCTTCCGCGGCAAGACCGTGGTGCTGACTGCCGGCACCTTCCTGTCCGGCAAGATCCACGTCGGCCTGGAAAACTACACCGGCGGCCGTGCCGGTGACGAAGCCGCCTCCACGCTGGGCGCACGCCTGCGCGAACTGAACCTGCCGGTAGGTCGCCTCAAGACCGGCACCCCGCCGCGCATCGATGGCCGCAGCATCGATTTCTCGGTGCTGGAAGTGCAGCCGGGCGATACGCCGGAGCCGGTGTTCTCCTACCGCGGCAACCGCACCATGCACCCGAAGCAGCTGCCGTGCTGGATCGCGCACACCAACCAGCAGACCCACGACATCATCCGCAGCGGTTTCGAGCGCAGCCCGATGTTCACCGGCGTAATCGAAGGCGTCGGCCCGCGCTACTGCCCGTCGATCGAAGACAAGATCAACCGCTTTGCCGACAAGGACAGCCACCAGGTATTCCTAGAGCCGGAAGGCCTGACCACCCACGAGTTCTACCCCAACGGTATCTCCACCAGCCTGCCGTTCGACATCCAGCTGGCAGCGGTGCGCTCGATCCGCGGCCTGGAAAACGCGCACATCCTGCGCCCGGGCTATGCCATCGAGTACGACTACTTCGACCCGCGCGGACTGAAATCCACGCTGGAAACCAAGGCTATCCAGGGCCTGTTCTTCGCCGGCCAGATCAATGGCACCACCGGCTACGAGGAAGCGGCGGCGCAGGGCCTGCTGGCCGGCCTCAATGCCGGCCTGTACGCCCGCGAGCAGGACGGCTGGTGCCCGCGCCGCGACGAGGCCTATCTCGGCGTGCTGGTGGATGACCTGTCCACCATGGGGGTGTCCGAGCCGTACCGCATGTTCACCAGCCGCGCCGAGTTCCGCCTGCAGCTGCGCGAGGACAACGCCGACCTGCGCCTGACCGAGGTTGGCCGCAAGCTGGGGCTGGTGGGCGATGCGCAGTGGGATGCCTTCTGCCGCAAGCGTGACGCGGTGGAGGCGGAGAAGCAGCGTCTGGGTAGCATTTGGGTGCATCCGGCCAAGATCCAGCCGGGCGAGGACGAGCGCATCGTCGGCCAGAAGCTGACGCGCGAGTATTCGCTGGCCGACCTGCTGCGCCGCCCCAACGTGGCTTACCGCGAGCTGATGACGCTGTCGCTGGCAGGGGAGGGCGTGGCCGACGAAGTGGTAGCCGAGCAGGTGGAGATCCAGATCAAGTACCAGGGCTACATCGATCGCCAGAACGAGGAAGTGGCGCGCCGCGAGCAGCTGGACGACGTGAAGCTGCCGGCGGACATCGACTACGGCCTGGTGAAGGGGCTGTCGAAGGAAGTGTCGCAAAAGCTCAACCAGCACCGCCCGGAAACCCTGGGCCAGGCCTCGCGCATCCAGGGCATCACCCCGGCGGCGGTGGCGCTGCTGCTGGTGCACCTCAAGCGCGGTTTTGCCGACGCCCGCAGCGCCAGCTGAGACGCAAAAAAATGCTGCAGTGCGCTCCGAAGTGCCGACTTCGGGGCGCATTTGTTTTTGATACCCGTTACAATCGGGCGATCCCAGAATTCAGACATTCATTGCCAACGACATGACGCACCGCGCAGACATCTCCGCCGGCCTGGCCGCCATCGGCCTGGACCTGAGCGAACAGCAGGTCAACCTGCTGGAAGGCTACCTGGGCCTGCTGGCCAAGTGGAACCAGACCTATAACCTGACCGCCATCCGCGAGGAAGAGCGTATGGTCAGCTACCACCTGCTGGACAGCCTGACGCTGGTGCCGCAGCTGGACGGTGGCACCCGCCTGCTGGACGTCGGCTCCGGCGGCGGCATGCCGGGTATCCCGGCCGCCATTGCCCGCCCGGACCTGCACGTGGTGTTGCTGGACGCCAATCACAAGAAAACCACCTTCCTGCGCCAGGCGGCCATCGAGCTGAAACTGTCCAACGTGGAGGTGATCACCGGCCGCGTCGAGGCGTATCAGCCGGAACAGAAATTCGACCGCATCACCAGCCGTGCCTTTGCCGAGCTGGCCGACTTCGTCAAGCTGTCGCGCCACCTGTTGGCCGCCGACGGCCAGTTCGTGGCGATGAAGGGGGTGTACCCGTACGAGGAAATCGCCCAGCTGCCGGAAGGCTTCGGCGTGGCGGAAGTGCGCCCGCTGCAGGTGCCCGGCCTGGATGCGGAGCGCCACCTGGTGCGCGTGGTAGCAAAATGACAGCCCGTATCATCGCCGTTGCCAACCAGAAAGGTGGGGTAGGCAAAACCACCACGGTGGTCAATCTGGCGACCGGCCTGGCGGAGCAGGGGCGGCGGGTGCTGATCGTCGACCTCGACCCGCAGGGCAATGCCACCATGGGCAGCGGCATCGACAAGAGCGAGCTGCCGCTGTCGGTGTACCACGTGCTGCTGGCGGAAAACAGCGTTGCGGAAGTGCGCCGCCCGGCCAAGGAAGGCGGCTACGACGTGCTGCCGGCCAATCGCGACCTGTCCGCCGCCGAAGTGCAGCTGGTGCAGGAGTTGGCGCGCGAGGCACGGCTGAAGAACGCGCTGGAGTTGGTGGCCGACGAGTACGACTACGTGCTGATCGACAGCCCGCCGTCGCTGAACCTGCTCACCCTCAACGGGCTGGTGGCGGCGCAGGGCGTGCTCATTCCCATGGTGTGCGAATACTACGCGCTGGAAGGCCTCACCGACCTGGTGGGCACGCTGCGCAAGGTGCGCGCCGCCGTCAACCCGCGCATCGAGATCATGGGCCTGCTGCGCACCATGTTCGATGCACGCAGCAACCTGTCGCAGCAGGTGTCGGAGCAGCTGGCGCGCCACTTTGGCGACAAGGTGTTCGACACCGTGGTGCCGCGCAACATCCGGCTGGCGGAAGCACCCAGCCACGGCCTGCCCGGCATCGTCTACGACCGCACCGCCCGCGGCTCGCAAGCCTATCTGGCCCTGGCTGGCGAACTCATCGCCCGTCTGGAGCCGCAAACCGTATCTACCGAGCAATAAACCATGGCCAAACTGAAAGGACTCGGGCGCGGCCTGGACGCGCTCCTCTCCACGGTCGAGGTGGCGGACGACCGCCTGACTTCGCTGCCGCTTCATCGCATCCGCCCCGGCAAATACCAGCCGCGCAGCTTCATGGCGGACGAGGCGCTGCAGGAGTTGGCCGCATCCATCCGCACACAGGGCGTGATCCAGCCGGTGGTGGTGCGCGAAGTCGGGCTGGGCGATTACGAACTGATCGCCGGCGAGCGCCGCTGGCGCGCCAGTCAGCTGGCCGGCTTGCAGGATATTCCGGCGGTGGTGCGCAGCGTGGCGGATGAAACCGCGCTGGCGATGGCATTGATCGAAAACATCCAGCGCGAGGATCTGGACCCCATCGAGGAAGCGCGCGGTATTCAGCGGTTGATCGCGGAGTTCGCGCTGACCCATGAGGCGGCGGCCGCGGCGCTGGGGCGTTCGCGCAGCGCGGTCAGCAATCTGCTGCGTCTACTGGCGCTGCCGCAGCCGTTGCAGGACATGCTGCACCGCGGGCAGCTGGAAATGGGGCATGCGCGCGCGCTGTTGCCGTTGCCGGTGATCGAGCAGGTGGCGCTGGCGCAGGAAATCGTGGCGGATGGCCTGACGGTGCGCGAGGTGGAGCAGCGGGTGCAGCAGGCGCCGGCGAGCGACAAGGTTGGTCGCAAACCTGACGCCGCTGTGCGGCGTGATCCGGACATCGACCGCCTGGCGGAGCTGCTGTCGGACCGCCTGGGCATGTCGGTGTCGTTCCGCCATTCCGGCAAGGGGCGGGGCAAGTTGATCATCGATTATGCAAGTCTGGATGAACTTGACGGACTACTTGAAAAACTTCAAGCAAAATCAAGCTGCTGACAGCTTGGTTATATTAGTCCAGATGCCAAGGGGCAAAGTTGACGCTCTCGTCAGCCCAAGCCTATAATCGCTCGATTTTTTCAGATTCAGACATGATTAATCCGGACGCCAAGCGCGTATTGCGCGCGCAGGTCAGACTAACCCTGCTGGCCATGCTGCTGAGTGTATTCATCGCCGGCGCAGTACCCAGTGTTCCGATGTCTGTGCTGATCGGCGGGCTATGTGCTATCGTGCCCGCCCTGCTTTATGTGCGGATCGCCGGCAAGGTACAGCGGGTGGCGCCGGCAGTGCTGATGCGGGCGCACTACCAGGCAGAGGCGGTGAAGTTTGTTGTCACTGTCCTGTTATTTGCGGCTACGTTCGCATTTTTCAAGGATTTATCCGTAGCGGGACTGTTTGCAGGCTATATCGCCGCGACATCCGGCTACTGGTTCGGGCTTTTGAGCAATAATCGAGACCAACGCAATGGCAAGTAACGCAACTGAGTATATTCAGCATCACTTGACGTTCTGGAACTCCTCGCACGAGGGCGGTTTCTGGAGTCTGCACGTCGACACCTTCTCCATTTCCCTGCTGCTGGGCTTCCTGTTCGTGGGCATTTTTGCCAAGGTTGCCCGTAACGCTAAACTGGAAAACCCGGGCCGTCTGCAACTGTTTGTAGAGTCCATCGTCGAGATGGTCGATACCCAGGTGAAGGAAATCTTCCACTCCAAGAGTAAGGTTGTTGCCCCGCTGGCACTGACCATTTTCGTGTGGGTGTTCCTGATGAACGCCATGGACATGCTGCCGGTCGACCTGCTGCCGTGGATTGCCGGCAACATCGGCGCCGCCCTGGGTCATGATCCGCATCACGTTTACTTCCGCGTGGTTCCGTCTGCCGACGTAAACGCCACTTTCGCCATGTCGCTGTCCGTGATGCTGTGCATCATCGGTTTCTCCATCTCGGCCAAGGGGCTGGGCGGCTGGATCAAGGAGCTGTTTACTGCCCCGTTCCATGCTGAAAGCCTGCCGATGATCATCATCCTGGCGCCGGTAAACTTCGCGTTCCAGCTGGTGGAACTGGCGGCCAAGCCGATTTCGCTGGCGCTGCGTCTGTTCGGTAACATGTACTCCGGCGAACTGATCTTCATCCTGATCGCACTGCTGCCGTGGGGCGTGCAGTGGGTACTGGGTGCACCGTGGGCCATCTTCCACATCCTGGTTATCACCCTGCAGGCGTTCGTGTTCATGATGCTGACCATCGTGTACCTGAGCCTGGCAGTTGAGCATCACTGATTTTTTGTGTTTTTTTAGTACCTTTTCTCAAACCATCCTTGCATTAGTCTTTAGGAGATTTAAATGGAAGCTCTCGTTTCTCAGATCCAGTCCATGACCGCTCTGGCTGCAGCCCTGATCATTGGCCTCGGCGCTATCGGTACCGCTCTGGGCTTCGCCATCCTGGGTGGCAAGTTCCTGGAGTCCTCCGCTCGCCAGCCGGAACTGATCCCGGTTCTGCAAACCAAGCTGTTCATTATTGCTGGTCTGCTGGACGCCATTTCCATGATCGGTGTGGGTGTTGCAATGCTGTACACCTTCAACAACCCGTTCCTGACCGCTGCTGTTGCTGCACTGAAAGCTGGCGCTTAATTTTTAAGCGGAAACGGTTGTTGTCGTAACCACACTGGAGGAAAACAAGCGTGGAATTCAACGTAACACTACTGGGCCAGGCGATCACTTTCGCCATCCTGGTATGGTTCACCATGAAGTTTGTTTGGCCTCCGCTTACCAACATGATGGAAGAGCGTGCCAAGCGAATCGCTGATGGCTTGGCCGCTGCAGAACGCGGCAAACAGGATCTGGAAGCGGCTGAAAAGCGCGTCGCTGACGAACTTCGCCAAGCCAAACAACAGGCTACCGAACTCGTTATCGCTGCTGAAAAGCGTGCCAGCCAGATCGTGGAAGAAGCCAAAGACGTGGCTCGTACCGAAGGTGCGAAACTCGTGGCGGACGCCAAGGCCCAGATCGATCAGGAAGTGTTGCGTGCCAAGGAGTCCCTGCGTGAGCAGGTGGCTGGTCTGGCCGTAGCCGGCGCAGAGAAGATCCTGCGCAAAGAGATCGACGCTGCCAAGCACGCGGATCTGTTGGCCTCCATCAAAGCGGAGTTTTAATTAACTCATGGCAGAACTCATTACCGTAGCAAGGCCCTACGCCGAAGCGGTATACAGCCTCGCCACCGAGCAGCAGACCCAGAGCAAGTGGTCGGAAGCTCTCGCGTGGCTGGCTGCCATGGTGGCGAACCCGGACGTGGCGCAAGTCGTCACCAACCCGAAACATACCGCGCAAGAGATTGAGGCGCTGTTGTTTGACGTGCTGGGTGATAAGGCAAGCAACGAAGTACGTCATTTCGTTGTTACCCTCATCGAAAACCGCCGTCTGACGCTGTTGCCGGAAATTGCCGCCCAGTTTGAAGTGCTGAAGGCTCAGGCCGAAGGTGTGGTCGACGCTACCGTCGAAACCGCTTTTGCCCTGACTGACGCCCAGCAAGCCGAACTGACCGCATCTCTCAGTCATAAATACGCTAAATCCGTACGCATCGTCGTACGTGAAGTGCCGGAATTGATCGGCGGCGTACGTATCCTGATTGGTGACGACGTGATTGATGCGTCTGTCAGCGGCAAACTGCAGGCAATGGCCGCAAGCCTCAAGAATTAGGAGAGATCATGCAGTTGAACCCCTCTGAAATCAGTGACCTGATCAAGGCCAAGATTCAGAACCTGTCCGAAGGCGTCGAGTCCCGTACCAAAGGTACCGTGATCTCCGTAACCGACGGCATCGTTCGTATCCATGGTCTGGCAGACGTCATGCAGGGTGAAATGCTCGAGTTTGCGGGCAACACCTTCGGCCTGGCCATGAACCTGGAGCGTGACTCCGTAGGTGCCGTGATCCTGGGCGAGTACGAGCACATTTCCGAAGGTCAGGAAGTGAAGTGCACCGGCCGCATTCTGGAAGTGCCGGTAGGTCGTGAACTGGTTGGCCGCGTGGTGAACGCGCTGGGTCAGCCGATCGATGGCAAAGGCCCGATCAACGCGACCAAGTCTTCCCCGATCGAGAAAATTGCTCCGGGCGTTATTGCCCGTCAATCGGTTTCGCAGCCGATGCAGACCGGCCTGAAGTCCATCGACTCCATGGTTCCGGTTGGCCGCGGCCAACGTGAGCTGATCATTGGCGACCGTCAGACTGGTAAGACCGCTGTTGCACTGGACGCGATCGTTAACCAGAAAGGCACTGGCGTTATTTGTATCTACGTTGCCGTAGGTCAGAAAGCGTCTTCCATCGCCAACGTGGTACGCAAGCTGGAAGAGCACGGCGCAATGGGTCACACCATCGTGGTTGCCGCTACCGCCTCCGAAGCCGCTGCCCTGCAGTTCATCGCACCGTACTCCGGTTGCGCGATGGGCGAGTTCTTCCGTGACAACGGTGAAGACGCGCTGATCGTATACGATGACCTGTCCAAGCAGGCTGTTGCCTACCGTCAGATCTCTCTGCTGCTGCGCCGTCCGCCGGGCCGCGAAGCTTACCCGGGCGATGTTTTCTACCTGCACTCCCGTCTGCTGGAACGCGCTTCCCGCATCAACGAGGATGAAGTAGAGAAGCTGACTGCTGGCGCGGTGAAAGGCAAGACCGGTTCCCTGACCGCTCTGCCGATCATCGAAACCCAGGCTGGCGACGTTTCCGCCTTCGTTCCGACCAACGTGATTTCCATTACCGACGGTCAGATCTTCCTGGAAACCGACCTGTTCAACGCTGGTATCCGTCCGGCCATCAACGCCGGTATTTCGGTATCGCGTGTGGGTGGTGCAGCACAGACCAAGGTGATCAAGAAGCTGGGCGGCGGTATTCGTCTGGCTCTGGCCCAGTACCGTGAACTGGCAGCCTTCTCGCAGTTTGCTTCCGATCTGGACGAAGCGACCCGCAAGCAGCTGCAACACGGTGAAGTGGTTACCGAGCTGATGAAGCAGAAACAGTTCTCCACCCTGTCTACCGCCGAAATGGCGCTGACGCTGTGGGCGGTGAACAAGGGTTACTACGAAGACGTTCCGGTGAAGAGCGCGCTGGCATTCGAAGCCGCGTTCCTGGCCTACGTTCGCGCTAACCACGCCGACGTGCTGACCGCGACCGATGCGTCTGGTGACCTGTCTGCCGACAATGAAAAAGTACTGGCCAAGGCGATCGAATCGTTCAAGGCTGGCTACAGCTTCTAAGCTGAGTCTTTCGGATACCTCGAGTTAAAGAAAGGTTCAGGATATGGCAGTCGGTAAAGAGATTCTCACCAAGATCCGAAGCGTGCAGAACACGCAGAAGATCACCCGCGCTATGCAAATGGTGTCGACCTCCAAGATGCGCAAAACGCAAGAGCGTATGCGCGCTGCCCGTCCTTACGCCGAGAAGGTGCGTGCTGTCATGGCGCACCTGGCTTCGGCCAATACGGATCTGGAGCACCCACTGCTTGCCCGTCGCAGCGAAATCAAGCGTGCCGGCATTATCGTTGTAACCTCGGACAAGGGTTTGTGTGGTGGCCTCAACGCCAACATCATCAAGCGCTTTTACGCCAAGGTTACCGAGCTGCAGACACAAGGTGTCGATGTGCAGGTGTGCGCCCTGGGCCAAAAAGGCCTGGCCGCCAGCCAACGCGCCAAATTGAACGTTGTGGCAAGCGCAGTGCATCTGGGCGATGTGCCCAAGATGGACAAACTGATTGGCCCGCTTACAGTGCTGTTGAAACAGTACGCTGAAGGCGAACTGGATGCGGTTTATCTCGTGTACTCCCGTTTCATCAACACGATGAAGCAGGAGCCGGCGCTGGAACAGTTGCTGCCGCTGTCCGAGGAGCACATGGTTGTCGAACACGCCCACGCTTGGGATTACGTGTACGAGCCGAGTGCCACCGACGTCATGGAGTTTCTGGTCAAGCGTTACCTGGAATCCGTCGTGTATCAGGCTGTGGCCGAAAACATGGCTTCCGAACAGGCTGCCCGTATGGTGGCCATGAAGGCAGCAACGGATAACGCCGGTAACGCGATCAAGCAACTGCGTCTGGTTTATAACAAGTCACGTCAGGCAGCAATTACCAAAGAGCTGTCGGAAATCGTGTCTGGCGCCGCAGCGGTATAACCGTCGCAGACTGTAAAAGTTTATTGAGTTAGGAACCGATAATGAGCCAAGGCAAAATCGTACAAATCATTGGCCCGGTGGTCGACGTGGAGTTTCCGCGCGACGCCATGCCAAAGGTTTATGATGCCCTGAAGCTGGTTGACGCAGACCTGACGCTTGAAGTCCAGCAACAGCTGGGCGATGGCGTTGTGCGTACCATTGCTATGGGCAGCTCGGACGGCCTGAAGCGTGGCATGGCAATCACCAACACCGGTGCACCGATTTCGGTACCGGTTGGCGCCGCCACCCTGGGTCGTATCATGGACGTGCTGGGCAGCCCGGTTGATGAAGCCGGCCCGGTAGCTTCCGAACACACTCGCGCCATTCACCAGGCAGCGCCGAAGTTCGACGAACTGTCCTCCGCTACCGAACTTCTGGAAACCGGCATCAAGGTTATTGACCTGCTGTGCCCGTTTGCCAAAGGCGGTAAGGTGGGTCTGTTCGGTGGTGCCGGTGTGGGCAAGACCGTTAACATGATGGAACTCATCAACAACATCGCGAAGGCACACTCCGGTCTGTCCGTATTCGCCGGTGTTGGTGAACGTACCCGTGAAGGTAACGACTTCTACCACGAAATGAAGGACTCCAACGTCCTTGATAAAGTGGCAATGGTGTACGGTCAGATGAACGAACCGCCGGGTAACCGTCTGCGTGTTGCACTGACCGGCCTGACCATGGCCGAGCACTTCCGCGACGAGAAAGACGCCAACGGCAAAGGCCGTGACGTGCTGTTCTTCGTGGACAACATCTACCGTTACACTCTGGCCGGTACCGAAGTGTCCGCGCTGCTGGGTCGTATGCCGTCCGCTGTGGGCTATCAGCCGACGCTGGCGGAAGAAATGGGCCGCCTGCAGGAACGTATTACCTCGACCAAGGATGGTTCCATTACCTCCATCCAGGCCGTATACGTACCTGCCGATGACTTGACCGACCCGTCCCCGGCTACCACTTTCGCCCACTTGGATGCGACCGTGGTTCTGTCCCGTGACATCGCGTCGCTGGGTATCTACCCGGCCGTTGACCCGCTGGACTCCACTTCCCGTCAGCTGGACCCGCTGGTTGTGGGCGACGAGCATTACACCGTTGCCCGTGGCGTGCAGTCCACCCTGCAGAAGTACAAGGAACTGCGTGACATCATCGCGATTCTGGGTATGGATGAACTGTCTGAAGAAGACAAGCTCACCGTATACCGCGCGCGTAAGATCCAGCGCTTCCTGTCGCAGCCGTTCCACGTAGCTGAAGTATTTACCGGTTCCCCGGGCAAGTACGTTCCGCTGAAGGAAACGATCAAGGGCTTCAAGGCAATTCTCAGCGGCGAATTCGACCACCTGCCGGAACAAGCGTTCTATATGGTTGGCGGTATCGACGAAGCTGCGGAAAAAGCCAAGACCCTGTAATCAAGGAGACGGCTCATGGCCAAGATGCATGTGGAAGTGGTCAGCTCCGAGCAGCAGATCTACTCCGGCGAAGCCGAGTTCCTGGTTGCGCCGGCACTGGAAGGCGAAATCGGTGTTTACCCACGTCACGTGCCGCTTCTGACCCGTATAAAGCCTGGTGTGCTGCGTCTGACAGTACCGGGTAGCAAGGACGAAGTGTTGGTGGCTGTTTCCGGCGGTCTGCTGGAAGTGCAGCCTACCCACATCACCGTTCTGGCTGATACGGCGATCCGCGGTGAGGATCTCGACGAAGCTCGCGCCAACGAGGCCAAACGTGTTGCCGAGGAATCCCTCAAACACGCTACCGACGACCTGGATACGGCGAAGGCCCATGCTGCCCTGGCAGCGGCCATCGCCCAACTCAAGGCGCTGGAATACCTCCGCAAGCGCGTGCACTGATAACGCGAAAGCGCCAAGTGTATAGTCGCAGGCTGCCACGCAAGTGGCAGCCTTTTTCATTTCTGCAAAGCCCCGCATAATGGCGGGCTATTTACCCAGATGGTTGCGGACGCATTCATGGAATCCCTCAGCGTAGTCATTCTTGCTGCCGGCAAAGGCAAGCGCATGTACTCGGCCCTGCCCAAGGTGCTGCACCCGATCGGCGGCCAGCCCATGCTGGCGCGGGTTATCACCACCGCCCGCCAGCTGCAGCCAGGCAAGATCGTGGTGGTGTACGGTCACGGTGGCGAACAGGTACGTACCACCATTCAGGATGCGGATGTGGAGTGGGCGTTGCAGGCCGAACAACTGGGCACCGGCCACGCGCTGAAGATGGCGCTGCCGCACCTGCCCAAGGATGGCCACACTCTGGTGCTGTACGGCGACGTGCCGCTCACCACCGTGGCCACGCTGCAGCACCTGTTGGCCGCAGCCGAAGGCGGCATGTCGCTGCTCACCGACGTGCTGGCCGATGCCAGCGGTTACGGTCGCATCGTGCGCGATGACGCCGGCGACATCGTGGCCATCGTGGAAGACAAGGATTGCAACGCGGTGCAGAAGACGATCCGCGAAATCAACACCGGCATGCTGGTGCTGCCGAACGCGCGGCTGGAAGGCTGGCTGTCCGAGCTGCGCAATGGCAACGCACAGGGCGAGTACTACCTCACCGACGTCATCGCGCTGGCAGTGCGCGACGGTATCGCGGTGCCGGGTGTCAACGTGGCTGCCAGCTGGGAAGCTGCCGGCGTGAACAACAAGCTGCAACTGGCCGAGCTGGAGCGCCAGCTGCAACTGAACCAGGCGCGCGCGCTGCTTACTGCCGGCGTTACCCTGGCAGACCCGGCTCGCATCGACATCCGCGGCCAACTTGAGCACAGCGAAGATGTCAGCATCGACGTGGGCTGCGTGTTCGAAGGCCAGGTCAAACTGGGTGCCGGGGTGCAGATCGGTGCCTACTGCGTGCTGAAGAACGTTACCGTAGCGGCGGGTACCCGCATCGCGCCGTACTCGCACCTGGAGGACGCCGAAGTGGGTGCCGGCTGCCAACTGGGCCCGTACGCGCGGCTGCGCCCTGGTGCCAAACTGGCCGACCACGTGCACATCGGCAACTTCGTGGAAGTGAAGAAGAGCACCATCGGCAGCGGCTCCAAGGTCAATCACCTTACCTACATCGGTGATGCCGACATCGGCAGCAAGGTGAACGTCGGTGCCGGCACGGTGACCTGTAACTACGACGGCGTAAACAAATTCCGCACCAGCATCGGCAACGGTGTGTTTGTCGGCTCCGGCAGCATGCTGGTAGCGCCGGTAACGCTGGAAGACGGCGCCACCATCGGTGCCGGCTCGGTAATCACCAAGACCGCGCCGTCCGAGCAGCTGACCGTGGCGCGCGCCAAGCAGCTGACGGTACCCGGCTGGCAGCGCCCGCAGAAGAAAGCCTGATCCGGCATCTGCGCTCACCGCGAACCGCCTTGTCCACCCGGCAAGGCGGTTTTTTCATGTCTGCGGCCAACATGTTGGCCGCAACAGTCCTGCGGATGGCATGCGGGCAGGATTGTACCGGGTAACATTCGCTGATATATTTCGCAAAATCTTTCGAAACGAAATTTTCGATGACCAAGCGAAATACACAGCAGCGCCGCCATGCCATCGTTGCACTGGTGCAGGAACGAGGCGAAGTCAGTGTCGAAGAGCTGACGCGGCGCTTTTCCACCTCTGAAGTGACCGTCCGCAAGGATCTGGCGCTGCTGGAAACCGGCGGTCTGCTGTTGCGTCGCTATGGCGGTGCGGTGTCGCTGCCGGCCGAGATGGTCAATGCCGGCGACCCGGTGAAAATTTCGGAACGAAAGCTGGCCATCGCCCGCGCGGCGGCGGAGCGCATCCGCGACCACAACCGCATCATCATCGATAGCGGCACCACCACCAGCGCCATGATTCCGCTGCTGGGCCACAAGCGCGGCCTGATCGTGATGACCAACTCGCTGAACGTGGCCGGCGCGCTGCGCGAGCTGGAAAACGAACCCACGCTGCTGATGACCGGCGGCACCTGGGACCCGCATTCCGAATCGTTCCAGGGGCAGGTGGCCGAGCAGGTGCTGCGCTCTTACGATTTCGACCAGCTGTTCATCGGCGCCGACGGCATCGACCTAGCGCGTGGCACCACCACCTTCAACGAACTGGTGGGGCTGTCGCGGGTGATGGCCGAGGTGGCGCGCGAAGTGGTGGTGATGGTGGAGTCCGACAAGATCGGCCGCCGCATTCCCAACCTGGAGCTGCCGTGGGAGCGCATCCAGACCCTGGTGACCGACGATGCCTTGTCGGCAGAAGCCAGGGAAAGCATACAAGCCAAGGGGGTCACGCTGATCTGTGCCCCGTCGCAGTCTGAACATCCAAGGAGATAAAACATGTGCGGCATCGTCGGCGCCATTGCCAACCGTAATATCGTTTCCGTGCTGGTAGAGGGCCTCAAGCGCCTGGAGTACCGCGGCTATGACTCCTCCGGCATCGCCGTGCACGCCGGCAGCCAGATCACCCGCGTACGCCGGGTTGGCCGCGTGGCCGAGATGGAAGCCGCGGCGCAGGCCGACAACGTGCAGGGCCAGCTTGGCATCGGCCACACCCGCTGGGCCACTCACGGCGGTGTGACCGAATACAACGCCCACCCGCATGTGTCCCACGGCCTGATCGCCGTGGTGCACAACGGCATCATCGAGAATCACGAAGAGAAGCGCGCCGAACTGAAAGCCGCCGGCTACGTGTTTGAATCGCAGACCGACACCGAGGTGATCGCTCACCTGGTGCATCAGTATTACCTGCAGGAAAAAGATCTGTTCCGCGCCGTGCACAAGGCTACCCGCGAGCTGACCGGCGCCTACGCCATCGGCGTTATCGCGCTGGACCGCCCGGACGAGCTGGTATGCGCCCGCATGGGCTGCCCGCTGCTGATCGGCCTGGGCGAGGGCGAGAACTTCATCGCCTCCGATGTTTCCGCCATCCTGTCCGCCACTCGCCGTGTACTGTTCCTGGAGGAGGGCGACATCGGCCACCTCACCCGCGATGGCGTGACGCTGATCGACAAGGACGACCAGCCGGTGGAGCGCAAGGTGCACGTGTCCGACGTGTCGCTGGCCTCGCTGGAGCTGGGCCCGTACAGCCACTTCATGCAGAAGGAAATCCACGAGCAGCCCAAGGCGCTGTCCGACACCATCGAAGTGGTGCTGGACGACGGCTTCGTACCCGCGCTGTTCGGCGCCGCTGCGGCCAACGTATTGCCGGCACTGACCGGGGTGAAGATCCTGGCCTGCGGCACCAGCTACTACGCTGCCCTTACCGCTAAATACTGGATCGAAAGCATCGCCGGCGTGGTGTGCGATGTGGAAATCGCCAGCGAATACCGCTACCGCGCAGCCTTCGCCGACCCGCAGCACCTGGTGGTAACCATCTCCCAGTCCGGAGAAACGCTGGACACCATGGAAGCGCTGAAATACGCGCGCAGCCTGGGCCACCAGCACGCGCTGTCCATCTGCAACGTGCGCGAATCGGCGATCCCGCGCGCCTCTGACCTGGTGTTCTACACCCGTGCCGGCGCCGAAATCGGCGTGGCCTCCACCAAGGCCTTCACCACCCAGCTGGTCAGCCTGTTCGTGCTGGCGGTAACCCTGGGCAAGGTGCGCGGTCGCGTGACTGCCGAGCAGGAAGCGCAGTACCTGGAAGAGCTGCGCCGCCTGCCGGGCAGCGTGCAGCATGCGCTGAACCTGGAGCCGCAGATTACCGCCTGGTCGCAGCTGTTCGCCGCCAAGAACGACGCCCTGTTCCTCGGCCGCGGCCTGCACTACCCGATCGCGCTGGAAGGCGCGCTGAAGCTGAAGGAAATCTCCTACATTCACGCCGAAGCCTACCCGGCCGGCGAGCTCAAGCACGGCCCGCTGGCGCTGGTGGACGAAAACATGCCGGTAGTGGTGATTGCCCCCAACGACACGCTGCTGGAAAAGGTGAAATCCAATATGCAGGAAGTGCGCGCCCGCGGCGGCGAGCTGTTCGTGTTCGCCGACGCCGACAGCCACTTCAGCGAATCCGACGGCGTGCACGTGATCCGCACCCCGCGCCACGTGGGCATCCTCAGCCCCATCGTGCACTCCATCCCGGTACAGCTGCTGGCTTACCACGTAGCGCTGGCACGCGGCACCGACGTGGATAAACCGCGTAACCTGGCCAAGAGTGTGACAGTAGAATAATTTAATGTGTTTTTTGTTTCTATTGATTATGTCAAATGAAATTTGTCGAATCCGAATAAAGTTTGTCGGAGTCTGAGTGAAGCGAAGGGGCCATTGGCCCCTTCGTCCGTTCATATTAGCTACCGGATTTGCGCTGCAAAGTGGGTGTGGTATGGCGCTGCTCGCTTGTGCGGACGCCGCGGCCACTGAGGGGAACTCATCAACGGCCGGTTTACACCGCTATTCGGAGCGTCTCCTTCCGCACCGCCGGTAGCACATGAGTTGGCCCGCGCCGGATGGGCCGTGAAATAAACCCGCCGCGCGGCGGTCGACAAAAGCAGAAGGCCGCCGGCGGCCTCTGCTTCCGGGCCGGCCGGAAGCACACAACGCTGACCGACGGCCAGGCGCTTATGACAGTCAGGCAGGGCTGGCGTATGCTAGGGCGCATCGTGACGCGCGCGTGAACCGCCATGGCCTTCAATCCCATCCTCAATACCGACTCCTACAAGCTCAGCCACTGGAAGCAATACCCGCCTGGCACCGACGGCATGTATTCCTATGTCGCCGCCCGCGGCGGCACCGCTTCGCACGTGCTGTTCTTCGGCCTGCAGGCGCTGCTGCAGGACTACCTGAGCCAGCCGCTGACCGCGGCACACATCGACGAGGCCGAGGCGCTGGCGGCACTGCATGGCGTGCCGTTCAACCGCGCCGGCTTCGAGCGCGTGCTGACGCTGCATGGCGGCTACTGGCCGGTGCGCATCCGCGCGGTGGCCGAGGGCGAGCTGGTGCCTACCGGCATTCCGATGATCACCATCGAATCCACCGATCCGGAACTGTTCTGGGTGGTGTCGTTCCTGGAAACCGCGCTGCTGCGCAGCTGGTACCCGATCAGCGTGGCTACGCGCAGCTTCCGTGCCAAGGAGATCATCCGCCGCTACCTGGCGCAGACTGCCGACAGCCTGGACGGGCTGCCATTCAAGCTGCACGACTTCGGCGCGCGCGGGGTGTCCAGCTACGAGAGCGCCGAGATCGGCGGCATGGCGCATCTGGTCAACTTCATGGGCACCGACACTCTGGCCGCGGTGGCGGCGGCACGTCGCTACTACCATGAGCCGTGCGCCGGCTTTTCGATTCCGGCGGCCGAGCATTCCACCATCACCGCCTGGGGGCGCCCGCACGAGGGCGATGCCTTCGCCAATATGCTGGCGCAGTTCGCCAAGCCCGGTGCCATCCTGGCGGTGGTCAGCGACAGCTACGACGTGTTCCACGCGGTGAGCGAGCTGTGGGGCGAGCGCCTGCGCCAGCAAGTGATCGACAGCGGCGCCACCGTGGTGATCCGCCCCGATTCCGGCGAGCCGGTGCAGGTGGTGGCCGAGGTGATAGACAGGTTGGCCGCCAGCTTCGGCACCACGCTCAACAGCAAGGGCTACCGCGTGCTCAACCACGTGCGGGTGATCCAGGGCGACGGCGTGAATCTGGCCAGCATCGAAGCCATCCTGTCGCGACTGGCCAAACTGGGCTACAGCGCCGACAACGTCGCCTTCGGCATGGGCGCGGAGCTGCTGCAGAAGCTGGATCGCGACACCCACAAGATGGCGCTGAAATGCTCGGCCATCCGCATCGGCGGCGAATGGCGCGACGTGTTCAAGGACCCGGTGACCGACCCCGGCAAGCGTTCGCTGGGCGGGCGCGTGGTGGCGGCGCGCAACAGCCGCAGCAGCTGGGGGCTGAACACGCTGGAGCGGGTCAGCGAGGCCGACCTGCAAATGCGCGTGGTGTGGGAGAACGGCAAGCTGCTGCTGGACGAAGACTTCGCCACCATCCGCGCCCGCGCCGCCGCTCACCTGGAGAACTGAATGAAAACGCCGGAACAAGTGGTGGCCGCCCAGCTGGACGCCTACAACCGCAAAGACCTCGACGCGCTGCTGGCCTGCTATGCCGCCGATGCGCGCATGTACGTCTACCCGGCCACGCTGGTGGCCGAAGGCCGCGCGGCGCTGCGCGAGCGCATGAGCCTGCGCTTTGCCGAGCCGGATCTGCATGCCGAACTGCGCCGGCGCGTGGTGCTGGGCGAGCTGGTGATCGACGACGAGATCGTGACCCGCACTTTCTCGGAAGGGCGCGGCAGCATGACCATGACCATGATCTACCGCGTGGCCGACGGCCACATCATCGATGCCTCGGTGATCGCCGGTGCGCCGGTGCTGGACGAGAGCTGAGATCGCGCGGTGGCGCATGACCAAGGTTGGCCGCAGGCGGCCAACCTTGGCGTGTGACGGCGAAGCCCTTGCGCAGCGCGGAAGGGCTTGGTGGTGTGAACAGGAAGGCTGCCGATTCAGGCTCGTGGCCGGAGCGGCCCGGCTTTGCCGGGTCCGGCAGAGTCCGAACGGAGCACGCTGTCAGCAGCCGGCCGCATGCGGCCAACCTTTATCATTTTCAGGCAGTTTGCAGCGACTGCTGCTGCAGCCGGCGCCGCCACAGCCAAGTGGCCGCCGCCAGCAGTGCCATGATGCCGTAGCTGATCCACGGCCCGATGGCCACCGCGCGCGCCACCGGCCAGTGAAAGGCCAGCCAGATGCGGCTGGCGCACTCCGCCAGCAGGCCGCCACCCCACAGCACGGTCATGCCGCGCAGCACGCTTTGCAGCGCCGGTAGCGCCAGCCGGGCCTGCAATTTATCCCGTTGCTGCGGCGACTGCCGCGCCGCCGCCGCCAGTGCCAGTCGCGCGAGCAGCGGCTGGCGCCACAGCAGGCTCAGCAGGAACAGCATCCCCACCGCGCCGGTGACCAGCGATTCACGCACCAGCAGCCAGCGGCTGTCGCCATCGCCGAGCATGGCCAGCAGCGACAGCACGATGCCGGCCAGTACCAGCACGCTCATCGCGTCCAGCCGGCGGTGGCGGTGCAGCTCCCACAAACTCCACAGCGTGGGCGGCACGGCCGACCACAACAGCGCGCCGCGCTCGCCCCAGCCGGCCACGGTGTGGTCATAGACCAGCCACGGCAGCAGCAGGTTGACGGCCAGATCCGGCAGCAGGGCGCGCCAGTCAGGCTTCATCGTCACCGTCTTGCAGCGCCGTCAGCGGCAGCACGCGGATCGGGTTGCCCGGCACGTCCATGCTGGCCCACAGCCAGTTCAGGTGCGCTACCAGTGTCTCGCCGCTGGCGTGCGGGCGGTTCTTGCAGGTGTGGGCATCGGCCACCACGGTCACCGCGTAGCCCAGCGAGGCGGCGCGGCGCACGGTGGTATCGACGCAGAAATCGCTGGCGTAGCCACCCACCCACAGGTTCTCGATCTCCTCGCTGTCCAGGTACTGGCGCAGGCTGGTGTCGAGGAAGCTGTCGCAGGCGGTTTTCTCGATCACCGGGTCGCCCGGCTGGCGGTGCAGGCCGGGGTGCAGCTGCCATTCCTCGCTGCCGCGCGGCAGGTCTTCGGCATGGTGCTGGATGAACACCACGCGGTGGCCGCAGGCGCGGGCATGGTCGATCAGCTGGTTGAGCGTGGCCAGGGTTTCGGCGCCGCGCGTGGCGCGCGGCTCCATGTTGATCAGGCCGTACTGGAAATCGATGACAAGCAGGGCGGTGTTGCTCATGGCAGTCTCCGGTGGGGCCGGCCGGCGGTAGCCAACCGGGGAAGCCGCATGCTAACAGCAAATCCGCCGGCCGCGACAGCGCTGTTCCGGCCAGCGGCGGGACGCTTGCGGCCAACCTTGCCCCAGGGCTAGCTTGCCTGGCTTGCGCTATCGCGCCAGGCCAGGATCAGGCTGCGCCATTCGGCCAGCATGGCGTGGTAGCCGGCGGCAAAGTCGCGGATGGCGGCGTTGCCGGCCTCGCTGAGCCCGGTGAGGGTGTAGCTGACCTGGACACGGGTGTTGGCATCCACAGGCTGGCAGCTCACCTGCACCTGCACGAAGCGCGAACCGGGCGTGACCCGCACATAGCGGTAGCTGTAGGCGGCTGGCTGGTAGTCCGCCAGCGTCCACAGCGTGGTCTCGCCGCCGTGGCCGGTACTGAACACCATGCCCTGCACGGTGTGGCCGTCGGCCGGGTGGAAGTATTGCGGTTGCCAGTCCGGCACCCACAGCGTTTCGCCGGCCGGGGTGAACAGCGGGTAGGCGGTATCGATATCCAGCGGCAGGGTGAATTCGCCGCCGAGGTGTTGGTGTATTGCCTGGAACATGGTTGCCCTTTCCTCAGAATTGGAAAAGCCGCAGCGCCCCATGGCGTGCGGCATGGCATGTCGCGGCAAACAACGGGCTCACTCTCCCTTGCGATCCTGCAGGCGGTGGCTGGCGTCGGCATCCAGGTCCAGGCCATAGATGGCCTTGAGCTGGGCGATGGTGGCCAGGGTTTCTGGCGAGAACGGCTGCTTGCCGTCGAAGGCGTGCAGCACGATGCCTTCCAGCAGGTCACCCAGCGTCATGTCCTTGTGCTCGGCCAGTGCCTTCAGCACCTTGACCAGCCGTTTTTCCAGCCGCACCCCGGTCTGGATGCGTTCCACTGCGATAGGCGCTTGTTCGGGCATGGTGAACCCCGTCATTTCGTTTGGTACATATGTACCAAGATAACTTTGTTGCGTTGGTGGCGCAAGCAAAAAAAAATTGGCCGCAAGTCTGCGGCCAACGTGTCGGAGACGGCTGTGGCTCAGGCGTCGTCGTCGGTGGCGTCCATATTCACCGGGATGTACAGCTCGACCACGCTGTCCGGGTGCTCCGGCCCCAGGAAGCGGCTGTCCACCAGCTCGAACTCGATGCCGGGCACCGCCACCAGCCCGGCTTCCGGCAGCCACTCGGTATAGGCGGCGCTGAAGGTGTCCGGCAGACCCTGCACCGGGCCGTGGTGTTCCACCACTGCGTAGTGCTGCGCCGGGATGTCGATGGCCACCATGCCGGCCGGCACCGCTGCATCGGCAGCCACTTCCAGCCCGGCGATGTAGCGCCAGCTGCCGTCCGGGTGCGCATCGCACACGCCGTAGCTGTTGGCCGACTGCACGCCCTGGATTTCCGGGATGCGCGGCACGAAGCGGGTCCACAGCTGGGCGATGGTGCCGCCGTCGCTCTGCTGCCATTGCATGCCGATGACGCGGAAGGCGGGGCGGGTGACCAGGGAAGGGGTTTGCATGGCGGGACTCCGATAGAGGTTGGTGCAGCAGGGTAGGCTGCTATGAGGGTAGTGTCGAGCCTGCGGTTGCGCCAACAAAACGTGGGCACGAAAAAGCTTGGCCGCAAGCCCGTTGCCAGGCTTGCGGCCAACCTTGTTCACATGGCGTGACGGTTTACAGCAGCACGCGTTCGATGCCGCCGTTGCGCGCCTTCTCCACGTAGTCCTTCATCCAGTTGTCGCCCAGGATGTGCTTGGCCATTTCTACCACGATGTAGTCGGCCTCGGTGTTGGTGTCGTCGCTGTAGCGGCTCAAACCCTGCAGGCAGGACGGGCAGGAGGTGAGGATCTTCACCGGCTTGTCGGTTTCGCCAAGCTTGGCCAGATCCTTGTTGATCTCCTCTTCCTTGCGGAAGCGCACCTGGGTGGCGATGTCCGGGCGGCTGGCGGCAAAGGTGCCGGACTCGCCGCAGCAGCGGTCGTTCTGGATCACGCCGCCGCCCAAGAGCTCGTTCACCACTTTCATCGGCTGGTAGGCCTTGATCGGGGTGTGGCAGGGGTCGTGGTACATGTACTTCTGACCGCCGATGCCTTCCAGCTTCAGGCCCTTCTCCATCAGGTATTCATGGATGTCGATGATGCGGCAGCCGGGGAAGATGTCCTCGAAGCGGTAGTTGGCCAGCTGGTCGTAACAGGTGCCACAGCTCACCACCACGGTCTTGATGTCGAGGTAGTTCAGCGTGTTGGCCATGCGGTGGAACAGCACGCGGTTCTCGGTGGTGATGGCGTCGCCCTTGTCCTGGTAGCCGGCGCTGGTCTGCGGGTAGCCGCAGCACAGGTAGCCCGGCGGCAGCACAGTCTGGGTGCCGACATGCCACAGCATGGCCTGGGTGGCGAGGCCAACCTGGCTGAACAGGCGCTCCGAGCCGCAGCCGGGGAAGTAGAACACCGCCTCGGCTTCCTCGCTCAGTTGCGGGTTGCGGATCACCGGGATCACGCTGGCGTCTTCCACGTCCAGCAGTGCGCGCGCGGTTTTCTTCGGCAGCCCGCCTGGCATCGGCTTGTTGATGAAGTGGATCACCTGCGCCTTGATCGGCGGCTTGCCGAGGGTGGACGGCGGCTGCGCGGTCTGCGCGCCGGTGACGCCAAGCTTCTTGCCGATGCTGTTGCCCAGGCGCTGCGCCTTGTAGGCCAGGCCCACCAGGCCGCCGCGGATGGTCTTGATGGTGGCCGGGTCCTTGGCGGTGAGGAAGGCCATGCCCAGCGCGGTGCCGGGGTTGAACTTCTTGTTGCCGGTCTTGCGCAGGAAGTTGCGCATTGCCACCGACACATCGCCGAAGTCGATCTTCACCGGGCACGGTTTCACGCAGCGGTGGCACACCGTGCAGTGGTCGGCCACGTCGGACAGCTCCTCGAAGTGCTTCAGGCTCACGCCGCGGCGGGTCTGCTCTTCGTACAGGAAGGCTTCGGTGAGCAGGCCCACGCCGAGGATCTTGTTGCGCGGGCTGTACAGCAGGTTGGCGCGCGGCACGTGGGTGGAGCACACCGGCTTGCACTTGCCACAGCGCAGGCAGTCTTTCACCGAGTCGGAAATCTGGCCGATGTCGGATTGCTCCAGGATCAGCGATTCGGCGCCCAGCAGTTCGAACGACGGGGTGTAGGCCATGCTCAGGTCGGCGCCCGGCAGCAGCTTGCCCTTGTTGAAGTGGCCGTTGGGGTCGACGCGCGCCTTGTAGTCGCGGAACGGCTGGATCTCGTCATCGGACAGGAATTCCAGCTTGGTGATGCCGATGCCGTGTTCGCCGGAGATCACGCCGTTCAGGCTGCGCGCCAGCGCCATGATGCGCTCCACCGCGCGGTGCGCGGTCTGCAGCATCTCGTAGTCGTCGGAGTTCACCGGCAGGTTGGTGTGCACGTTGCCGTCGCCGGCGTGCATGTGCAGCGCCACGAAGGCGCGGCCGCGCAGCACGCGTTGCTGGATGGCGCGGATGGCATCCATCACCGGCGCGTCGGCCTTGCCGGCGAACAGGCTTTCCAGCTCGGCCAGCAGCTCCTGCTTCCAGCTCACGCGCAGCTTGAAGTCGCGCATGGCGAGGAACACGCTGGCCTCGGGGTTGGCCGCCGCGTCTTCCATCGGCGCCTGCGGCCAACGTCCGAGATAGCTGCCCAGCGGCAGGTCCAGGTTGTCCAGCAGCCACTGCCAGCGCGCGCGCACCTGGGCGATCAGCTCCAGCGCGGTTTCGCGGCGGTCGCCGATCAGCTCGTCGGCGGACAGGGTTTCCTCGCTGTCCACCGGCAGGCGGCCGTGGAAGTAGTCGGTGAGGCGGTCCAAGAGCTTGATCTTGCTGGCCACCGACAGCTCGATGTTGATGCGCTCGATGCCGTCGCTGTAGTCGCCGAGGCGATCCAGCGGAATCACCACGTCCTCGTTGATCTTGAAGGCGTTGGTGTGGCGGGCGATGGCGGCGGTGCGCGAACGGTCGAGCCAGAATTTCTTGCGCGCGTCCGGGGTGACGGCGATGAAACCCTCGCCGTGGCGGGCGTTGGCGTAGCGCACCACCTGGCTGGCGGCCTCGGCCACGGCGTTCTCGTTGTCGGAGACGATGTCGGCGATCAGCACCATCTTCGGGCGGCCCTTGGACTTGGCCTTGGTGGCGTAGCCCACGGCGCGCACGTAGCGCCAGTCCAGGTGCTCCAGGCCGGCCAGCTGCACGCCGGCCTTCAGCCCGGCGCCGTTCGGCTTGAAGTAGTCGGTGATCTCGACGATGGCCGGGGTGGCCTCGGCCACGGTGCCGAAAAATTCCAGGCACACGGTGCGGATGTGGCTGGGCATGCGGTGCAGCACGAAGCGCGCGCTGGTGATGATGCCGTCGGTGCCTTCCTTCTGCACGCCGGGCAGGCCGGCCAGGAACTTGTCGGTGACGTCCTTGCCCAGACCGGTCTTGCGGAAGGTGCGGCCCGTGATGTCCAGCTGCTGGCTGGAGATCACGGTCTTGCCGTCGTCCTGCAGGCGGCTGACGCGGAAGCTGGCCACGTCCACGTCGTGGATCTTGCCGTAGTTGTGCTGCAGGCGCTCGACGAACAGCCAGTTGCCGTCCGGATCCACCATCTTCCAGCTGGCCAGGTTATCCAGCGCGGTACCCCACAGCACGGCTTTCTTGCCGCCGGCGTTCATCGCCACGTTGCCGCCGATACAGGAGGCCTCGGCCGAGGTCGGGTCCACCGCGAACACCAGGCCGGCGGCGCCGGCGGCTTCGGACACGCGCGCAGTGACCACACCGGCGCCGCACTGGATGGTGGCGTGCTTGCCGGCCAGACCCGGCAGCTCGATGTATTCCACGCCGATGTGGCGGTCGAGTTTCTCGGTGTTGATTACCGCGCTGCGGCGATCCAGCGGCACCGCGCCACCGGTGTAGCCGGTGCCGCCGCCACGCGGGATGATGGTGAGTTCCAGCTCGATACAGGCCTTCACCAGCGGCGCGATCTCGGCTTCGCTGTCCGGGCTCAGCACCACGAACGGGTATTCCACGCGCCAGTCGGTGGCGTCGGTGACATGCGACACGCGCGCCAGGCCGTCGAACATGATGTTGTCGCGGCGGGTGATTTTGGCCAGGCGCTTGAGGATGGCGGCGCGCAGCTCGCGGGTTTCGCCGAACTGGCGCTCGAAGCTGTCCACCGCCAGCTGGGCGGCGGCGATCATGCGGCCAACCTTGTCGTTGCCGTCGCGGCGCTTTTCCACTTCGTTCAGGCGGTGGCGCATGGCGCCCACCAGCGCGGACAGGCGCTGCGGGTTGTCCAGCAGGTCGTCCACCAGGTAGGGGTTGCGATCCACCACCCAGATGTCGCCCAGCACTTCGAAAAGCATACGGGCAGAGCGGCCTGTTTTCCGCTCTGCCCGTAGTTCTTCCAGTAAATGCCACATCGGCTCGCCCAGTAACCGGATGAAAATCTCCCGGTCCGAATACGAGGTGTAGTTGTACGGAATCTCCCGTACCCGCTGCTGGGTGGTGGTGCTCATGTCGTCCCTGAACTTCGTCAAGTATGTGAAAACTGTTGCTAATGGTAGCTGAAATGCTGCGCCGCGAAAATTGACGCGCGCGGAAGGGTTATTCGCTTGCCGCATATGGTATGCGCTATCGACATGCCATTTTGAGGGTGAATGTCGTCGGACGACTACAAAATGCTGTCGTATCGAGGCTTGCAGACAGGCGCATAGCTAGTTTGAAAATGACGACACCCCGCCCGGCAGCGCCGGTGCGGGGTGTGTTTTGTGCATGGCAGCGTAGTCAGCGCCGCTGGCTTGTCGCCAGTGTCAGCGCCAGTTGCACTGCTTCGAACAGGCTGCCAGGGTCGGCGCGGCCGCTGCCGGCCAGATCCAGCGCGGTGCCGTGATCCACCGAGGTGCGGATGATGGGCAGCCCCAGGGTGATGTTGATGCCGGCGCCGAAGCTGGCGTGCTTGAGCACCGGCAGGCCCTGGTCGTGGTACATCGCCAGCACCGCGTCGGCGCTGGCCAGCTTGTCCGGGTTGAACAGCGTGTCGGCCGGCAGCGGGCCGATCAGCTGCATGCCCTCGCTGCGCAATGCGGCCAACGTTGGCTCGATGATGTCGATTTCCTCGCGCCCCATGTGGCCGCCTTCGCCGGCGTGCGGGTTGAGGCCGGCCACCAGGATGCGCGGCGCGGCGATGCCGAACTTGTGCGTGAGGTCGGCGTGCAGGATGCGCAGCACCGCCGTCAGCCCGTCCTGGGTGATGGCGTCCGGCACCGCGCGCAGCGGCAGGTGGGTGGTGGCCAGCGCCACGCGCATGCCGCCGCCGGCCAGCATCATCACCACCAGCGGGGTGGCGGTGTGCTCGGCCAGGTATTCGGTGTGGCCGGAGAACGGCACGCCGGCGTCGTTGATCACCCCCTTGTGCACCGGTGCGGTGACCATGGCGGCGAACTCGCCGCGCAGGCAGCCGGCGATGGCGGCGTCCAGCGTGGCCAGCACGTAGCCACCGTTGGCCGCATCCAGCTGCCCGGCCACTACCGGCGCCGCCAGCGGCACGTGCAGCACTTCCAGCGTGCCCGGTGCCGGCGCGGCATCCGGCCGGTAGTCGTGCAGCGTCACCTCCAGCCGCAGCTGGGCGGCGCGCTGTTGCAGCAGGCTCTTGTCGGCGATCAGCAGCAGCCGCGCCGGCAGTGCCAGCTCGGCCAGGCGCAGCACGATGTCGGGGCCGATGCCGGCCGGTTCGCCGGCGGTGATGGCCAATACGGGAAGAGTCGGGTTCATGGTGTGGGTGCTAGCCGCAAACAGGGCCGGCCGGAGCCGGCAGGGTAGACGCAAGCAGGGCCGGCATGGGCCGGCGCTGCGCAAGCCGGGCCAGTATAGGCCGGCGCCAGGCAAACCGCGTGCTCCGGCATGCGCCGGCGGCACCGCAAAAGCAACAGGGCCGGCCTAGGCCGGCCCTGCTCGGGACTTACTTCTCGATCAGGCGATCGTCGATAAAGGCGCTGGAGCGCAGCTGCTCCAGCCAGTCGGTGTAGCTCTGTTCCATCTTGCGCTGGCGCAGTTGCTGTTTCAGCGCCAGGCGTTCGCGGTCTTCGCTGACGTTCTGGCTGCGCACTTCGTCGACGCGGATCAGGTGCCAGCCGAACGGCGATTTCACCGGCTCGCTGACCTGGCCGGCGGACAGCGCGAGGTAGGCGCGCTGGAAGTCCGGCACCATGTCGCCTTCCGATACCCAGCCCAGGTCGCCGCCCAGGGTGGCGGAGCCGTCCTCGGAGAACTGTTTGGCCAGGTCTTCGAACTTGGCGCCACGCTTCAGGCGATCCTGCACCTGCAGGATGCGGGTGTAGGCGTCGGCTTCGGAGGTGGCTTCGTTGGTCTTGATCAGGATGTGGCGCACCTTGTGCTGCTGCACGAATTGCGGCGCGCTGTCGTTGCGTTTTTCTACCAGCTTGAACAGGTACAGGCTGCCGCTGGCACGCACGATGTCGGTGACTTCGCCGACCGGCAGCTTGTCCAGCATCTGGATGAAGTCGGCCGGCAGCGCATTGGCGCTACGCCAGCCCAGGTCGCCGCCTTGCAGCGCGTTGGGCGCTTCGGAGTAGCTGGCGGCCACCTGCGCGAACGGCTTGCCGGTTTTCAGCTCGGCGGCGGCCTTCAGCAGTTTCTGGCGGCGCAGTTCGATCTGCGCGGCGTCGGCGCGTTCCGGCACGTTCACCTGGATCACCGCCAGGTGGTATTCGGTGTGCTTGCTGGCGATGGCGCTTTTCAGCACCTGGTCCACTTCCTGGTCGCTGACGCTGACGCGGCTGGCCAGCTCGCGCTCGCGGATGCGCTGCAGCAGCATGTCCTTGCGCACCTGCTCGCGCAGCTGCTCCAGGGTGATGCCGTCCTTGGCCAGCAGCGCGCGCAGGCCCGGCAGGTCGGTCTTGTTCTGCTGCGCCACGCTCTGCACCGCGTTGTCCAGCTCCAGCTCGCCGATGCGGATGCCGTTGTTGCCGGCAAACTGCAGCTGCAGCTGCTCGTTGATCATCTGGTCCAGCACCTGGCGCGCCAGCAGCTCTGCCGGCGGCAGGCCGATGTTCTGGCGCTGCAGGTTGGCGGTCACCTCCTGCTGGCGCTTGCTGAGGTCGGATTGGGTGATCACGCTGTTGTTGACCACTGCCACGATGCGGTCGGCGGTACTGATGGCAAACGCCGGCGTGGCCAGGCCGGCGATCAGGCCGGCGGCAAGGAGAAGCTTTTTCATTCTGTATCCGCGATGTTGTTGATATTGCTGTAGCCTGGGATGGCCAGGCGCAGCGTTTCCATGGGGTTGTTGCCGATGCTGCTGAGGTCTTTCAGCTCCAGTTGCAGGAACACCGCATTCTTGTACTGGCTGATGTCGGTCAGATAGCGCTCGCCCACCACCCGTACGATCCAGCAGCCCTGGTTGTATTCCACCCCGGCCAGGCGCTGCAGCACCTTGTTGTCCTGCAGCGAGTAGTTCTGGCGGGCCACCGCGTACCAGTTGCGCGCGATCGGCCATTGGCCGGCGATGTCGATGGTGCGCAGCGGGCCGTAGTTGCCGTCGTTGTCCAGCAGCTCGTTGCGGCCGAAACGGTAGCGCAGGCTCAGCGCCTTGCCGGCGGCCGGGCTGTAGCGCAGCTGGGTGCTGAAGCGCTCGGTCTTGCCCAGCGACTGGTTGTACTGGTAGGTGGCATCCAGACGCAAGGCCTGGGTCAGATCGCCACCAATGGTGGACAGGATGTCGGAGCTGTTCTCGGTGCGCTTGGATTCCGCGCCGCTGAGGGTGATGTCGTCGTCGTTCAGGTAGAAGCGTTGACCAATGCCCACGCGCAGGCGTTCCAGACCGTTGCGCTTGTCCAGCAGGCGGCTGGTGAGCGCGGTGGTGATGTTCTTGGCGGCATTGATGCGGTCATAGCCGGAGAAGCGGTTTTCGCTGAACAGCTGCGCGAAGCTGAGATCGTTTTCCGAGGTATCGAAGTTGGGCAGATTGCTCTGGTCCACGCGTGGGATGTGCACGAAATAAAGCCGCGGCTCCAGCGTCTGGGTGAAGTCCTGGCCCTGCAGCTGGGTGTCGCGCTCGAAGGTCAGGCCGCTGTCCAGCGTGGTGATCGGCAGGGTGCGATCCAAGGTGTTGGCCGCATTGCCGTTGTAGGCATCCAGCTGGTAGCGGGTGTGGTGCACGCCGAACTTGGCCTGCAGGAAGCCCCACGGCTTGTCCAGGTTCCAGCTCACGCTGGGGTAGGCCACGGTGCGCCAGCCATCCTGCAGATTGCGGTGCTCGAAGCGGGTGATTTCGCTTTCCAGGTTGGCAGTAAAACCCCACAGCGTCTTGTTGCTGCTGATCGCCAGCTTGGGCACGCGCGCGTATTGCTCGCTGCCGCCGGCCAGTGTCTGGTAGCGCGAGGCGCTGAGCTTGAAGCTGGCCCAGCCCGGGTTGTAGTTGACCCAGGCCTCGCGCAGCAGGTTGCTGCTGGTGGCGGCGGTGCTGCTGTTGCCAAAATCGTCGTAGTAGTCTTCGTCCGACACATAGCGGCCATCAAGGCCGAAGGTGGTGTCCTGGTTCAGCGTCTGGGTGTGTTCCAGCGCCCACAGCGAGCGGTTGCTGTCGGTCTTCTTGTCGTTCGGCAGCTGTTCGGTGTAGATCTTGCCGCTGTAGTCCGGCTGCAGGTAACGCCCCTCCAGCCCCAGCATCACGCCGCGTTGTTCGATATAACGCGGGGTGATGGTGGCATCGTAGTTGGGGGCGATGTTCCAGTAGTACGGCAGCGCGAATTCCAGGCCGTCGCTGCCGGTGGTGATGGTGGGGAACAGCAGGCCGCTCTTGCGGCCGCCGTCCAACGGGAAGTCCATCCACGGTGTGTACAGGAAAGGCACCCCTTCGAACTCCAGCCGCGCATGCTTGGCCACGCCGACGTTGCGGCCGTAGTCCAGATCGATGGTGCCGGCCTTCAGGTACCAGGAGTCATCGCCGGGCGCGCAGGTGTTGGCGCGGGTGGTCTGCAGCTGGTAGTTGCCCTTGCCCTGCATCTCCAGGGCGGCGGCATGGCCGCGCAACACGCGTTTGCCCTGGCCGAAGGCAAAATCGGCATTGCGTGCGCTGCCGGTATCGGTGGCCAGGTAGGCCTCCAGCGCATCCGCCTCCACTGTGCCCTCCGGCTGGCGCATGCGCGCGCGGTCGCCGGCGCGGATCAACTGCTTGTCGACGTAGTATTCCAGCCAGTCGGCTTCGAATTGCTGGGTGTCGCGGACGGCCTTTACCGAGCCGGTGGCCCGCAGCTGGCTGTCCATCTGGCCAGAGATGGTATCGGCCTCCACTTGCAGCGCGCCCGCCTTGATGGTCTCGGCCAGCGCAACAGGGGTGAGGAACAGGGGCAGCAGTGCTGCAGTCAGCGGAGCGAGACGGAAGCGGGAGAACATGGATGGCATCAGCCTGTCGGTGAGTGTGGGGGCTGGTGAAAGCGGGTTACAATCGCGTCATTGTACCCAATTTGCCGATATACGCGACTATGCAGCGACTCGAAGCCCTTAAAGCGTGGCTGGCCACGCAGTTTCCCGGTCAGGACATCGCGGTGGAATTCGCCGCCGCCGATGCCGACTTCCGCCGTTACTTCCGCGCCATCTTCCCGGATGGCAGCAGCCGCATCGTGATGGATGCGCCGCCGGAGCAGATGAACACCGACCCCTACGTGGCGGTGCGCGAGGTGCTGGCGCCGGCGGCCAACGTGCCGGCCATCGAACTGCGCGACCGCGAGCAGGGCTTCATGCTGCTGCAGGACCTGGGCAAGGTCACCTTCCTCGCCGCGCTGCAGCACGACGAGCGCCCGATGGTGCACCAGCACCTGCTGCTGGAAGCCATCGATACCCTGGTCGAGATCCAGAAGATCAGCCAGCCCGGCGTGCTGCCGGACTACGACCACGCGCTGCTGCTGCGCGAAGTCAGCCTGTTCCCGGAGTGGTTTGCCGCCAAGGAACTGGGCAAGCCGTTCACCTACGCCCAGCGCCAGCGCTGGGACGCGGCGCTGCAGGTGCTGCTGCCGCGCATCGAGGCGCAGGCCAAGGTCTACGTGCATCGCGATTTCATCGTGCGCAACCTGATGCTGACCCCGGATCGCCCCGGCGTGCTGGACTTCCAGGATGCGGTATACGGCCCGATCAGCTACGACCTGGTGTCGCTGCTGCGCGATGCCTTCATCGGCTGGGACGAGGAATTCGTGCTCGACCTGGTGGTGCGCTACTGGGAGAAGGCGCGCGCCGCCGGCCTGCCGGTGCCGGAACAGATCGACGACTTCTATCGCGATTTCGAATGGATGGGGGTGCAGCGTCACCTCAAGGTGGCCGGCATCTTCGCCCGCCTGTACCACCGCGACGGCAAGGACAAATACCGCAGCGAGATCCCGCGCTTCATCAAGTACCTGAAGAAGACCACCCGCCGCTACAGCGAGCTGGCGCCGCTGTACCAGCTGATCGTGGAACTGGTGGGGCTGGATGCGGACGACAACGACGACAGCATCCAGTCGGTGTTCAGCGCCACCAAGCTGTCCTCGGACCAGTAAGCCGATGAAAGCGATGATCCTTGCCGCCGGTCGCGGCCAACGCATGCGGCCGCTGACCGACCACACCCCCAAGCCGTTGCTGCCGGTCGGCGGCCAGCCGCTGATCGCCTGGCATATCCAGCACCTGGCCGCCGCCGGCTTCAGCGACATCGTCATCAACCATGCCTGGCTGGGCGACAAGATCGAAGCCACGCTGGGTGACGGCAGCCGCTACGGCGTGCGCCTGGCCTACTCGCGCGAAAAGAGCGCGCTGGAAACCGCCGGCGGCATCGCCACCGCCCTGCCGCTGCTGGGTGATGCCCCATTCGTGGTGGTGAATGGCGACGTGCTCACCGACGTCGACTTTGTCGCCTTGCGGCCAACGCTGGCAGCACTGGATGGCGAGCGCCACCTGGCGCACCTGCTGCTGGTGGCCAACCCGCCGCATCATCCGGGCGGCGATTTCGGCCTGCTGGCGGATGGCCGGCTGGCGGGCAATGCCAGCGACGGCATCGGGCTGACCTTCTCCGGTATCGGCCTGTACCACCCGGCGCTGTTCGCCGCCATCCCGCCGCACCAGCCGGCCAAGCTGGCACCGCTGCTGCGCGAGGCGATGGCGCGCGGCCAGGTGAGCGGCGCGCGTCACCACGGCCTGTGGCTGGATGTGGGCACCCCGGAGCGGCTGGCCGAGGCCGATGCCATCGCCCGGGGCTGGCAGCCGGCGTGAAGCGCCGCATCCTCGGCATCGACCCCGGCAGCCGCATCACCGGCTTCGGTGTGATCGACGTGATCGGCAACCAGCGGCACTACGTGGCTTCCGGCGCCATCCGCACCCCGCCGGGCGCTACCCTCGCCGAGCGCATCAAGGTGCTGGTGCACGGCATCCACCAGGTGATCGACACCTACCAGCCCACCGAGTCGGCGCTGGAGCAGGTGTTCGTCAACGTCAACCCGGCGGCCACGCTGATGCTGGGCCAGGCGCGCGGCGCCTGTATGACCGCGCTGGTACTGCGCGACCTGCCGGTGGCTGAGTACACCGCGCTGCAGGTCAAGCAATCGGTGGTGGGGCAAGGCAAGGCGCCCAAGGAGCAGGTGCAGTACATGGTGGTGCGCATGCTCGACCTGTCCGGCACGCCGCAGGCCGACGCCGCCGACGCGCTGGCGGTGGCGCTGACCCACGCCAACCACAGCGGCGGCGCTATCGGCAAGCTGGCGCTGCAGGGCCTGAAGGTGCGCGGCGGGCGGCTGGTGTGAGCTAGAAGCAATCCTTGTTGTGGTGTGAGTAATTAGTCTTACGGATGTCTATTTTTTTTGCTCAACAGCAAAAGGAATCTATGAACGAAGTTACATCCATATTCTGGTCGTCTTGGCGGGATTCTTTACAAAATGCAAATGAGGCATTGGGGTTTTATTGCTATGGCAAAGAAAGCGATCCGGCAGCTTTTTCATTGTGGCGTGATTCTGATGACCAGCAATTGACACCATGGATGCTACTGGGCGATCTGGGCATGATTGGTGTCCTCCATCAACAGGATAGTGATCTTTTGCTGCAGCTCATGTCCGTATCGGATGATGGTAGTTACCCATGCAGGATTGGCTTGATGCACCTGCCGTCTGGTCGAGAGACGGGTTTGATCTTCGATCCAGAGGCCAGTGAGCGGTTGATAGAAATCGACTGGCTGGATCAGCCCTCTTGGTTCGTATTGACACGGTTTGATGAGACACCCGAGCAGCATCGGATGTGTAGCATTTACGACGAAGGCATGAATTGTCTACTGACCATGCCTTTGCTATTGGTTTCCCGTGTATTTTCACCGCAGCCGGCTCTGATCCTATCCGTCAGCTCCAGCAGGCAAGCACGCTACGGTCTTTTTTCAGCACATGAACAGCGGTTGTGGCTGCCATGTGACTATATCGACCTATTTTCCTTCGATAATTTTTGGATTGGTATTACCCCAAGGGGGGACAGCCATATCTGGGATCAATTCTGTCAGTCCAGTCGAGTGCTCCCTTATGTACTGACATCTGTAGATGGCAAACTATTTGCCCAGCAAGGCGGCCTTTGGCAAGCGGCGGATGAGCATGGCAATGTTAGTGGTGAATTCAGCGCGCTTTCTCTGGAGGCATTGCTGGCGGAACCGCTGGATTTGCGAGGTCTTACATTGCCCACAGTAAACAGCATACTGGATGGCGATGTGGTAGCCCGTCTTGCTGATCTGTCCACACAAGGGGGTAGCAGTTGTAAGTATGAAGGTTTGTCTGAACCCTTCTGCGATGGCTATCTAGATATTGGACAGGCGGTGTTGTCTCCGGGTCAAATCGCCATTCTGCTTGAAAGCCGCTATGACGATCTGCGATGGTTGGTGCTGCCACAGGATGGTGCAGAGGGCCGGCGTGGTGTCGTTTGGCGTTTGTTTTCCGATACGCAGGCAGTTGGCTTGACTGAGTGCGAGCTGGCGGGGTTATCGGTACTGCTTGAGTCGGTGTAATCCAATTGATTCTGGCGTGATCCTCATGCTTTCTTGCTTGTGGCCAAGGTCGGTGATCAGTATGTTTGGCATCCTTTTGTCTTCAAACTGCTGGAGCCCGCCATGTGGAACGACTACGCCATCGCCCGCGCGCTGCACGTGCTGGCCATCCTGCTGTGGGTGGGCGGCGTGGCCTTCGTCACCGTGGTGCTGATCCCGGCCATCCGCCGCCACATCCCCGCAGCACAGCAATACGCGCTGTTCGAAACCGTGGAGCACCGCTTCGGCGCCCAAGCGCGGTTGTGGGTGCTGCTGGCGCTGGGCAGCGGGCTGTGGATGCTGCACGCCACGGCCGGCTGGTCGCGGCTGCTGGATAGCGGCTGGCTGCAGCTGATGCTGGCCGCCTGGCTGCCGTTCTTCCTGATGCTGTTCCTGCTGGAGCCGCTGTTCATCCACCGCTGGCTGCGCGACAGGGCGGCGCGCGATCCGGCCGGCAGCATGCGCCTGCTGCAATGGCTGCACGTGGGCCTGCTGGCGCTGACGCTGGCTGCCGCCGTGGCCGGGGTGGTGGGCGCGCACGGCGGCTGGCGCTTCTAGCGCGGCACGGCAGGCGGCGGCGCTGTGGCACAATGCCGGGCAAGCCGCCGGCTACCCGGCCGGCATCTGCGCCAGGCTGTGCCCGGCGCCATCTCCCTTCCTTGTGCCGCCTTGCGGCCAACCTTGTGAAAGACCCGGCATGATCGGACGACTCAGCGGCAAGCTGCTGGAAAAACTGCCACCGCAAATCAGCGTGGACGTGGGCGGCGTCGGCTACGACGTGGACGTCACCATGACCACCTTCTACCAGCTGCCGGCGTTGGGGCAGCCGGTGACGCTGTTCACTCACCTGGTGGTGCGCGAGGACGCTCACCTGCTGTACGGCTTCGCTAGCCGCGACGAGCGCGAAACCTTCCGCCAGCTGATCAAGATCACCGGCATCGGCGCCAAGATCGCGCTGGCCATCCTGTCCGGCATGACCGCCGACGAACTGGCCATCGCGGTGGCCAGCGAGGACATCAAGCGGCTGTCCTCGGTACCCGGCATCGGCAAGAAAACCGCCGAGCGCCTGGTGCTGGAGCTGCGCGGCAAACTGGCCACCGGCGGCAACCTCACCGTACCCGGCGGCCTGCCGTTCGCCGCCACGCCGGATGAAAAGAGCGACATCGTCAATGCCTTGTTGGCGCTGGGCTACAACGAGAAGGAGGCCGCCGCGGCCACCAAGGGCCTGGCGGCGGACGTTACCGTCAGCGACGGCGTGCGCCTGGCGCTGAAGAACCTGATGAAGGGCTGAACATGAGCAAGGTGCTGCTGATCACCGGCGCCAGCCGCGGCATCGGCGCTGCCACCGCGCGGCTGGCCGCGCAGCAGGGCTGGGCGGTGGCGGTGAACTACCACCGCAACCGCGCGGCGGCCGAGGCGGTGGTGGCCGACATCCGTGCCGCTGGCGGTCGGGCAGTAGCGATTGCGGCCAACGTGGCGGATGAAGTGGACGTGCTGCGCATGTTTGCCGAGTGCGAGGCGGCACTCGGGCCGCTGTCGGCGCTGGTCAACAACGCCGGCATCCTCGAGCAGCAGATGCGGCTGGACGAAATGAGCATGGCGCGCTGGCAGCGCATCATGGCCACCAATGTGCTGGGCCCGATGCTGTGCTGCCGCGAAGCGGTGAAGCGGCTGTCCACCCGCCACGGCGGGCCGGGCGGCGCCATCGTCAACGTTTCGTCCGCCGCCGCGCGGCTGGGTTCGCCGGGCGAATACGTGGATTACGCCGCCAGCAAGGGGGCGCTGGACACGCTGACCCTGGGCTTGGCCAAGGAGGTGGCGGCCGAGGGCATCCGCGTCAACGGCGTGCGCCCCGGCTTCATCTACACCGAGATGCACGCCGACGGCGGCGAACCGGGCCGTGTCGACCGGGTGAAAAGCGCGGTGCCGATGCAGCGCGGCGGCCAGCCGGAAGAAGTGGCTGCCGCCATTTTGTGGCTGCTGTCGGACGCGGCATCGTTTACCACTGGCCACTTGCTGGACGTGGCTGGCGGGCGCTGATCGCCGCTTCACCCTCGGCACCGTCGCATGCACGCCTGCGCGAGCGTGAACCGGCTTTGAACAACAAGGTGCTGCCGCAGGCTGTCGGCCGCGCGGCAGCAGCAAAAGGGGATCATCATGTCCAACAACGTAGCGGTACTGATAGACGCGGACAATGTGTCGCCGGCCTGGATAGAGGACGTACTGGAGGAGGCCGGCAAGCTGGGCGTGCTGGCGCTCAAGCGCGTCTACGGCGACTTCAGCCGCCACGACAAGGCCTGGCGCGAGCTGTGCGCGCGCTTCGCCATCCACCCCATCCAGCAGTTCCCCAACACCAAGGGCAAGAACGCCTCCGACATCACGCTGGTGATCGACGCCATGGACATGCTGCACTCCGGGCGCTACCACAGCTTCTGCCTGGTCTCCAGCGACAGCGATTTCTCGCGGCTGGCTACCCGGCTGCGCGAGGACGGGCTGGAGGTGTGGGGCTTCGGCGAGGAGAAAACGCCGGGTGCCTTCGTCAATGCCTGCAGCAAGTTCGTATACGTGGAAGTGCTGGCCATGGCCGACGAAGTCGCCAAGGCGGAAGAGGCCGGCAGCAAGGAAGGCTCGCCCGACAGCGGCCGGCAGCAGCCGGCACCACGGGTGCTGCGGCCGCTGGATAAGAAACTGCGCGCCCAGTTCCAGAAGGGCATCGAGAGCATGGACGACGAGGAAGGCTGGGCCGATCTGGGTGGCGTGGGCAGCCTGCTGGGCCAGTGGATGCCGGACTTCGACCCGCGCAACTACGGCTACGCCAAGCTGTCCGACCTGGTGGTGAAATCCGGCTGGTTCGAGGTCTACAAGGCCGGCGGCGGCCGCGGCGGGGTATCGATCCGCCTCAAGCCGGGCAATGGCGGCGGCAAGAAGGCGAAGTAGCCCTGCCGGAGATGAAACGTTGGCCGCAAGCCGTTGCCGGTTTGCGGCCGGTTTTTTGTGGGGTGGCGGCTGGTGTGGCGCCCGCTGGGCGGATGCTGATTTGAAACTGCTGCTTTCGCTAGTTGGGTGGGGAGTGTGTAGCTGCAGTGCACCCGGGATGAAATCTGTCGCGCATCCGCACGTAGGTTGGGCTGAGCGTAGCGAAGTCCAACGTTTACCGCGCAAGGCGAAGGTTGGCCGCAAACCATAACGGGTTTGCGGCCAACGTGTTTTGGTGGTGTGGAATCCGCTGTGCGGATGGTGGTTTGAGGTTGTCGCTGCCGAGCGGCGGGCGGGCTACTTTCTTTTGCTTCGCCAAAAGAAAGTAGCCAAAGAAAAGGCGACCCGGGGCTGCTCGAAACCCCGTACAAAAAGGCACGCCCCAGGCGCCGCCGAACTCGTCCCTCGCTAACGGCTCGGGACTCAGACAGATCGGCGGCTTAACACCTGGGGCGCACCGTTTTGCCCGGCTCGCGCCAACGGGATTGGGGCGCGTCGGTTCGGTTCTGCCTCTTGTGTTATTAGCAGGTAGCCCGGATAAGCCGCAGGCGCATCCGGGGCCGGCCTCACCCCGGATGCGCTGCGCTTATCCGGGCTACGCGTGGCCGCGCCAGCTCAATGCGCGTTGCGCTCCAGCCATTCCACCAGCTCGGCCACCGTCAGCTGCGGCAGACCGTGGCGCTCGGCATAGGCGTCCAGCTCGGCGCCGCGCATCATGCTGCCATCCGGGTTCATCAGCTCGCACAGCACGCCGGCCGGGCTGAAGCCGGCCAGTCGTGCCAGCTCCACCGCCGATTCGGTATGGCCGCGGCGTTCGCGCACGCCGCCGGCGCGGGCGATCAGCGGGTAGACGTGGCCGGGGCGTGCCAGGTCGGCGGGTACCGCCTGCGGGTTGATGGCGGCGCGGATGGTGGTGGTGCGGTCGGCAGCGGAGACGCCGGTGCTCACGCCCTCGGCGGCTTCGATGCTGACGGTGAAGGCGGTGCCGTAGCGGCTGCCGTTGTTGGGCACCATCGGCGGCAGTTCCAGCCGCGCGGCGTGTTCCGGGGTCAGGCACAGGCAGACGATGCCGCTGCAGTCGCGGATCATGCGCGCCATTTCCGGCACGGTAAGCGCGTCGGCGGCCAGGATCAGGTCGGCTTCGTTTTCGCGGTCGTGGTCGTCGGCGACGATCACCGGCAGGCCACGACGCAGCGCGTCGAGTGCGGCGTGGATGCGCAGGGAAAGGATATCGGTGTTGGCATTCATGGGAACGGTCCTCAAGTACGGCGTTTGAGAAACACGTCACCGGGCAGGAAGCGGCGGCCTTGCGGCCAACCTTGCGCCACGCGGATTGCGCGCGCAGACACAGCGCCGCGCATGGCGCGGTACTGGCGTCATCTTCTTTCATCCGGACTATTACCGTCGGCTCTGGATTCGCACCAGATCTGCTGACCCTTCAACACGGAAGGCGCTCGCGGGCTTGGCCTTGCGGCCTTACCGCCGGTGGGGACTTGCACCCCGCCCCGAAGACGTACGGGCCTTCCGGTGCACACATCGTTCACAGACTCCCAGAAGGCAAGGGCGAGTATAGCGGTGGTAACATCGCTTTATCTATTGCGAGCGACTGTTACATGATCCAGACCGACAACCTGATGGGCGGCGCCCCCGAGCGCCGCATCGTGACCCAGCAAAGCCTGTCACAGCAGGAAGAGGCGCTGGAGCGTGCGCTGCGGCCCAAGCTGCTGGACGAGTACGTGGGCCAGAAGAAGGCACGCGAGCAGCTGGAGATTTTCATCGAGGCGGCAAAGAAGCGCGGCGAAGCACTGGATCACGTGCTGCTGTTCGGCCCGCCCGGCCTTGGCAAGACCACGCTGGCGCACATCGTGGCGCGCGAGATGGGGGTGAACCTGCGCCAGACTTCCGGCCCGGTGCTGGAGCGTGCCGGCGACCTGGCGGCGCTGCTCACCAACCTGGAGCCGCACGATGTGCTGTTCATCGACGAAATCCACCGTCTGAGCCCGGTGGTGGAGGAAATCCTCTACCCGGCGCTGGAGGATTACCAGATCGACATCATGATCGGCGAAGGGCCGGCGGCGCGTTCGGTAAAGATCGACCTGCCGCCGTTCACCCTGGTGGGCGCCACCACCCGCGCCGGCATGCTCACCAACCCGCTGCGCGACCGCTTCGGCATTGTGGCGCGACTGGAGTTCTACACCGCCGAGGAGCTGACGCGCATCGTCAGCCGCTCCGCCGGCCTGCTCGGCGTGCCGCTGGGCGATGATGGCGCCTTCGAGGTGGCGCGCCGCTCGCGCGGCACGCCGCGTATCGCCAACCGCCTGCTGCGCCGGGTGCGCGACTACGCCGAGGTGAAGGCCGACGGCGTGGTGACTTCGCAGGTGGCCGATGCCGCGCTGGCGATGCTGGACGTAGACCCGGCCGGGCTGGACGTGATGGACCGCAAGCTGCTGCAGGCCATCCTCGACAAGTTCGGCGGCGGCCCGGTAGGGCTGGACAACGTGGCGGCCGCCATCGGCGAATCCACCGACACCATAGAAGACGTGATCGAACCGTTCCTGATCCAGCAGGGCTACCTGCAACGCACACCGCGCGGCCGCATGGCCACCGCGCTGGCTTACACCCACTTTGGCTTACCCACCGAATCATGAAACAGCGACTGATCATCAAGACCGGCGAACCGCACGCCGAGGTACGGGCCGAGCACGGCAATTTCGAACAATGGATCGTCCGCGAGCTGGGCAGCGACGGCGCCGCCTGGCGCGTGGTGGATGTAACCGGCGGCGAGGCGCTGCCAGCGGTGGCCGAGGTAGCCGGCGCCATCATCACCGGCTCGCCGGCGATGGTCAGCGACCGTGCCGACTGGAGCGAGGAAGCCGCCGCCTGGCTGCGCGCGGCGCATGCGGCCAAGGTGCCGCTGCTGGGCATCTGTTTTGGCCATCAGCTGCTGGCGCACGCGCTGGGCGGCGAGGTGGGCTACCACCCGGGCGGGCCGGAGGTGGGTACCGTGCAGGTACAGCGCCAGCCGGCGGCAGCGGGCGATGCGCTGTTCGATGCCATGCCGGTTAGTTTTGCCGCCCACGTGCTGCACTGGCAGAGCGTGCTGCGCCTGCCACCGGGCGCCGCGGTGCTGGCGGCCAATGCCTTCGAGCCGCATCACGCCTTCCGCCTCGGTAACAGCTGGGGCGTGCAGTTCCACCCGGAATTCGACCCCGCCGCCAGCGTGAGCCTGCTTGATGTGCTGACCCCGGCGCTGGAAAAAGAGCAGCAGCCGGTAGCGGCGCTGCGTGCCGGCATTACGGCGACGCCGGACGCCGCCACGCTGTTGCCGCGCTTCGCCGCCTTGCTGGCGGACTAAAGCGGCGTACAATGCCGGACACTACAAAGTTCAGGGAGCAAACATGTTTTACGCCTTGTTGATCGTGACGCTGGCGGTGGCGCTGGTGACCTCGCTGCTGGTGGCGCGGTTTTTCAGTGATGCCATCACCAAGATTCTCAACCGCATCATCGGCCCGGAGCTGACCGATGCCTGGCGCAAGTACATGAGCTTCGCCATCGTGGTGGTGGGGGTGTCCGGCGGCGTGAACATGTGGGAAATCCAGAAATACCTGCAGAACGGCCGCGAGCAGACCATGGAGCTGAACGGCCCGCGCTGGACGGTGGAGATCTACCGCACCGCCATCGACACGCTGTCGCAGATTTCCTGGGTGATGCTGCTGTTTTTCCTGTGCGCGATGGTGGCCTACGTGATCATGCGCGTGGCGGAAAGCAATCGCCTTGGCCGCCCGCCGCGCGCAGAACGCCAGGACGACGACAGCGCTGCCTGACTGTGCTGTATGGATGACGGCCCGCACCGTAAGGTGGCGGGCCGTTTGTTTTGCGGCGTGCGACCAACGTTGGCCGCGGCCCATGGCTCGCAGGCTGTCACCTTGCGGCAGGGGACTCCGGGCGCTCTGCTTCTGTGGGGACGCGGCACAACGGCCGGTATCGGGAAAGGTAACGGGCCGTTGTCGTTAGCTCTGTCGCTGGCGGCCGGCATGAAAAATGCGGCCAACGTTGGCCGCATTGTCGGGTTGCCGCTAACGCTTACAGCGTGACCATATTGTCGCGGTGGATCAGCTCCGGCTCCACCAGGTAGCCCAGCACGCCTTCGATGTCGCGGGTGGCCTTTTTCATGATCAGCCGCGCTTCTTCCGAGCTGTAGTTCACCAGCCCGCGCGCCACTTCGCTGCCCTGCTGGTTGACGCACACTACCGCGTCGCCGCGCAGGAAGCTGCCTTCCACCGCGATGACGCCCACCGGCAGCAGGCTGGTGCCGCGCTCGCGCACCGCCTGGGCGGCGCCGGCATCCAGCACCAGCTTGCCGGACAGCTGCAGGTGGTCGGCCAGCCATTGCTTGCGGGCGGCCAGGCGGGTGGTGGTGGCATTGAGCTGGGTGCCGATGCTTTCGCCGTCCGCCAGCCGCGACAGCACATTGGTTTCGCGGCCGCTGGCGATCACCGTGCAGGCGCCGCTGCGCGCCGCGCGTTTGGCGGCGATGATCTTGGTGTACATGCCGCCGGTGCCGACGCTGGAGCCGGCGCCGCCGGCCATGGCTTCCAGCTCCGGCGTGCCGGCCTCGGCCTCGTGCACGAACTGTGCATCCGGCTGCTTGCGCGGGTCGGCGGTGTACAGGCCCTGCTGGTCGGTGAGGATCACCAGCGCGTCGGCCTCGATCAGGTTGGTGACCAGTGCGCCCAGGGTGTCGTTGTCGCCAAAGCGGATCTCGCTGGTGACCACGGTGTCGTTCTCGTTGATGATCGGCACCACGCCGAGGGTGAGCAGGGTGGCGATGGTGGTGCGGGCGTTCAGGTAGCGCAGGCGGTCGGACAGGTCTTCGTGGGTGAGCAGCACCTGCGCGGTTTTCAGGCCGTATTCGCGAAACGCGCTTTCATACGCCTGGCACAACCCCATCTGGCCGACGGCGGCGGCGGCCTGCAGCTCGTGCACCGCCTTCGGCCGCTTGCTCCAGCCCAGGCGCTGGCAGCCTTCGGCGATGGCGCCGCTGGAAACCAGCACCACCTGCTTGCCGCGACGGCGCAATTCGGCGATTTCCGCTGCCCAGCGGGCAAGCGCGGCGTGGTCCAGACCCTTGCCGTCGTTGGTTACCAGGCTGGAGCCGACTTTGACCACGATGCGCGTGGCCGTGTGAATCACCGATTGCATCCGCACTGCTTCCTGTTGCTAAGAAAACGGAAAGCCAGTGTACCCGATTCAAGACGGCTGGTGCGTTGCGGCGGACAGCACGCTGGGGCGGTATTCAACAAACTGGTGGCTGGCGGTCTGCAGCGACAGCGAGGTGCTAGAGATCACCTGGCGGCCATGCCGATCCAGCAGGTAGAACTCGCGTTGGCGCTGGTACTGGCGGTCCGGCATCACCAGCAGCGGCTGCTTGCCCGGCCGTGGCGAGGCCGGCAACCGCAGCGCCATGTGGTAGTGGTCGTTGGGGTGGGTGAGCAGCGGCAGCAGCATCACCGCCTCCGGTTGTGGCCCCACCAGCTCGACGCCGCATTCGGTTTCCATCTGCTCGCCACACAGGTTGACCCAGCGCACCACCGCCAGCTGCCACGGCTGGCCCGGATGGCGCAGCAGCAGCAGTTCGCCGGCGCGCAGCGGGTGATATTGCGCCTCGCCACGCAGCAGCATGCCGGAGGCGCTGGTGTTGACCACTTTCATGCGCACCGGCAGCGGTGGCGGCAGGCGCTGCAGCTTGCCGCGCAGGCCGTTGTCCGGCAGCAGCTCTTCCGGCAGCGCCTCGCCGTTGGGGAAGGTCCATGCGGCGCCATTGCTGATGAACCAGATGGTGGACAGGCTGCTGACCAGCTCGATTTCGTCGTTGCAGGGCTGGCGGTCGTGGCGGCGCTGGATGGAGCTTTGCCACTCCATGGTGAGGTACAGCACGTGCTGGATTTCTTCCTCCAGCTCGAACGGGTTGTCCTGGCGACGCGCCAGGTACTGCAGCTTCTGCAGCTTGCTTTTCAGCTCGCCCTCCAGCGCGTGGGTGTCGATCACCCAGATGCCTTGCGCCGCCGGCATGTCCGGTGCCTCGCTGATGTAGCGCGGAGGCTGGTCGCTGCCCGGCTGGAAGGCGAAGCTGCCGTGGTCGCTGGTGAGCTGGCCCAGGTGCAGCAGGTCGAGCAGGTCGGCATGTTTGCGGATCAGCAGCAGGGTGTAGTCGATCAGCGCCGGCGCCATGCGGTTGCTGGCGGTCATGCCGAGCAGCAGCAGCTGGCGGTAGTAGTGGGCCGGGCTCTTGGTCTGCCCCGGTAGCGGGGTGTTTTCCCAGCCTTTTTCCAGCGCATGGAAAAACAGCCGGTGGCAGTCGTGCCAGAAGCCCTCCGGCAAGATGGTGTAGGTGCGGGCATACAGGAATGCCATCTGCCGCGCGCTGCGCATGGCCAGGCACAGCGCCTCCGACTTGTACTTGTCCAGCACCAGCAGGCCGTGCTCCTCGCTGCGCTCCATCGCCAGCTGCTTGTAGCCGGTGTGCAGCGCGGTACCCAGCTGCTGTGCCAGCCGCGCGGCGTGGCGCGCCTTGTGCTGGGTGCTGAGCTCGCCATTGGCGGCCAACCTTTCCAGCAGCGGCAGCAGCAGCTTGTGTTCCTGGTGGTGGCGTTCCAGCAGCTTGGCGCGCTGCGCCGGCGGCAGCCGCACCCGGTTGAGCTGCTCCAGCGCCTGTCGCAGCTGCTCGGCGCACTCCAGTGGCTGGCTCAGCGGGCGCTGTCGCAGCCAGGTATCCAGTTGTGGCAGGTCGGACATCGCCAGCGTGGAGTCCAGGTAGGTAGGGGCGATCGACAATTTCAGCATGCTCAACCTGTCGTGTTCGGGGTTGTCTAAACGGCAGAGTTTACTGCCGTTTATGCAGTTGGCAAATTTTGTCTACGGCAAGGGCGTGTCCTGCTTGCTGCCCGCTGCCGCGTCGTGCTGCCACAGCAGCGCCAGCACCTCCTGCGTGCTGTCCGACAGCTGGCGCATATGGCTGTCTTCCAGCACGTATGGCGGCATGAAATACACGGTATTGCCGATCGGCCGCGTCAGGCAGCCGCGCTGCAGCATGGCCTGGAAGAACGCCTGGCTGAAGTCGCTGCGCGCGTTGTCGACATCAAACGCCCAGATCATGCCGCGCTGCCGTACATGCCGAATGCCCGGCGTGGTGTGCAGCCAGGCCAGGTGCTGATTGAACTGTTCGGCTTTCTCGGCATTGCGCGCCAGGATGTCCTCGTCTTCAAAAATCGCCAGCACTTCCAGCGCCGCCCGGCAGGCCAGGGCATTGCCGGTATAGCTGTGCGAATGCAAAAAACCGCGGCTGACATCATCATCGTAGAACGCTTTATAGATATCGTCGCGGGTCAGCACGCAGGAAAGCGGCAGGTAGCCACCGGTAATGCCCTTGGACAGGCACAGGAAGTCCGGGCGGATGCCGGCCTGCTCGCAGGCGAACAGGGTGCCGGTGCGGCCGAAGCCGACGGCGATCTCGTCGGCGATCAGATGCACCTGATAGCGGTCGCACAACGCGCGCAGGCGGGTGAGGTATAGCGGGTCATACATCAGCATGCCGGCGGCGCCCTGCACCAGCGGCTCCACGATGATGGCGGCGATGCCGGCCGCCTCGCGCTGGAACAGCGCCTTGACATCGGCCAGCGCACGCAGTGCCACGTCGGCGGCGCTTTCACCCGGCTGCGCCAGCCGCGCGTCCGGCGAGGCCACGCGCAGATTGGTCTGCAGCAGCGGCGCATAGGTGGCGGAGAACAGCGGTACGTCGGTGACCGCCAGCGCGCCCGCCGTTTCACCGTGGTAGCTGTGCTGCAGGCTGACAAAGCGCTGCTTGTCAGGTTGGCCGCAGTTGCGCCAGTAGTGAAAGCTCATCTTCAGCGCGATCTCGGTGGCGCTGGCGCCGTCCGACGCATAAAAGGCATGACCCAGGCCGCTTAGCGCCTGCAGTTTCTCCGACAGCTCCACCACCGGGCGATGGGTAAAGCCGGCCAGAATCACGTGCTCCAGCGAATCCAGCTGCTCCTTGATGGCATGCTTGATGCGCGGATGGTTATGGCCAAATAAATTCACCCACCATGAACTGATACCATCTATATATCGTTTACCATCAAAATCCTGCAGCCAGACGCCGTCGCCGCTGGCAATGGGAATGATGGGCAACTGCTCATGACGTTTCATTTGCGTGCAGGGATGCCATACGGCGGCGCGGCTGCGTTGCAGCCACTGGCTGGAAATATCCGGCATGGGGTGATTCCTTCTGATTTTGCGGCATGCTAGCAGAGACGGGGCTAGCCATGGCTGACAAAAATTGTCACTTGTTGACAGTTTTGGGCAGGATTTTATGTTCGTAGCCATGGAGTGGCTGACAACTCCTGGGCCTTAAGTTGTCGTAAGGTGTTGTAACTACCTGACTGTAACTGAGCTGACTAAAGGGGCAAAACAGCCTGGCTCGGATATTGCTGATTTAGGCCGGCACCGCCTAGAGGTTGCCTCGAGGAGTGAGTTTGATGTGGCGAAGGCAAGTGGGCTTTACTCTGATAGAACTGATGGTAGTTGTTGCAATCATCGGTATTCTGGCCGCGCTAGCGATGTCTGCGTATATGAATTATTCCCGGCGTGCATACTTGGCCGAAGCATTCAACCTGGCTGGAGGGGTCAAGACTGCAGTTGAGCAATACCATGCGACCAACAGCGTGTGGCCAGGCTCGAATGCAAGTGCAGGAGTGTCGGCCCCCAATGCTTACTGGGGACAAGTGGTTACTGAGTTGCGGGTAATACCTTCAGGGGCGGTGTCTGTGATTCGCATGCAACTGAATGACAAGGTTGCCAGCGGTGCCTATGTATGGTTGGAACCGGGCGAAGATGTGAACGGCTCATATCGCTGGCGCTGTGCAGGTGACAACAATTTGACACAACTATTGCCCTCCAACTGCCGGGGTTAATGGTTCGTTTTTATTGGCAGTGATTCAGGAGAGTTGATATGAAACGAGCCCAGCAAGGTTTTACCCTCATCGAACTGATGATTGTAGTCGCGATTATCGGTATTCTTGCCGCGATCGCAATTCCTGCTTATCAGGATTACACCAAGCGTGCCCACGTATCGGAAGGCCTGCAACTGGCGGGAGCCGCCAAGACAGCGATAGCTGAATATTATTCTTCCAATAATGTATTCCCAGCAAGTAATGGTCCAGCAGGTCTGGCATCTCCGACTGAAATTAATGGTAATGCAGTCGATTCGGTTACCGTGTCTACTTCCGCTAGTCAGGGTATTATTTCTATTGACTATAAGAGCGTTGTTGATGATGCAGCAGTACTGGTGTTGACTGCTTCGGCAACTAATGGTGGTGCATTCGTGTGGGACTGCAGTGCCTCTGGTACCATGCAAGCAAAATGGGTTCCGTCTAACTGCCGTTAATTAATTTAATGTTGTTTTCAATAAAGGGTGCCGGGTGGCACCCTTTTTTGTGGTGATCAGGATGCGGTCATTGAATTTTTCAAGGTGGCAATTGTATATTCTAGCGGCGGCTATTAATTTGCCATTTTTTAATTTTGCACGTTACCTTCCTTCTCCTGACTGGTGGACCAATGCTACATGTGCACTTATTCTTAGTGTGGGGCTATTGGTTGGCGTTTTGTTTGACTCAGAAAATAAAGGGAATGACAAATTTCCTGTCTTTTTTGCGGTTGCTAGTGCTTGGTGGCTTCTGGCTTTTATGCCAAGCTTTGTGCTGAGGTCAGATATTTTATACCAGTTACCACTTGTGGAGGCTGGAGGGGCATTTCTAGCAATCTTGGGAGGGGTGCAAGTTTATAGGCTACAATCTTTGGTGGGACGGAGAAATATAGTTGTGGTACTGGCTGCTTCGATATTGGTTATGGCGCTTTTGCAAGCACTTATTGGATTTATTCAGCTAATAGGACTGGCACCACTGGCACGCGGTTACTTGGTGTTTAATGCTGGTAATCCGAGTGGTAGTATAATTGGTAATATTGGGCAGCGTAATCAACTTGCACAAGTGCTCAGTTGGGGGGTTTTGGCGGCAGCATATCTTTGGTCTATTAATTTGCTCAGGCCTTGGTTGGCTGCACCGGTAATGACGATTTTAGCTTTAGTCGCAGCATGGACTGGTGGGCGCTTACCCTTGGCTTATGCAGTGGCAATGATAGTTGTTGCATATTTTTGGAAATGCCGGACGGGTCGTAATAATTTTATAAAACCAGTGCTGCTAGGTGCGCTGCTATTAGTGCTGGCCCAAGTGCTAGGGAGAGAATTAGCAAACTGGTTGTCTGGTCATGAAATGGTTAGCGGGTTTGATCGATTAACCGATGCGGGTTTTGGTGCGAGGCGTTATGCGGAGTGGAAGAAAGCATGGGCGGTCACAATGAACTTCCCCTGGTTTGGGGTGGGCTTTGGAAATTATGCGTATCAATCAGTTTGGTTGGAAACTTTTGGCGGATTTTTTAAAGTGCCAGAAAGTGTGTTGTTTACCCATAGTCATAATTTGATTACTCAGCTTCTAGCTGAAACAGGGTTTCCGGCAACGCTTTTGGCTATCTTAGGTGTTTTGGTATGTCTGGTTCTATACTGTAGGAAAAATCAGGCAACTGAAGAAAATGCATTTTTATTGCTGTTGGCATTAATTATTCTTGGTCATTCGATGTTTGAATACCCATTATGGTATTTGCCTTTTTTGGTAATGTTTTTTATTATTCTGGCGCTTGCGCCAAGTGCTGGATTTAAAATTCCAGTGCGTTTTATTTTACGCCGGATCGGTAGTTTTTTTGTTGTTTTAGCAGTGGTTTTTTATTTTTCTAATGGTGTGCTGGCTTTTAGTTTGCTTAGCAAAAATGCGATCCCCACTCGTGATCAACAGGTTAATAACCATAGAGTCGGTGTGTTGCTGGACTTGCTTGCAAATCCATTTTGGGTTTTTGATACGGAAATCACACTTTCAAATTACCTAGTGCCATCGCGAAATGATTTGCAGCTAAAACTGCGGTACTACGAGCAATTGGTGGCTTATCGGCCTTATCCCATGTTGCTATGTCATCTTGCCATGTTACGGGCATGGGATGGCAACCAGATAGGAGCAAAAGAGGCGCTGCAAATGGCATTGGCAAGTTATCCATTACAGGCTCCACAACTGCTCTTGAGATTGCAATTGATCCAAGATCCGGTATTGCAACCGCTTGTTGATTTGGCAAGAACGGCAACCTTGGCGCTCACCAAAGGCGGCGATGTTGCCGCCGTTGAGGCCATCACCAAAGGCCTCCCCGTTCGCGGCCCGCAGATTCCCGATCTGTCGCGCTTCCGCTGACACTGCGCCGTGGCCGGCGGGCGGGGCTTGGTGGTATCGTGTCGCCGTTGGCGTTATGGATGAAACTGGCATGATCAGATGGACGATACCCGTGCTGCTGGCGCTGTCTGCCGCGGCAGCGGCACAGCAGACGGTGGACCAGCAACTGTTGGCCGCACAGATGGCTTTCCGCGCGGCAGATGGCCGTCAATTGCAGAGCCTGAAGCAACTGCAGGCTGCCGAGCAGGCATTGCGAGACGCCGAGCAGAAGCTGGCCAGCGCGCAGCAGCAGCTGCAGCAGAGCCAGCAGCAATTGCAGCAGGCGCAGGCGGGCAAGCAGGCGGCCGATGTCGAGCTGGAGCAGGCTACCCGCCAGTTACAGCAGGCCTGGCAGCAAAAAGAAGCCGCACCATAGCAAAACCGGGGCATGCCCCGGTTTTGTTTGTGCCGGCGTTGCCGGCGCTGTCAGTACTTACGCCGGAGCGCTGCTGACGCTCAGCCTTGCACGCCGTACTGTGCGCGGTAGGCGCTTACCGCCTCCAGGTTGGCCGCAAGCTCCGGGCTGCCGGCGAGAAAACCCAGCAGGTCGTTCAGGTTGGCGATGGCCACCACCGGCAGATTGTAGTCGCGGGCCACTTCCTGTACCGCGGACAATTCGCCGGTGCCGCGCTCCATGCGGTCCAGCGCGATGGCCACGCCGGCCGGCTCGGCGCCGGCGGCGCGGATCAGCTGTACCGACTCGCGCACCGAGGTGCCGGCGGAGATCACGTCGTCAATGATCAGCACCTTACCCTTGAGCGGCGCGCCCACCAGAGTGCCGCCTTCGCCGTGGTCCTTGGCTTCCTTGCGGTTGTAGGCGAACGGCACGTTGCGGCCCTGCTCGGCCAGCGCCATCGAGGCGGCGGCGGCCAGGATGATGCCCTTGTAGGCCGGGCCGAAGATCATGTCGAAGCCGATGCCGCTGGCGCTGATGGATTGTGCGTAGAAGCGCGACAGCTGCAGCACGCTGTCGCCGTCATAGAACAGGCCGGCGTTGAAGAAATAGGGCGAGGCCCGTCCTGCCTTGGTGACAAACTCGCCGAAGCGCAACACCTGCTTGTCCAGCGCAAAACGAATAAAATCCTGACGGAAGTCGCTCATTACAAACCCTCTTTCACTAACTCTTTGACATGGCTAAAAAATCGCCGGCAAGGATACCACGGGAGACCCTATGCTTCGAATCGTTTCGGCCAACCTCAACGGCATCCGCTCGGCGGACAAGAAAGGTTTCTTCGACTGGCTGGCAGGCCACAACGCCGATTTCGTCTGCGTACAGGAGCTGAAGGCGCAGGCCGGCGACCTGTCCGAGCGCATGCGCGCGCCGGACGGCTACAGCGGCTATTTCCACTACGCCGAGAAGAAGGGTTACAGCGGCGTGGGCATCTACAGCCGCCACCAGCCGGACGCGGTGGTGGAAGGCCTGGGCGTGGACTGGATCGACGCCGAGGGCCGCTACCTGCAGCTGGATTTCGGCAACTTGTCGGTGGTGTCGCTGTACCTGCCGTCCGGCTCCAGCAGCGATGAGCGCCAGCAGGTGAAATTCCAGTTTCTGGACGTGTTCATGCCGCACCTGGACAGCCTGCGCGAAAGTGGGCGCGATGTGGTGATCTGCGGCGACTGGAACATCGCCCACAACGAGATCGACCTCAAGAACTGGAAGGGCAACCTGAAGAATTCCGGCTTCCTGCCGGAAGAGCGCGCCTGGATGACCGACCTGCTGTCGCGCGGCTGGAGCGACACCTGGCGTCGGTTGTACCCGGAGCAGCCGGGCTACAGCTGGTGGAGCAACCGCGGCCAGGCCTACGCCAAGGACGTGGGTTGGCGTATCGACTACCACATCGTATCGCCGGGCATGATGGATAGCGCGCGCGCCGCCAGTGTGTACAAGGACGAGAAATTCTCCGACCACGCGCCGCTGACGGTGGACTACGAGCGGAGCCTGTGATGTGGGACGACGATGACGTGTTCCTGGTGACGGTGCCGGGCTGGGGCGATTCCGGCCCGCAGCACTGGCAGAGCCATTGGGAGCGGCTATATCCGCTTTCGCGCCGCGTGGAGCAGGACGACTGGCTGTACCCGACGCGCAGCGAATGGGTGGCGCGGCTGGCGGCCACGGTGGACGACTGCGCCGGCAAGGTGGTGCTGGCGGCGCACAGCCTGGGCTGCCACACCGTGGTGGCGTGGCTGGCGCAGGCCAGCCTTCCGCAGCAAAGCAAGGTGCAGGGCGTGCTGCTGGTGGCACCGCCGGCGTTGCCGATCACTCCCGCGCGGGCGCTGGCCAGCGGCGAACTGCCGGCCGGCGCGGCCGTGCCGGATTTCGCCGGCTTCGAGGCGCCGCTGGCGCTGCGCCTGCCGCTGCCGGCGCGGCTGGTGGCTAGCCGTGATGACCTGTTCTGCAGCTGGGCCGAGGCCGAGGCGCTGGCGCAGGGCTGGGGCGTGCCGCTGCTGGATGCCGGCAACGCCGGCCACATGGGCAGCCACAGCGGGCTGGGCGACTGGCAAGCGGGGCAGAGACTGCTGCAGCAGTTGATGCTGGGCTGAGCCGCGCGCACCGGCGACGGTAAAAAAGGTTGGCCGCAGCATGCTGCGGCCAACCTTTTTGTCTTGCTGCGCTGGCCGCATGGCAGCCGGCACGGTGGTAACACTCGCCGCCGCGCGGCGATGGACCCATGGTCGGCGGCATGGCTATCCGTCGGGCGGTTGTTACGCGCCGGTGGCTACCGGGCGGCTGGCATCGCTGCACCATTCGCTCCACGAGCCGGGGTACAGGCGGCTGCCGGCGAGGCCGGAGTGTTCCAGTGCCAGCTTGTTGTGGCAGGCGGTGACGCCGCTGCCGCAGTACAGCACCACCTCGTCGGCCGGGGTGTCGCCCAGCACCGCCTGCCATTCTGCGGCCAGCGTTGCTGCCGGTTTGAAGCGGCCGTCCTGCAGATTGAGCTGGAAGAAGCGGTTGCGCGCGCCGGGAATGTGGCCGCCTACCGGGTCCAGCGTTTCGTTCTGGCCGGCAAAGCGGTCCGGGGCACGGGCATCCACCAGCTGCAAGGCCGGCTTGGCCTGGTTGGCAAGGTTGGCCGCAATGGCGTCGGCGTCCACTGTTTCTTCCAGTGGCGCACGCATCACGAAGCGGGTGCTGCGCTTTTCCGGTGCTTCGCTGCTGACGGCGCCGCCAGCGGCCTGCCAGGCCTGGAAGCCGCCATCCAGCACCGCTACCGCTTCGTGCCCCAGCCAGCGCAGCAGCCACCAGGCACGGGCGGCGTACATGCCACCAGCGTCGTCGTAGGCGACTACCTGGGTGTCCGGGCCGATGCCCAGCGCGCCGAAGTTGACGGCCAGACGCTGGCCGTCCGGCAGCGGGTGGCGGCCGTTGCTGCCGTTCTTGGCGCCGGACAGGTGGTAGTCCAGGTGCAGGTAGTGCGCTTCCGGCAGGTGGCCGGCTTCGTACACCGTGGGGCCGTAGGCCGGATCGGCCAGCTGGAAGCGGCAATCGAGGATCACCAGTTCTGCCGGGTCAAGGGCCTGCAACTGCTGGGCCGAGATAAGGGTGCGGTACATGACGTTTCTCCTGTCTGCGCTGCGGGCACCTTGCGAAGCCAGCCGGTGGCCGGCTTCGCAAGGCGTCCTGATCGCTGGGCGAGAAGCGCCCGCTTTCGTCGCGATACTGCATTGCTCGCGAAAAATCCCTCCTTACATATCGACGCATATGCCGCGTCGGGATTTTTCGCTCGCGCCTTGTCTCGCTTAGAAACCGGTGCTTTCGCGGCCCAGCCATGATGGTCTGGCGTTGTTTGAAATTTTAAACGTTTTTCCACCTTAGCATGCCGCGGCCTCAGCCGGCCAGCGCCGCGCGCAGCCGTGCGGCCAACTGTGGCAGGCCGTGCGCCACGCCATCGCGCTGCGCCGCGCCCCACAGCGGATTGGGAAAGTGCTTGTCGTCGGCGAAGCGCGGGATCACGTGCCAGTGCAGGTGCGGCACCATATTGCCGAAGCTGGCGAGGTTGATCTTGTCCGGGTTCAGTACATCGCGCAGCGCCTGCTCGGTGCGCAGCACCCAGTCCAGCACATGGGCGCGGTCGACAGCGGGCAGGTCGGTCATTTCCTTGACGTGCGCCTGCCAGATCACGCGGCAGAATGCCGGGTAGTCGGCATCGGCCACCAGGATCACCCGCAGTTTGTCGTCACGGTAGAGAATCTCGCCCCCGTCCTGCTGGCACAGTTCGCATTGCATATCATGTCTCCTAGGTTGGCCGCAGGCTCACAGCCAGTCGCGCGGCGGCAGGAAGTCGCTGTACAGCGCCGCTTCCGGGCTGCCGGCTTGCGGCTGATAGCCGTATTCCCAGCGCACCAGCGGCGGCATCGACATCAGGATGGATTCGGTTCGGCCGCCGGTCTGCAGGCCGAACAGCGTGCCGCGGTCCCACACCAGGTTGAATTCCACGTAGCGGCCGCGGCGATAGAGCTGGAACTGGCGCTCGCGCTCGCCCCACGGCGTGGCCTTGCGGCGTTCGACGATGGGCAGGTAGGCGTCGAGGTAGCCGTTGCCCACTGCCTGCATGAAGGCGAAGCTGGTGTCGAAATCCGGCTGGTTAAGGTCGTCGAAGAACAGCCCGCCCACGCCGCGTGCCTCGCCGCGGTGTTTAAGATAAAAGTACTCGTCGCACCACTTTTTATATTTCGGGTAGGTGTCGGCACCGAACGGCGCGCACAGCTCGCGCGCCACCGTATGCCAGTGCACCACGTCTTCCACGTTGCCGTAGTAGGGGGTGAGGTCGAAGCCGCCGCCGAACCACCACACTGGCGCCTCGCCGTCTTTCTCGGCAATGAAGAAGCGCACATTGGCGTGGCTGGTCGGTACGTAGGGGTTTTCCGGGTGGATCACCAGCGACACGCCCATGGCTTCGAAGTGGCGGCCGGCCAGTTCCGGGCGGTGTGCGGTGGCGCTGGCCGGCAGCGCGTCGCCGGTCACATGCGAGAAGTTCACCCCGGCCTGCTCGAACACCGCGCCGCCGGTGAGCACGCGGCTGATGCCGCCGCCGCCAGTCGGGCGCTGCCAGCTGTCTTCGCGGAAGCGGGCAGACCCGTCGGCGGCTTCCAGCCCGGCGCAGATGCGCTGCTGCAGCGCCAGCAGGAAGGTTTTGACTTGGTTGGCGTGCGGGTGGCTCATTCACGTATCCTGCATTTTTTTGCTGATAGCCGATTGTAACCGGTTCGCCCGCGTCGGCACGCATTGCCGGCGCGCGCGGCCAAGGAGCCTGAGCATGATCGATCTGTATACCTGGGGCACGCCCAATGGCAAGAAAATCTCCATCGCGCTGGAGGAACTGGGCCTGGCGTACCGGGTGATTCCGGTGAACATTGGCCAGAACGAGCAGTTCGCGCCGGACTTCCTCAACATCAGCCCCAACAACAAGATTCCGGCCATCGTCGATCACGACGGCCCGGGCGCTGCGCCGCTGGCGCTGTTCGAATCCGGCGCGATTCTGGTTTATCTGGCGGAGAAATGTGGCCAACTATTGCCGCCGGCCGGTGTCGAGCGCTACCAGACGCTGCAGTGGCTGATGTTCCAGATGGGTGGCTTCGGGCCGATGCTGGGGCAGGCGCATCACTTCCTGCGCTACGCGCCGGAGCCGGTGCCGTATGCGCAGAAGCGTTACCACGACGAGACGCTGCGCCTGTACGGCGTGCTGGATCGCCAGCTGGCGACGCAGCACTACGTGGCCGGCGCGCACTACAGCATCGCCGATATCGCCATCTACCCGTGGGTGGCGCGGCACGAGTGGCATCACGTCGAGCTGGCCGCCTTCCCGCAGGTGGCGCGCTGGTATGCCGAGCTGGGTGCGCGCCCGGCGGTGCAACGCGGCATGGCGGTGCCGGGCTGAAGCTGGGCGGAGCGGGCGTCGCGTCGCGCGAACCGGGTGCGGCCAACTTGCGCGTTAGCTGCAAGGTTGGCCGCAAGCAGCGCCGGCTGCTGCCGGTCGCGTGCAAAAAAATGCCCGTCCGGCGGGACGGGCCAAGCAACGCACTTCAACACACTTCAAAACAAAACGCTGCCCGTCTCCGGGGAGGGGCCAGGCAGGCGAGGGAGAGGGTTTAGAACAGGTAGCTGACACCCACCTTCAGCGCGGCGGCCGGTGCGGTATCGGTGATGTCCTTGTGTTCGATATTGCCGATGCCTTCATATTCGGCACGCAGGCTGACCTGCTTGTTCAGCTTGTAGGCGGCGCCCACCCCCAGGCCCAGGCCCACGGAGTTGTCCTTGCTGCTTTCCAGCGCGGCATTGCTGCTGGTGAATTTGCTGCGGATGTAGTTGGCGGACACCTTGCCGTACACCTCGAACTGGTCGTTCACAGGAATGATGCCAAGTGCAGCTGCACGAAAGGTGTCGTAGTCGAGCTTGCCGGCGCCGTTCAGCGCGATGCCGTCGCCCTGGCGCAGGTAGCTGCCTTCCACCGCGAAGTTGTCATTGATGCGCTTGCCGACACCCAGTTCCACCAGGCCTTCGCTGGCGTCGTCGTCGCCCACTTTGGTGCTGCTGACCCCGGCGCGGCTGGCGGCGCCGTCTTTCAGCGTCCACTGGTTGCTGGAGGCGCCCAGGTTACCGAACACGTAGTTGCCGGTATCGGCGGCGTAGGCGCTGCTGCCGGCAGCGATCAGGACGGAAGCGATAAGCAGTTTTTTCATGAGGCACTCCTTGTTGAGTCATCAGTGAACTAAGTTGATGAACCCATTGTGCTAGGCGTGCCGGGGCAACACTATGTCGCTTGCGTGGGCGGAATGTGGCGGCGGGATGGCGCTGTGTGACGCTGTGTGACAGCGGCGCTGTCGGGCTAGGCGGCCGGCGGCTGCTGCGGCAGCTGCAGCGACATGCGGGCGCCGCGCAGGCGGTCGGCGACGCCGGCGCGCGCCTCGCCGCCGTGGTGCAGGGCGATCAGGCGCACGAAGGACAGCCCCAGGCCGTGGCCGCCGGTGGCGCGGTCGCGCGAGCGGTCCAGGCGCTGGAACGGCTCGAACACCCGCTCGCGCTCGGCGGCCGGAATGCCCGGGCCGTCGTCGTCGACGTCGATGTGCAGCTGGCCGGCGGCCAGCCACACCTGCATGTGCACCTGGCCGCTGGCGTACTTGAAGGCGTTCAGCAGCAGGTTGCGGGTGGCGACGTACATCAGCTTGCGGTCGAAGGTGGCGCTGCCGGCCACGCAGTCCAGCGCCAGGCTGATATGGCCGGGTTTCAGCGGGTGCAGCAGCTGCACCAGATCCTCGAACCACTCGATCAGGTCGATGGTTTCGTACTGCAGCGCCACCTCGCCGCGATCTAGCCGCGCGTAGCTGAGGCTGATGTTCAGCAGCTCGTCCAGCTCGGTGAGGTCGCGCTCCATGCCCTCGCGGAACTGGCCGCGCTCCTGCTCGTCCTCGGCCTCGTCCAGCATGGTGAGGCCGAAGCGCAGCCGCGCTACCGGCGTGCGCAACTCGTGCGCCACCGCGTGCGCCAGCGCCTGGCGGGTTTCCATCAGCCGCTCCAGCCGGGCGGCCATGTCGTTGATCAGCTCGGCCAGCGGGCCGAACAGCGGGCTCTTGAGGTTGGCCGCACGCGCCGACAGGTCGCCCTCGGCCAGCAGGGTGGCGGTGTGGCGCAGCGATTTGAGCGCCTGCCAGTGCGGGCGCAGGTTGAAATAGATCAGCAGCGCCATCGGCACGCCGAAAAAGCCGAACCACAGCAGGAACAGGCCGCTTTCGCTTTGCAGCCAGCCCTGGCTGTCCGGATCGTCCAGCGGCCCCAGCATCAGCACCTGGCGGCTGCCCGGCAGCGGTGCGTACAGCAGCTTGTGCTCTATATCCAGCCAGTTGTTGCCGCTGGCCAGCCAGGCGCGAGCATCGTCGCTGAGGCCGGCCGGGGCGGCGGGCAGCAGCTGCAGCGGGTAGGCGAACAGCTCGCTGATGGCGGTCAGCTCGCGCGGGCGCTGCTCCGGCGGCTGGGTCAGCAGCGCGCGCTGGATCATGCGCACCGGGCCGGCCATCTGCTGCTCGATGCGGTCGCGCTCGGCGCCGGAGGTGAGCAGGATCAGCAGGCCGACAAAGCCCAGCAGCAGCACGAATTGCACCACCATGGTCTGCACGAAGTAGCGTGCGAACAGTGCGGCCAACCCGGGCAGCGGTTTCACTCCCAGTCGCTCCGCGAGAACAAATAGCCCTTGCCGCGCACGGTCTTGATGCGGGTGGGGGTGTCCGGGTTGTCGCCCAGCTTCTTGCGCAGCCGCGAGATGCGCGCGTCGATGGAACGATCCAGACCGTCGAAGCCGATGCCGCGCAGGTCGTTCATGATGTCGTCGCGCGACAGGATCTCGCCGGCATGGCTGGCCAGCAGCCACAGCAGGTCGAATTCGGCGGTGGTCAGCTCCATCGGCTCGCCGCCCAGCGTGGCCTCGCGCGTGGCCTGGCTGATGCTGAACTGGCCGAAGTGCAGGCTGCCGTCGGCCGCCGGTGCTGCGTCGTTCTCGCTGCGGCGCAGCAGCGCGCGGATGCGTGCCAGCAGCCGGCGCGGCTCCACCGGCTTGGCCAGGTAGTCGTCGGCGCCCAGCTCCAGGCCGAGGATCTCGTCGATCTCCTCGTCGCGCGCGGTCATCATCAGGATGCGGCCGTGGTAGCGCGGGCGGATGTCGCGGCATACCTCGAAGCCGTCCTTGCCCGGCAGCATCACGTCGAGGATCACCAGCTCGGGGCTGGCCGCCAGGATGGCGTCGCCGGCGGTGTCGCCACGCGGGTGGTGCTCGACTTCATAGCCATGCTTGGCCAGGTACTGCATGACCAGATCGGCCAGGCGCTGGTCGTCTTCGACCAGCATCAGTCGGGTAGACATGAGACTCTCCGGTGGGTAGCTGTCATCGTCGGCTTTATACCGCAGACGGGGCAGACGAAACAGCCCGCGTTGCGGCGGGCTGTCGGTCGGGCTGCATGGCGGGGCGGCCGCGGCCGGCGCTTACAGCCAGAATTGCTGGCGCTGACGGTGCGCCTGCAGCAGGCGGCCGAACACGCCCGGGTCCTTGGTGAAGGTCAGCTCGCCGCTGGCCGGACGGTAGAAGTCCAGCAGCCGCGAGGTCCAGAAGCGGATGGCGGCGGCGCGCAGCATCAGCGGCCAGGCCTCGATCTCGGCGGCGGTCAGCGGTCGCACCGCCTGGTAGCCGGCCAGGAGTGCCGTGGCCAGCGCGTCGTCGATGCTGCCGTCGTCCAGCCGTGCCCAGTCGTTCAGCGCGATGGCCACGTCGTACAGCAGGATGTCGTTGCAGGCGTAGTAGAAGTCGATGAAGCCGGCGATCTTGTCGCCGTCCATCAGCACGTTGTCCTTGAACAGGTCGGCATGCACCACGCCATGCGGCAGATCGTCGAAGCGGTGGCTGGCCTGCACGGCGATTTCGTCGCGCAGCAGAGCGGCTTCGTCGGCCGGCATGTGCCGGTACAGCTCGGCGGCGGTGCGGTGCCACCACGCCGGGCCGCGCGGGTTGGCCATGCGCAGCGGGAAGGTGTTACCGGCCAGGTGCATCTGCGCCAGCATCTCGCCCACCGCAAAGCACTGCGCCGCGTTGGCCTGGCTGACATCCTGGCCGGACAGGCAGCTCACCAGGCAGGCCGGCTTGCCGGCCAGCAGCGAGGCAAAGCTGTCGGTGTGGTCGGCGATCGGCGCCGGGCAGGCCACGCCGTGGCGCGACAGGTGGCTCTTCAGCTTGAGGAAGTACGGCACTTCTTCCAGCGTCAGCACCTCGAACAGCGTCAGCACGTAGCGGCCATGGGTGGTGGTGACGAAGTAGTTGGTGTTGGTGACGCCGGCGGCGATGCCTTTCAGCTCGACCAGTTCGCCCAGGGCATAGCGCTGCAGCCAGGCGCGCATTTCGTCCTGGCTGACGGAGGTGTAAACGGACATGCGCGCTCCTAGAACGTCAGCAGCGGCCAGCTGGGCGTCAGCGTCGGACGCTGGGTGCTGCCGGTGTTCTGCTGCTTCAGGCCGTGGTCTTCATCCAGCAGCATGTAGCTGGGCGCGCCATCCGGGTTGATCTTGATCTGGTACACCTGGCCGTTGCGACGGTATTCCTCCACCGTGCTGCTGCCGTGGTCGGTGACTTGTCGTTCCGGCTCCACGCCGGCTGGCGCCGGGGCCGGCGCTGCGTGCGCCGCGAAGGTGGCCAGCAGCAGGCTGGCCAGCAAAATGCGTTGCATGAAGGTTTCCTTGTCCTGGATTCTGGATGGGGCGAACGGCTTGGCGGCCATTTCTGTAACCGTCGATTCTAGCATTGCCATGCCCGCCACAGGCGGCGGCCTGGGCCGCCGCTACTGCTTAGAGGTTCAGCAACTGTTCGCGTTCTTCCGGCAGTGCCTCGAAACCGCGGGTTTCGTAGAAACGGAAGATGGTTTCCACGATCTCCTGCGGCTCGTCGATCAGCTGCAGCAGGTTGATGTCCTCCGGGTTGATCATGCCTTCGCCGATCAGGCGGTTGCTCACCCACTCGAACAGCCCGCCCCAGAACGCGCGGCCGCACAGGATGATGGGCATCTTGCGGCTCTTGCCGGTCTGGATCAGCGTCAGCGCCTCGAACATTTCATCCAGGGTGCCGAAGCCGCCGGGCATCACCACGTAGGCCAGCGCGTGCTTGACGAACATCACCTTGCGGCTGAAGAAGTGGTCGAACTTCAGGCTCAGATCCTGGTATTCGTTGGGGCGCTGCTCGTGCGGCAGCACGATGTTGAGCCCCACCGACGGGCTCTTGCCGTAGAAGGCGCCCTTGTTGGCCGCCTCCATGATGCCGGGGCCACCGCCAGAGATCACGGCGAAGCCGGCGTCGGAAAGCAGGCGGGCGATGTGTTCGGTCTGCTTATAATACGGATGGTCGCGAGGGGTGCGGGCGCTGCCGAAGATGCTGACGGCCGGGGTGACCTGCTGCAGCTCCTCTGCCGACTCCACGAATTCGGACAGGATTTTCATCACGTGCCAGGCTTCGCGGGCCCGGAAACGTTGCATCATCGCGTAGCGGTCGCTGGTTTGCGGCAATTTATCGGACAAGCTCATTTTTATCGCCTTTATGAAAACGTTGTTATTGATTGACGGCTCTTCTTATCTGTACCGCGCCTTTCACGCGATGCCCGACTTGCGTTCTCCGCAGGGCGAGCCGACCGGGGCGATCTACGGCATGGTGAACATGCTGGCCAGGCTGCGCAAGGAAGTACAGTTCGATTATAGCGCCTGCATATTCGACGCCAAAGGCAAGACCTTCCGCGACGATCTGTACCCGGAATACAAGGCCAACCGGCCTTCCATGCCTACCGACCTGGCGGCGCAGATCGCCACCGTGCACGAGGTGGTGCGCGCCAGCGGCTGGCCGCTGCTGATGGTGGACGGGGTGGAGGCCGATGACGTGATCGGCACCCTGGCGCGCCAGGGCGCTGCCGCCGGCATGCAGGTGATCATCTCCACCGGCGACAAGGACATGGCGCAGCTGGTGACGCCGCAGGTATCGCTGGTCAACACCATGACCAATGAAAACCTGGACGAAGCCGGGGTGAAGGAAAAATTCGGCGTGGCGCCGGACCGCATCATCGACTACCTGACGCTGATCGGCGACAAGGTGGACAACGTGCCTGGCGTCGACAAGTGCGGCCCCAAGACCGCGGTGAAATGGCTGGAGGAATACGACAGCCTGGACGGGGTGATCGCCCATGCGGCCAACGTTGGCGGCAAGGTGGGCGACAACCTGCGCGCGGCGCTGGACTGGCTGCCGCGCGGCCGCGAGCTGATCACCATCAAGTGCGATGTGGCGCTGGATGCCGAGCTGCCGGCCGGCATGGAAAGCCTGCGGCACGGCGAGCGCCAGCTGCCGCGGCTGGCGGAGCTGTTCAGCGCCTGCGGCTTCCGCACTTTCCTGCGCGAAGTGCAGCAGGCGCAGGGTGGTGGTGCTGACGAGGCGGACAGTGCGCCAGCCCCGGCGCAGCCGGCTGCCGGCGCCACTGCCGACCTGTTCGGTGCAGAGCCTGCGACCAGCGTGGCCGTTCCGGCGGCAACGGCCTCCGCCATTGCTGCCGCACCGCTGGAACGCCACTACGAGACCATTGTCAGTGAGGCGCAGCTGGAGGACTGGCTGCACAGGTTGGCCGCAGCCGACATCGTGTCGGTCGATACCGAAACCACCAGTCTGGACCCGCTGCAGGCGCAGATCGTCGGCCTGAGCTTCGCCATCGAGCCGGGCCACGCCGCCTACCTGCCGCTGGCGCACCGCGGTCCGGATGCGCCGCAGCAGCTGGAGCGTGACGCCACCCTGGCGCGGCTCAAGCCGTGGCTGGAGGATGCTGGCAAGAAGAAGCTGGGGCAGAACCTGAAGTACGACCGCCACGTGCTGGCCAATCACGGCATCACCCTGCGCGGCGTGGCCGACGACACCCTGCTGGCGTCCTACGTGATCGAAAGCCACCTGCGCCACAATATGGACGACCTGGCCAGCCGCCACCTGGGCGAAACCACCGTCAGCTACGAGGAGGTCTGCGGCAAGGGGGCCAAGCAGATCGGCTTCGACGAAGTGGCGGTAGACGTTGCGGCCAACTATGCGGCCGAGGATGCCGACATTACCCTGCGCCTGAACCGGCACTTCGCGCCGCTGCTGACCGGGCGGCTGCAGAGCGTGTACCGCGACATCGAGCTGCCGGTGGCCGAGGTGCTGTTCAAGATGGAGCGCAACGGCGTGCTGATCGATCGCGACATCCTGGCGGCGCAGAGCCACCAGCTGGGCAGCGAGATGTTGCGGCTGGAGCAGGAGTCCTACGCGCTGGCCGGGCAGCCGTTCAACCTCAATTCGCCCAAGCAGCTGCAGGAGATCCTGTTCGGCAAGCTGGGTATCCCCACCAAGGGGGTGAAGAAGACCGCCAGCGGCGGCTTCTCCACCGACGAGGAGGTGCTGGAAAAACTGGCGCTGGACTTCCCGCTGCCCAAGCTGATCCTGCAGTACCGCGGTCTGGCCAAGCTCAAGTCCACCTACACCGACAAGCTGCCGACGCTGATCAACCCGCACACCGGCCGCGTGCACACCAACTACGCGCAGGCGGTGGCGATTACCGGCCGCCTGGCCAGCAACGATCCCAACCTGCAGAACATCCCGGTGCGCACCGCCGAGGGCCGCCGCGTGCGCGAGGCGTTCGTGGCGCCGGCCGGGCAGCTGATCGTCAGCGCCGACTACTCGCAGATCGAGCTGCGCATCATGGCGCACCTGTCCGGTGATGCCGGCATGCTGGCCGCCTTCGCCAGCGGCGAGGACATCCACAAGGCCACCGCCGCCGAGGTGTTTGGCGTACCGCTGGCCGAGGTCAGCGTCGACCAGCGCCGCGCCGCCAAGGCCATCAACTTCGGCCTGATCTACGGCATGGGCAAGTACGGGCTGGCGTCGCAGCTGGGTATCAGCAACGATGCGGCGCAGCAGTACATCGATAGCTACTTCCGTAAGTATCCGGGCGTGGCCGACTACATGCAGCGCACCCGCGCCGATGCCGCCGAGCAGGGCTACGTGGAGACGGTGTTCGGTCGCCGGCTGTACCTGCCGGAAATCCGCGCCGCTAACCAGGCGCGCCGCGCCGGTGCCGAGCGCGCGGCGATCAATGCGCCGATGCAGGGCACCGCCGCCGACCTGATCAAGCTGGCGATGCTGGCGGTGCAGGGCTGGCTGGAGGCGGAGCAGCTGCACAGCAAGCTGATCATGCAGGTACACGATGAACTGGTGCTGCAGGTGACGGCGGACGAACTGGCGCAGGTGCGGGAAAAACTGCCGCAGCTGATGGCCGGGGTGGCGGCGCTGAAAGTGCCGCTGCTGGCGGAAGTGGGCGTCGGCCCCAGCTGGGAGGCGGCGCACTAGCGCAGCGCAGACGTCCGGCACCCTGCACATGCGGCCAACCTGTTATCCGGGTTGGCCGCATTTTTCGTGTTTGGCTCGCTGCCGCGCGCAAGCTGCCGGCCCTGGCATCGCCTTGCTGCCCCAGTGCGGTGCGCCGGCTCAGCCCGCCTGCTGCCGCGGCACGGTGTTGTTGGTGCGGCTTAGTCGGTGCTGGCCACGCACACGCGGTTGCGGCCATCGTGCTTGGCCTGGTACAGCGCCTTGTCGGCCTGGCGGATCATGTCGCCCAGCGTCAGCACCGTGCCGTCCAGGCTGCACAGGCCGACGCTGACAGTGACCTCGATGGTGTTGCCGTTGCTGGCCATGCTGCAGCTGGCCACCGCCTTGCACACCCGTTGCGCGGCAATGTGGGCTTCTTCCTCGCTGGCGCCGATCAGCAGTGCGGCGAATTCCTCGCCGCCCATGCGGCACACCAGGTCGCTGTTGCGCAGGCCGTCGCTCAGCAGGCGGGCGAAGTGGGTCAGCACGTCGTCGCCGGCCTCGTGGCCGAAGCGGTCGTTGACGGCCTTGAAGTGGTCGAGGTCCAGCATCAGCAGGCTGAGCGGCTTGCCCTGCTGGCGGGCGTCGTGGAAGGCCTTGCCAGCCAGCTCCATGAAGTGGCGGCGGTTGATCAGCCCGGTGAGCGCGTCCTGGGTGGCGAGCTGGAACAGCTGGCTGGCACGTTGCTCCTGCTGGATGGCGATGGCCATCAGGTGCGAGGTGCGCTGGATGATGTTCAGCGTGTGCGGGTCCGGCTGGCGCGGCTCGGCGAAATAGGTGGCGAAGGTGCCCAGCAGCTGGCCGTCGTGCGCCAGGATCGGGTGCGACCAGCAGGCGCGCAGCGCGAACGGACGCACCTGCTCGCGGTATGGCGCCCACAGCGGGTCGCTGTGGATGTCGCTGACGATCACCGCCTGGCTGCGCTCGGCGGCGGTGCCGCAGGAGCCGACGCCCTCGCCGATGGCGATGCCGTCGATCAGCGCCTTGTAGTCCTCCGGCAGCCCGGGGCCGGCGGCCAGGCGCAGGTGCTGGCCGTCCGGCAGCAGCTGCATGATGGAGCTCATCGCGCCGCCGATCTGGCTGTCCATCATGCGGCAGGTCCAGTCCATCACCTCCGGCAGCGGGCGGTCGTTGGCCAGCATTTCCAGCAGCCGGTTCTCGTCGGCCTGCCACAGGCGGTTGGCGTGCTGTTCGGTGATGTCGCGCTCGATGCATAGCAGGCTCTGGATCTCGCCGTCCTCGTTGCTTTCCGGCAGCAGCCGCGCCTCGAACACCAGGTGGCGTTCCGGGCGGCTGATTTCGGTTTCGAAGGTGTAAGGTTGGCCGCTGCTCAGCACCTGGCGGGCGGCATGGTGCATGGCGTCGCTCATGCTGAGCGGCAGGCCGCGGTCATCGATGCCAAGGCCGATGTGATACAGCGGCGGCAGCGGCGAGTGGCTGGCCAGCGCGCTGTTGACGTACAGGCATACCAGCTTGGTGTCGTAGCGGCTGATGATGTCCGGCGAGTTTTCCACCAGGGTACGGAACGCCTGCCGATCCTCGCGCACGCTCAGCAGCAGGCCGTGCGGCAGCGGGGTCAGCAGCCAGTCCAGCAGCAGGCCGTGGTGGAAGTGCTGCAGCGACCAGTTTTGCGGCGTTTGCTGCAGTTGCTGCTGCACCGCCGGCGGCAGCACGCCGGGCGGCAGCGGCTGCCCGACGGCCAGCGGCGGGCATTGCAGCAGCAGCTCGAAGCGTGGCGAAACCAGCTGGATCTGCAATTGCGTGTCCAGCAGCAGGTAGCCGCCGGGCAGGGCGGTGAGGATGGTTTTCAGGGTGGCTGAATCCGGCACGATCCGCTCCGTTTGCGTGTGCATCGACAGGTTGGGCGGCGCCCGACGGGGTAGGTAGCGTGATTGTAGTCATTTTGGCTAGAAAGGGGCGGCAAATCCGTCACTGCGGCACGGCGGCGCGGTCGCCAAGCCGCAGCCGAGCGGGTATCCTCGACGGGATTATTGAGGGGAGCCGCTTGTGGAGTACTTTCCGATCTTCCTGCGCCTGCAGGACGAGCCCTGTCTGCTGGTGGGCGGGGGCGAGGTGGCCGTGCGCAAGGCGCGGCTGTTGCTGTCGGCCGGCGCGCGGCTGACGGTGGTGTCGCCGGCGCTGATGCCGGAGCTGGTCGCGCTGGCGGCCAGCGGCGCCATCCGCCACCTGCCGCGCGCAGTGGCGGCCGAGGATGTCGCCGGCCAGCGCCTGGTGGTGGCGGCCACCGACGATCGCGAGGTGAACCGCATGGTGTCGCAGGCGGCACAGGCGCAGGGCATTCCGGCCAATGTGGTGGACGACCCGGAGCTGTCCAGCTACGTCACTCCGGCCATCATCGATCGCTCGCCGCTGGTGATCGCGGTATCCACCGGCGGTGGCGTGCCGGTGCTGGCACGGCTGATCCGCGCCCGGTTGGAAAGCCTGATTCCGGCCGGTTTCGGCAATCTGGCGCGCTTCGCCAGCCGCTTCCGCGACCAGGTGAAGGCGCGCTTCGGCAATGTGGAGCAGCGGCGCGCGTTCTGGGAGTCGGTGCTGGAAGGGCCGCTGGCGGAACGGGTGATGAACGGCGACGAAGCCGCCGCCGAGGCCGAGATGCTGGCCAGGTTGGCCGCAGTCGATACGCCGCCGTCCGGCGCGGTGTACCTGGTGGGCGCCGGCCCGGGCAACCCGGACCTGCTGACTTTCCGCGCGCTGCGGCTGATGCAGCAGGCCGACGTGGTGCTGTACGACAATCTGGTGGCCGAGCCGCTGTTGGAGCTGGTGCGCCGCGATGCCGAGCGTATTTTCGTGGGCAAGCAGCGTGCCAACCACACCCTGCCGCAGGAGGACATCAACAGCCTGATGGTGCGCCTGGCCGGCGAAGGCAAGCGCGTGCTGCGGCTCAAGGGCGGCGACCCGTTCACCTTCGGCCGCGGCGGCGAGGAGATCGAGGCACTGGCGGCGGAGGGAATTCCGTTCGAGGTGGTGCCCGGCATTACCTCCGCCAGCGGCGCGGCGGCCTATGCCGGCATTCCGCTGACCCACCGCGACCATGCGCAGTCGGTGACATTTGTTACAGGTCACAAGCAGGACGGCAGCATAACGCTAGACTGGCCGGCGCTGACCCGCGAGCAACAGACCGTGGTGGTGTACATGGGATTGAGCATGGCGGCGGAACTCTGTACCGAGTTTATCCGTCATGGCAAGGCCGCCAGCACGCCGGCCGCGGTGGTGGAGCGCGCCACCACCCTGCAGCAGCGTACCGTGGTTGGTACACTGGAAACCTTGCCTGGCTTGATCCAGGCGCATAGTATCAGTTCGCCCGCGCTGATTATCGTGGGCGATGTGGTGGCGCTGTCGCCGCGGCTGGGCTGGTTCCGCCGTGCGGAAACGGCGCCGGGAAAGGCGGGCTGACCGCCGGCCGCGGATGCGGCCAACTTGACCGGCACAGGCCGGAGTAAACGAAACATGGTTGGTGTACTGATCATCTCACACGGCAATCTCGGGCACAGCCTGGCCGATTGCGCGCGGCATGTGCTTGGCCGCGTGCCGGACAATCTGGCGGTGATGGCCGTGGAAAAACACGAAGACCCGGAACAGAAGTTCCACGAAGCCAGCGCGCTGGTCGCCAAGCTGCAGCAGGGTGATGGCGTGCTGCTGCTCACCGACATGGTGGGCGGCACGCCGGCCAACATCACCTGGCGGCTGGTGGAAGCCGGCAAGGTGGAGGCGGTGGCCGGCATCAACCTGCCGATGCTGGTGCGCGCGCTGTGCTACAGCAGCCAGCCGCTGGAGGTGGTGGTAGGCAAGGCCATTACCGGCGGGCTGGAAGGGGTCTACTACATGCTGCCAGAGGGGAAAGATGCAAAAGCAACAGATTGAGATCATCAACAAGCTGGGCCTGCATGCACGGGCATCCAGCAAATTCACCCAGACCGCCAGCCGCTTCCGCGCCGAGGTATGGATCGCGCGCAACGGCCGCCGCGTCAACGGCAAGAGCATCATGGGAGTGATGATGCTGGCCGCCGCCAAGGGGGCGCTGGTGGACCTGGAAACCAACGGCGAAGACGAAGATGCCGCCATGGCGGCCCTGGTGGAGCTGATCAACAACCGCTTCGACGAAGCGGAATAAGCCGCCGGCACAACGATAACAACAGGGCGAGGGAGCGAACAATGAGCATCATCTTGCACGGCGTGCCCATCGGTGGCGGTATCGCCATTGGCCGGGCGCACTTGTTGACGCAGAGCATGGATGACGTGGTGCATCTGGTGCTGGACGACGACGAGATTCCCGCCGAGCAGGCCCGCTTCGACCTCGCCGTGCGCGACACCCGCAAGCAGCTGGAGCTGCTGTGGGGCACCATCCCCGAGAACGCGCCCGCCGAGCTGGGCGCGTTCTTGTCATTGCACATCATGCTGCTGTCCGACCCCACCATTTCGCGCGAGCCGCGCGAGCTGGTGGAAAGCCAGCGCTGCAATGCCGAATGGGCGCTGAAGCTGCAGTGCGACACGCTGGTGGCACAGTTCGAGGCCATCGAGGACGACTACCTGCGCGAGCGCAAGCACGACGTGCTGCAGGTGATCGAGCGCATCTTCAAGAACCTGGGTGGCCACAGCACCGAGCTGCAGATCGCCGAGGACCTGGACGAGGACACCATCCTGGTGGCGCACGACCTGTCGCCGGCGGACATGGTGTACTTCAAGGATGCCAGCGTGGCGGCCTTTGTCACCGATGTCGGCGGCGCCACCAGCCACACTGCCATCCTCGGCCGCAGCCTGGACCTGCCATCGGTGATCGCGCTGCACCACGCGCGCGAACTGGTGCGCGAGGAAGAAATGATCATCGTCGATGGCCAGCAGGGGGTGCTGGTGATCGACCCGCCGGCCTCGGTGCTGGCCGAGTACCGCCGCCGCCAGCGCAACTGGGTGGAGGCGCGGCGCAAGCTGTCCAGCATCCGCAAGACCGACGCCATCACCCGCGACGGCACGCCGATCGAGCTGCTGGCCAACATCGAGCTGCCGCAGGATGCGGCCAACGTGTTGGAGTCCGGCGCGGTGGGCGTGGGGCTGTTCCGCAGCGAATTCCTGTTCCTCGGCCGTGACAGCCTGCCGTCCGAGGACGAACAGTACGAAGCCTACCGCGCGGTGGCCGAGGCGACCCGCGGCGCGCCGGTGACGGTGCGTACCATGGACCTGGGGGCCGACAAGAACCCGCGCTGGCTGGGCCACGGCAGCGCCGAGAACCCGGCGCTGGGGCTGACCGGCATCCGCCTGTGCCTGGCCGAGCCGCTGATGTTCCGCGCTCAGCTGCGCGCGCTGCTGCGCGCCTCGCATCACGGCAAGATCCGCATCCTGTTCCCGATGATCAACGGCCTCTCCGAGTTGAAGCAGGCGCTGGTGCAGCTGGAATATGCCAAGCACGAGCTGCGCGAAGAGGCGCTGCCGTTTGCCGCGGAAGTGGAAGTCGGCGCCATGATCGAAATTCCGTCGGCGGCGCTGGTGGTGGGCAGCCTGCTCAAGCACGTGGACTTCCTGTCCATCGGCACCAACGATCTGATCCAGTACACGCTGGCCATCGACCGCAACGACGACTCGGTCAGCCATCTGTACGATCCGGTGCATCCGGCGGTGCTCAAGCTGATCTCGCACACCATCAAGACCGCCACCAAGGCCGGCAAGCCGGTGTCGGTGTGCGGCGAGATGGCCGGTGACGCACGCCTGACCCGGCTGCTGCTGGGCATGGGCCTGCGCCGCTTCTCCATGCACCCGGCCAACCTGCTGCAGGTGAAGCAGAATGTGCTGGACAGCCACCTCGACGAGCTCGGCCCACAGGCCGGCCGTATCCTGCGCAGCGAAGACCCTGATAGAATCGCCGATCTTCTGCAACAACTGAATGCTGGGCCGGGCGCCTGACCCGGCTTTTTTCTTTTATGCTCAAGGATGCTATCGACTTGTCCGCCGTGCGGCGCGTGCTGCTTATCAAGCTGCGCCACCACGGCGACGTGCTGCTCAGCTCGCCGCTGCCGACGGTGCTGAAGAATCACGCCCCGCATCTGGAGATCGACGCGCTGGTGTATCACGACACCCGCGACATGCTGTCCGGCCACCCGGCGCTGAGCGAACTGTTCACCATCGACCGGCAGTGGAAGAAGCTGGGGCCGCTGGGCCAGCTGCGCGCCGAGTGGCAGCTGCTGTCGCGGCTGCGTAGCCGCAACTACGACCTGGTGATCCACCTCACCGAACACAAGCGTGGCGCTTGGCTGTCGCGGCTGCTGTCGCCGCGCTGGTCGGTGGCGCCGGGCGGTGAGCACGGCAAGTTCTTCAAGCGCAGTTTTACCCATCGTTACCCGGTGATCGGCGGTAATCGCCGCCATACCGTGGAAATCCACCTCGACGCGCTGCGCCGGCTGGGCATCTACCCGGCGGCGGACGAGCGTCAGCTGCAACTGGCCATCCCGCAGCCGGCGCGCGAAGTGGTGCGCGCCAAACTGGCAGCCAACGGCGTGACTGGCCGCTATGTATTGATCCACCCGACCTCACGCTGGCTGTTCAAGACCTGGCCGGTGGCGCGCATGGCGGCACTGATCGACGCGCTGACCGCGCGCGGCGAGAGCGTGGTGCTGTCGGCGGCGCCGGACAGCGCCGAAATGGCGATGCTGGCCGACATCCAGTCGCGCTTGGCGCGCCCGGTGGCCAGCCTGGCCGGCGAATTGAACCTGAAACAGTTGGCCGCCTTGATCGACGACGCCGCGTTGTTCGTCGGCATGGACTCGGTGCCGATGCACATGGCGGCGGCGTTGCAGACGCCGTGCGTGGCGCTGTTCGGCCCGTCCGGCGACATTGAGTGGGGGCCGTGGCAGGTGCCGCACCGGCTGCTGACCACCAACATGAGCTGCCGCCCGTGCGGCCGTGACGGCTGCGGCGGCGGCAAGCGCAGCGAATGCCTGGAGCACATCGACGAGCAGCAGGTGCTGGCGGCCATCGCGCAACTGCAGCAGGAGCTGTCATGAAAAAACTCGCCATCGTGCGGCAGAAATACAACCCGGCCGGCGGTGCCGAGCGCATCGTCAGCGCCATTCTGCGCCAGCTGCACGGCCGGCCGGATGTCGATGCCTACCTGATCAACCGCAAATGGCAGCCGATGGAAGGCATCAAGGGCGTGTCGGTCAACCCGTTCTACCTCGGCAATGTGTGGCGCGACCGCAGCTTTGCCCGCGCGGCGAAGGCGCGCTGGCAGCAGGACGGCGCCGACCTGGTGCAGTCGCACGAGCGCATTCCCGGCTGCCATGTCTACCGCGCCGACGACGGCGTGCACCGTGCCTGGCTGGCCTCGCGCCGCGGCGTGAAGGGGCCGCTGGGCATGCTCGGCATGCTGCTCAACCCCTACCACCACTACATGTTGGCCGCAGAGAAGGGCATGTACCGCTCGCCGGCGCTCAAGGGCGTGATCTGCATCTCGCAGATGGTGAAGAACGACATCGTCGCGCATTACGGCGTGGCAGCGGACAAGTGCCACGTGGTTCTCAACGGCATCGACACCGCCTTTTTCAATCCTGAAGAGGCACGAGCCGGGCGTGATAGCCTGCGCGCCGAGCTGGGCATTCCGCCACAGGCGCCGGTGCTGCTGTACGTGGGCTCCGGCTTCGAACGCAAGGGCGTGGCGCAGGCGCTGCAGGCCATCAGCCAGCAGCCCGCGGTATGGCTGGTGGTGGTGGGCGGCGACAAGAAACTGCGTCGCTACCAGCAGCTGGCCCGGCAACTGGGCGTGGCGGAACGGGTGCGCTTTACCGGCGCGCAATCCAATGTGCGTGCCTACTACGGCATGGCCGACGGTTTCATCCTGCCGGCGCTGTACGAGCCGTTCGGCCTGGTGGTGAGCGAGGCGATGGCCTGCGGCCTGCCGGTGCTGGTCAGCACCCGCGTTGGCGCCGCCGAGCTGGTCGAGCCCGGTCGCAGCGGCTGGGTCACCGCGCCGCAGGACGATGCCGGCTGGCGCCAGGCGGTAGCCGGCTGGCTGGCGGCGCGCCAGGGTTGGCCGCAGATGGGCGATGCCGCGCGCCAGCGTGTGGTCGGCCTGACCGAAAAACAGATGGTGGACGGCATGATCGCGCTGTACGAGCGCTGGCTTGCCGGTGCGGCGGCATGAAGAACAGCCGCGTTCCCGGCCGTCTGCTGATCTTCGCGCTGCTGCTGCCGCGGCTGCTGTTCGGCTGGCTGCGCCACAAGCCGGCTGCGGCCAACGTTCGGCGCATCGTGGTGCTGCACCAGTTCCTGCTGGGTGATGCGCTGATGGCCACCAGCCTGCTGGCCAAGCTGCGGCAGCAATACCCCGCCGCCGAGATTCTGCTGGCCTGTCCGCCGCTGCAGGCCGGGCTGTATGCCGCCCGGCCCTACGGCGTGCAGGTGCTGCCGTGGTCGCCGCGCGATTTTTCCGCCATCTGGCGGCTGTGCACGCTGGGCCGGGTGGACTGGGTGCTGCTGATGGGCGAGAACCGCCTGTCTTTCCTGGCACGAGCGATGGGTGCGCGCTGGGTCAGCGGTTTTGCCGGCGAAATGCCGGCCTACAAGAACTGGCTGCTGGACGAGGCGGTGCCGTATGCCGATACGCCGGAAGCCTGGACCGATACCGCTGCGCGGCTGGTGGACGGCCCGGAGCCGGCGCGCTTCGCGCTGGGCGACTGGCCGTTGCCGCAAGCCGCGCTGCCGGACTTGCCGGCGCGCTTCGTGCTGCTGCACGTGGGTGCCAGCTCCGCCACCCGCTACTGGCCGGCGGATAGCTGGACCGCGCTGGCGCAGCTGCTGCGCACACAGGGGCTGGGCATTGTCTGGTCCTGCGGGCCGGGCGAGCAGCAGCTGCTGCCCGTTGCCGGCATCCTGCCGGAGGATACGGTGCTGGCCGGTACGCTGAGCCTGCCGCAGCTGCGGCTGGTGATGGCGCGGGCGCAGGCGAACGTGTGCCCGGATACCGGCGTGGCGCACCTGGCCAAGACCACCGGCCAGCCGCTGGTGATGCTGTTCGGCCCCGGCGCCGAGATACTGTTCGGGCCCGGCCGCTTCTTCGCCGGCTCGCCGTTCGCCGGCGTGGGGCCGGCCTGGTTCCCGTGCCGCAATCAGCGCACCGTTCATCACCGCGAAGTGGACTGGGCGCTGCGCTGCGGCCGTCGCCTCGGCAATGCGCCGCCGGCCTGCCGCCGCCCGCTGTGCATGGAAGCCATCCAGCCCGAAGCCGTGGCCGCCGCCGTTGGCCGCATGCTGCAACCGAATGATTGAGAAGCGATGACTAAAAAGCTGGACCTGCTGTTCCTGTTGCTGGCCCTGGTGTTCGTCACCCTGGCCAATGTGTCGCATACCGTGGCGTTGCGCTACGGGCTGCTGCTGCTGTTCCTGGGCTACGCCGGTTGCAACTGGCGCGCGCTGCTGGGCTTCGTCCGTGGCAGCGGCGTGCTGTGCTGGGCGCTGGCGGCCTTTGTCGGCTATGCCTTCCTGCATGCGTTGCTGTGGTCCAACTGGCCGGAGCTGTCGCTGAGCGAGGCACGCAGCCAGCTGCTGATGGGCCTGCTGTGGTTCGTGGCCGGCGGGGCGCTGTTCTGGCGCCGGCAGGCGCTGTCGATCAAGGATGTGGTGATGCTGGCCGGCGCGCTGCTGTGCGCGGTGGAGCTGGGGCATGCCGCTTATGTGCTGGCGACCACGGGCGCGCTGCCCTATCAGACGGCGTTTACCACCGCCACCAAGCTGGAGCTGACCTTCTTCATCAATACCGTGCTGGTATTCCTGGCGGCGCGCATCTTTGCCGATTTCAGCCCCCGCTTTCACTATGCCAGCCGCCTGCCGCGCTGGTTTCCCTACCTCGCACTGCTGCTGTTGCTGCTGGTCAGCCTGATGGCCGGGGCGCGCAACGGCCTGATCGGCATGGTGTACCTGGTGTTTTCCATGCTGGGCGTGTTGCTGTACTGGGAACGTAAACGCCTAGGCTGGCGCAAGGCGGTGCTCATCGTCGCCGCGATCTGTGCCGCCATCGGCAGCATGGCCAGCTACGCCTATCACAAGGACACTCGCAACCAGGTGTTTGTCGAATCCGCCGATATGGGCTGGCACTATCAGGGCAGCAAGGGTTGGCTGCGGGTGGCGGACTATCCGAAGATGCGCAATGGCCAGGTGGTGGACCCATCCGCCTACGAACGCATCGCCTGGATCAGCCGCGGCCTGGACCTGATCCGCGACAATCCGCTGGGTTACGGCTACGGCCGCAATGCTTTTACCCGTTCACTGACCCATGTCGGCGTGGAGAACAAGGTTGGCCACAGCCATAGCGGCTTCATCGACCTGGGCGTCGGGCTGGGCATTCCGGGCATCCTGCTGTGGCTGCTGTTCTGCCTGTCGCTGATGGTTACCGGCTTGCGGCGTTTCGTGCGCGAGCAGAACACCACCGGCCTGGTGCTGGCGCTGGTGGTGGGCGGCTTCGTTGGCCGCATGCTGATCGAAAGCATCCAGCGCGACCACCTGCTGCACCTGTTCCTGTTCATCGTCGGCGCGCTGCTGGCCGAGCTGCTGTCGCGGGAGTCGCGCCATGCTTGAGCACGTGGTATTCACCGAATCCTCGCGCAACGTCGGCGGGCAGGAGTTGCAGCTGATGCAGCAGATGGCGGCGATGCAGGCGCAGGGCATTGCCTGCACTCTGGTGTGCCCGGCGGGCGGCAAGGTGGATGCCGCGGCGCGTGCACGCGGCCTCGCGGTGGAAAATGCACCGTTCCGCAACAGCCTGCACCTGCCCAGCATCCTGGCGCTGGCGGCGCTGCTGCGCCGCACGCGGGCCGGCATGGTGATCTGCCACAGCGGCCACGATGCCAACAATGCCGCGCTGGCGGCACGGCTGGTGCGGCCGCGGCCCTTCGTGCTGCGCTCGCGCACCTATCTTGCCGGCCGGGTGAAGCCGCTGCCGTACAATGTGCTGGCCGATGCCACCATGGTGCCCAGCCACTACCTGCGCAATGCGCTGCTGGACAACCCGGCGATCCGCGCCGAGCGCATCCACGTGGTGTACCCGGGCATCGACTTTGCCGGCATCGACCAGCGTAGCCATGAAGCCTTGCCCGCCCACGTTGCCGAGTGGCTGGCGGCAGGGCAGGGCCCGCTGCTGCTGCACGTGGCGATGCTGCGCGGCGAGAAGGGCCACCTGCTGATGCTGGAAGTGCTGGCGCAGCTGCGGCAACGTTGGCCGCAACTGCGTTACCTGATTGCCGGCGAGGGCGATGCCCGTGCCGCCATCGCGGCGCGGATTGTCGCGCTGGGCCTGCAGCAACAGGTGTTGCTGGCGGGCTCGGTGATGCCGGCCAGCTGCCTGTTCCGCCATGCCGATCTGTTGGTGATGCCGTCCACCTATGAGCCGCTGGGCATGTCGCAGATCGAGTCGCTGGCGCTGGGTGTGCCGGTGGTGGTCAGCGCTACCGGCGGCATTCCGGAAACCGTGATTGCCGAACGCACCGGCGTGCTGGTGGCGCCGGGTGATGTCGACGCCTGGGCGGCGGCCATCGACCAGGCGCTGTCGGCGCCGCAGGCCATGCGCGAGCTGGCGCAGCAAGGGGCGCTGGACGTGCGCGCCCGCTTTTCCGTTGAACACAATCTGCAGCAGATCCTGGCGCTGCAGGCCGATTTTGCCCGCCGCCAAGCGCGCAGATAGAGAGTGAAATTGCATAATTCCGAGCGAAGCAGCCTGCAGATCTACCTGCGGCTGCTGCAATACCTGAAGCCGTACTGGAAGGTGTTCCTGCTGTCGCTGGTGTCGATGACTGTCGCCGCGCTGACCGAGCCGTTCTTCGCGCGGCTGATGAAGCCGCTGATCGACGGCGGCTTCGTCAACCGCGATCGTTCCGCCATGGTGTGGGTGCCGCTGGCCATCATCGGCGTGTTCGCGGTGCGCGGCATCACCTCCTTCATCAACGAATACAGCTCCAGCTGGCTGACCGGCCACCTGGTGCAGAAGCTGCGCGAAGAAATGTTCGCCAAGATGCTGCGCCTGCCGATCCGCTACTACGACGACAATCAGTCCGGGCGGCTGGTGTCGCGCATCTCCTACGATGTGAACCAGGTGACCGAAGCCGGCTTCAACGTCATCACCGTGACGGTGAAGGACGGCATCACCGCGCTGAGCCTGCTGGGCTGGCTGCTGATTCTGGACTGGCAGCTGACGCTGATCTGTCTGGTGGTGATGCCGGTGGTGACGCTGTCGATGCGCAAGGTGGGCAAGCGCCTGCGCGGCCTGTCGGTGCAGAACCAGCAGAACATGGCGCAGCTGACCCAGGTGCTGAGCGAGAGTATTGACGGCCAGCGCGTGGTGAAGATCTACGATGGCTACGCGCTGGAGCAGAGCCGCTTCAACGACGCCGCCATGTCGCTGCGCCGCAACCAGGTGAAGCAGAGCGCCGCCAGCTCTGCCAACACCGGCGTCACCCAGCTGGTGATTGCCTGTGCGCTGGCCGCCATCCTGTATTTCGCCACCCTGCGCGCGCAGCACGACAGCTTTACCGCCGGCGATTTCATGTCCTTCCTCACCGCGATGATGCTGTTGTTCGCACCGGTGAAGCGGGTGACCGGCGTGGCGCAGGCCATGCAGCGCGGCCTGGCCGCCGCCGACAGCATCTTTACCTTCCTGGATGAACCGGAGGAAGTGGACGAAGGCAAGCAGGCGCTGCCGCAGACCCGTGGCCAGCTGCAGTTCCAGGATGTCAGCTTCAGCTACCCGGGCGCGGAGCGCGATGCGCTGTCTGGCATGAACTTCGCGGTGCAGCCGGGTGAAACCGTGGCGCTGGTGGGTTCTTCCGGCAGCGGCAAGACCACGCTGGCCAGCCTGGTGTCGCGCTTTTACACGCCCAGCGGCGGACAGATCCTGCTGGACGGCATGCCGCTGTCCGACATCCGCCTGGCCGACCTGCGCCGCCACATCGCGCTGGTGAGCCAGGAGGTGGTGCTGTTCAACGACAGCGTGGCCGCCAACATCGCCTATGGCGCGCTGCGCGACATCGACCGCGACAGCATTGTCGAGGCGGCGCGTGCGGCCAACGCGTTGGAGTTCATCGAGGCACTGCCGGAAGGTTTCGACACCGTGATCGGCGAGAACGGCGCCAAGCTGTCCGGCGGCCAGCGTCAGCGGCTGGCGATTGCCCGCGCACTGCTGAAGAACGCGCCGATTCTGATTCTGGACGAGGCCACCAGCGCGCTGGATACCCAGTCCGAGCGCCTGGTGCAGAGCGCGCTGGAAAACCTGATGAAAAACCGTACCACGCTGGTGATTGCCCACCGCCTGTCCACCATCGAGCATGCCGACCGTATCGTGGTGATGCACCAGGGGCATATCAAGGAAATCGGCAACCACCAGGCACTGCTGGCACAGGACGGCATGTACGCCCGGCTGCACCAGTTGCAGTTCAAGGAAAACTGATATGGCAGACCAACTGCTGACCATCCTGCACACCGAGTCGTCCGTTGGCTGGGGCGGCCAGGAACATCGCACCTTCAAGGAAATGGTGGGCCTGAAGAAGCTGGGCCACCGCATCCTGCTGCTGACCCGCGCCGGTGCAAGGTTGGCCGCACGCGCCCGCGAGGCCGGCATCGAAACCTTCGAGATTCCGATCTACAACGCCTTCGACATGCGCGCCATGTGGCGCATTTACAAGCTGATCAAGGCGCAGCGCGTGGACGTGGTGAATACCCACAGCGGCCACGACAGCATCCTCGGCGGGCTGGCCGGGCGTCTGGCCGGCATCAAGGTGGTGCGTACCCGCCACCTGGCGCTGCCGATCACCTCCAAGCTCACCTACTCGGTGCTGCCGCATCACGTGGTGTCGGTCAGCAACTTCGTGCGCAGCTACCTGATTGCTGCCGGCATCCCCGACGAGCAGGTGTCCACCGTGTATACCGGCGTGGACCCGGAGCAGCTGAAGGTGGACGGCGAGCCGTCGCTGCGCCGCGAGCTGGGCTTGCCGGACCATGCCAGGCTGGTGCTCACCGTGGCCATCATGCGTACCGAGAAGGGCCACCGCTTCACCATCCAGGCCGCGCCGCGCATCTTAGCAGCCTGCCCGGATACCTATTTCATCTTCGCCGGCGACGGCCCGCTGTTCGACGAACTCAAGGGCCAGGTGGCCGCCGCCGGGCTGGCGGAGCGCATCCGCTTCCTCGGCCTGCGCCGCGATATCGCCAATGTGCTGGCCTCCTGCGACCTGTTCCTGCTGCCTACCGAGCAGGAGGCGCTGGGCACCGCCTTCATCGAGGCGATGGCCATGGGCCTGCCGGTGATCGGCACCAATGTCGATGGCGTGCCGGAAGTGGTGCACGACGGTGTGAACGGCTTGCTGATCAAGCCCAGCGACCCGCAGAGCCTGGGCGATGCGGTGATCCGCCTGCTGTCCGACGACCCACTGCGCCAGCAGATGGCCGCCAAGAGCCGCGAGCTGGTGGCGGCGCAGTTCTACGTGGACGTGATGTCGCGCAATATGCAGACGCTGCTGCGCAAGGTGGTGGCGCAAGGAGAAGGCAATGGCGCGCGCTGATGCCGTACCGGTACTGATGTACCACCATGTCAGCCCCAACCCGGGGCTGGTGACCGTCTCGCCGGAAACCTTCGATGCGCACATGCACTGGCTGGCACGCAATGGCTGGCACGCGTTGCGTGCCGAGGAGTTCGCTGGTTTCCTCGCCGGCAAGCCGGTGCCGAAAAAGAGCGTGCTGATCACCTTCGACGACGGCTACCTCGACAACTGGGTATATGCGCACCCGGTGTTGCAGCGTTACGGGCTGACTTCGCTGCTGTTCACCATCTCCGGCTGGATCGGCGATGGCGAAGCGCGCGCGGTGGCCGGCCAGGGCCAGCCGCTGCCGCAGATGCCGGATCACAACGGCTGCAAGCAGGCGGTGGCTGAAGGCCGTACCGACCAGGTGATGATGCGCTGGAGCGAGGTCGAGGCGGCGCGCGCCGCCGGTACCTTCGAGTTCCACAGCCACACCCACAGCCATGCGCGCTGGGACAAGCTGTGCACCAGCCGCGAGGAAAAGCGCGACAAGCTGGCGGCCGACCTGGCCGCCGCGCGTGACACGCTGCAGCAGCGGCTGGGCGCGGTGAGCGACCATCTATGTTGGCCGCAAGGCTACTTCGACGATGACTACCGCGAGGTGGCGCGTGCGGCCGGCTTCCGCCACTTCTACACCGTGGACAAGCACATCAACACCACCGGCACCGACCGCGAGCTGATCGGCCGCATCGTCACCAAGGACCGGCAGGGCAGCTGGTTCGGCCAGCGCATGTGGGTATACAGCCGGCCGCTGCTGGGCGCGATGTACCTGGCGCTGCGCGGCAAGTAAACAACGGGGCAACAGCCCCGTTTTTTGCAGTTGGTGCGGTGCATGGTGCTGGCGGCCGGGCCTGCACCTGTGATCTGCCCGCTGTTGCGCAGCATGGTTACCTGCCTCGGCCAAGCTAGTCTTTGCGACCAGTGCAACTGGTCCGTTAACGGTGGTGGCCCGCTGCGCATTTCTTGTTCTAGTTCAAGCAATTGTCATTTATTGGCTTTACCTGCCGTCGTCTGCTTGCGCCCCCCCAAACTGCTTGCTAAATGTAAATGTCATTTGCATTTTTTGGGGGCTGAAGCATGGCACGACAACAGGCATTTACGCTGCTCGAAATGCTGGTAACGCTGGCGCTGCTGGCCATCGTCACCGCCTTTGTGGTTGCCGACTTGGGGCGGACGGCACGGCTGAATCGCTATCACGCGGTGCTGAACGGCATGGCGGTCAATGTCGCGCTGGCACGCTCCGAGGCCAGAATGCGGCGCCTGCCGGTACACGCCTGTGCGGCCAACTTGAAAAGCAATCTGGATGTGCAGGGCTGTCAGGCCCAGACGGCTACACCGGCACCCTATCGCTGGGAAGAAGGGCTGATGATTTTTTATGACAAGGTCGGTGGCCGCAGCGGCGTGTACGATTCCAAGGAGCTGCTGGCCGTGACGCCGATCGAGCCCGGCTTGCACTTGCTGCTGACGACATCACAGCGGATTGTCACTTTTAACCCTGATGGCATGATGCAGGCCAGCCAGGTGCGGTTCGAGTTTTCCGTGCCGCAAGACGGCTGGTGTCAGCGTTTGGTTATCTTCAAGACCGGTATCAGCCGACAGGGTGATTGCTGATGAAAGGGCGCGGCTTCAGCCTGCTTGAGCTTTGCCTGGGCCTGCTGCTCGCCAGCATCGTGCTGTCATGGGGCCTAGCCAGCTATCGGACGCATCTGCAGCAACAGGCGCTGCAGGCGGCGACGGTGCTGCTGAAACAGGATGCCGCCTATCTGGCGGAGTATTACGCGCGGTATCTGCGCTACAAGCAGACGGCATCCACTTGGCCGCCATTGCCGCACACGCGTTACCCCGAGTCCGGTACGGCACAGTACGACATCGCTTTTGGCAGCGTGGCGCGTAATACCGACAATGGTTACTACGTGTTGCGGGCGGTGGATGTCGCGGATCGGTTGCGGTATGTGGAGTTGACCCAGACGGGGATACTGAAATATTGCCAGACTACGGACGGCATTAGCGTGTGCCGCCTGCAGCCCTAATCAATGGCCGCGGAACAGCGGGTGATAGGGCGCCAGTTCCCGGCCTTCGGCGGCCACGATATGCCATACCGACAGGTGGGCGAGCCGGGGTTGCAGTTGTTGCGCAAGCTCGATGTAGGCCTGCACGTCTAGCAGGTAGGCATGGGTTTGCAGCAGCAGCAGCTGGGCAGCAAGGTTGTCCGGCTCCAGCTGCACGGTATAGAGCAGCACCTGCAATGCTTCCTTGCGTTTACCGTAGGAGAGGAACACCTCGGCCTCGGCCACCGGGTCAATGCCTCGTTCCTGCGGGGGCACAAAGCTGCGGCCAACCTTGAACAGTTGTACGAGGCGGTTAATGCCCTGCGACTTACCCAGTTTGGAGATCAGCTGTTTGCACATGGTCGGCTCCCGAATGTTGTCAGGAGATTGTCCGGCTTGTACTGGTTTGTCGCAATTCGTAGAAATGCGTACGCTGCGGCAATTATGCCTTGCTGATGAAGCGGCCGGTCAGGACTTGCTGCAGTACGTCTTGCGGCACGGTGGCCACCTGTGCCTGGCCAAGCGTCTGCAGCAGGACAAAACGAATTTCGCCGTCGCTTACTTTTTTGTCATGGCTCATCAGCTCCAGCCAGGTAGCCACGCCGAGGTCCGGGCTGATGGTCGGCAAGCCGGCTTGTTCCAAGATGGCTTTGACGCGCTGTACATCGGCTTCGCTCAGGTTGCCCAGCAGGCGTGAGGTTTCCGCGGCCAGCAGCATGCCGGCACCGACTGCCTCGCCATGCAGCCAGGTGCCAAAGCCCAGGCCGGCTTCAATGGCGTGGCCAAAGGTGTGACCCAGGTTCAGCAAGGCGCGGACACCGTGTTCCTTTTCATCCTGTGACACGATATCGGCTTTCATCGCACAGGAGGTCTGGACGGCATAGGACAGTGCCTGCTTGTCCTTGGCACGCAGCGCCTCCATGTTTTGTTCCAGCCAGCCAAGGAAGGCGAGATTGCCCAGCAGGCCATACTTGATGACTTCGGCCAGGCCGGCGGACAACTCGCGCTCTGGCAGCGAATCCAGCAGATCCATATCGGCAACTACCACCCTGGGCTGATAGAACACACCAATCATGTTCTTGCCCAGCGGGTGATTGATCGCGGTTTTCCCGCCCACCGACGAGTCTACCTGCGCCAGCAGGGTGGTTGGAATCTGGATGAATGGGGCGCCACGCTGGTAGCAAGCGGCGGCAAAACCGACCATGTCGCCGATCACGCCGCCGCCCAGGGCGATCAGGGTGGTGTTGCGCTCACAGCGGTGTTGCAGCAGGGCATCGAAAATCTGGTTCAGCGTTTCCCAGGTTTTGAAGTCTTCGCCGTCGGGCAAGACGATGGGAATGACGTTGATACCCTGGTTTTCTAGGGCCTGACGCAGGTTGGCAAGATACAGCGGCGCTACGGTGGTGTTACTGATCAGCGCGACCTTCTTGTGCTTGATGTGCGGCAGTAGCAGGTCCGCCCTGCCGAGCAGCTGTTGTCCGATGTGGATGGGGTAGCGGGTGTCCGGCAGAGTCAGATCAAGCGTAATCATGTCAGGGCTGTTGAGTGAGCAGGCGTTGTTCGAGACGCTGTACCAGCGTATTGACGTTCTGGCAGCTGGTGTCCATTACTACGTCGGCGATTTCCATGTAGAGCGGGTCGCGTTGTTGGTACAGCTGTTCGAGTTTGGCGCGAGGATTGGCGGTTTGCAGCAGCGGACGGCTTTTGTCGTGTTTGGTCCGCGCCAGAATGTCATCAATCTGTGCCCGCAGATAAATCACGGTGCCGTGGGCGGCCAGTACTTGGCGGTTTTCCGGCGCCAGAATGGCGCCGCCACCTGTCGCCAGCACGATGTCTTTCATCTGGCACAATTCGGCGATTATCTGCTTTTCGCGAGCGCGAAAGCGTTCTTCGCCTTCTATGTCGAAGATGGTGGTGATTTTAACGCCGGTGCGGCGCTCGATTTCATGGTCGGAGTCGTAAAAGGTTTTGCCGGCGTGGCGCGCAAGTGTGCGGCCAACCGTTGTTTTGCCGGCACCCATCAGCCCGACCAGAAAAAAATTGCCTGCCAGTTCCATGGCAGGCATTGTATCGGATTGCATTACAGCGTGTCTGTGCTAATTAGCGGGCAATCAGCTCGCTTTCCACGATACGCGGCGTAATGAAGACCAGCAATTCGCGACGGTTATTGATCACCGATTTGTTGCGGAACAAGGCGCCCAGAACCGGGATATCGCCAAGCAGCGGCACTTTGTTTTCGGTATTGCTGGTGTCCTGGGTATAAATGCCACCAATGACCACCGTGCCACCGTTCTCCACCCGGACCTCGGTAGTTACGGTTTTCTTGTCGATGGCCGGTTCGGTGCCAACCGAGACGGTATTGCTGACGCTGTCTTTGGACAGATTGAGCTTCAGCACAATATCCTCGTCCGGCGTTACCTGCGGCATTACGGTCAAGCTCAGCAGCGCCTCCTTGAAGCTGGTATTGATGGTGTTGGCAGTGCTGCTGGTATAGGGGATTTCGGTACCTTCGGAGATGGTGGCCGAGGTGCGGTCCGCCGTGAGGATACGCGGGCTGGACACAATCTTGCCTTGGCCTTCCTGTTGCATTGCAGAAAGCTCCAGCCCGATCAGCGTACTGGCACTCTTGTAGATAGCACCAATGCTGGCGCCGCTTAGCCCGGCAGGCAGGCTGACGTTGGGGCTGAACGAGATAGTGCCGCTGTCGTTGATGGTGCCGATCGAAGTGTCGCCGCCAATCTTGCTGATGCCCAGCCTTACCCCCAGATCGCGCTGGAAGTTATCCTTGGCCTCTACGATGCGGGCTTCGATCAACACTTGGCGCAGCGGCGTATCCAGGGTCTGGATCAGCTTGCGCAGTTCCTCGATCACGGAAACGCGGTCACGCACGATGATCTTGTTGGAGCGCGGATCAACCACCAAGCCTGTGAACTTCGCATTCTGTGCGGCGTTGGTGCCATCCACCAGATTGTCGGCGGTGATGCTCTCGCGGTAGACGCTGACCAGCTCTTTCAGCGCATCCTTGAACTCCTCAACCGCGCGGTACTTGATCTGGAAGGTTTCGGTGATCAGCGGCTCGGTGTTGACCTTCTGACGCTGCGCTTCGGCTGCCTGCTTCTCGGTGGCAATCAATTCGGCACGGGGCGCGATGCGGATCACATTGCCGGCCTGGCGTTTTTCCAGATTACGCTGCGCCAGAATGAGGTCCAGCGCCTGATCCCATGGCACGTCTTTCAGCCGCAGGGTAAGCGAGCCGGTCACCGTGTCGCTCACAATCACGTTCAGGCCGGTAAATTCGGCAATCACCTGCAGCAGCGAGCGTACCTCCACGTTCTGGAAGTTCAGCGACAGGCGCTCGCCCTTGTACGGACTCTTGCCCTGGGCCAGTAGTTGAGCGTCCATGTCTTCGGATGTGCGCTTCTGGATTTCTACCACCAGCCGGCGGTCTGTCTGATAGGAGGAGTAGCTCCAGTTGCCTTCGGACTGAATGGTGACCCGGCTGCCGCTGCCCTGGTTGATCGCTTCCACGCGCGAGGTAGGGGTGGCGAAGTCGGTGACGTCGAGACGGCGCTCCAGCGAACGGGGGACTTTGACGCCAGCCAGGTCAATCACGACATTCTTGCCTTCACGGCGGATGTCTACCGGGGTGTTGGCACTCGGCAGATCCAGCACGATGCGGGCGCCACCTTCATTGCCACGGCGGAAGTCCAGGTTGGCGAGCATGCCATTGGGTGCGATTGCCCCTGGTGCGGCCGCCACGACGGGCGGTTGAATTTCTGTCGGCGGCTCTGCGGCCAACGTTGGACTGCTGCCAACGCTAGGGGCATTGCCAGCCAGGGTGACCAGGACGCGATTTTGTTCCACCTTGCTGCTGTAGGAAGCGGGCTTGGTCAGCGACAGCACCAGGCGCGACTTGTCCTGTCCTTCTACCAGCGTGGCGCCACTGATCAGGCTGCTGTTGAGTGTCAGCTGGTTCTTCCCGGTTTGATTGCGCGTCGCCGGAAAGTCGAAAGCAATGCGCGGCGGGGAAGACAGGGCAAAGCTGCGTGGCGCCGGGGCGCCATCGGCAAAGCTGATGGCCAGCACTTGCTCATCCTGAGTGTTTTGGATGAGCTTGACGTCGGTAATGGTACTGGCTGCCCAGGCGGGAAGAGACAGGCCTGTGAGCAGCAGGGCCGAAGAAAGCAGCGTCAGCGTAATTCGTTTCATGGGGTTCTTCCTTGTTCCACCTGCAGGTAGAGGTGATTTTCCTGCTTGACCCACTCACCGTTAATGTCTTCTACCGTTTCATCCAGTCGCACGTCCGTTTCGCTGATGCTACGCACGATGCCGAAATTGGGTCCGAGAAAGCTGCCAACCTGAATGCGTTGAATGCCGACATCGGGGGTCCTGATCAGCGCGATGCGCCCCCGTTTCAGCGCGACGGTACCGACCAGTTTCAGCTTGTCCAGATCATAGTTTTCCAGCAGTTCTCTTGGCCGTTGCGTGTCCGGCAGGTTGTTGCGCGCGCTTTTCTTCGCAACCTGCAGGCGGTCTGTGTTGAACGGCGGAAGCAGGTTTTGGCCCTGGTATTCAAACGGCGTGTACGGCTGCATCGGCGGAATGGGCTCGATCGAGCCTTTGATGTTTTTGCCGGCATCGCGCATCCATTGCTCGATATCGTCATCCTGTCTATAGCCGCAGCCAGTCAGCAGTAATCCGAGCAGTAGCGTAATGATCAGTTTCATGATGGCGCTCTGACTCAGGGTTTGGGCGCAGCCGGGGCGGCTTCGCTCGGATCGATGGCGCGGTAGGTGCGGGCGGTGGCGTCCATGCCCAGGCGCGGCTCCACTGGCCCGCCAGCCAGCGGCGACAGGGTAATGTTGCCGATGGTCACGATGCGCGACAGCTTGCCGACATCGGTGGCAAAGGTGGCCAGGTCGTTGTAGCTGCCGGTCAGGCGAATCTGGATCGGCAATTCCGAGAGCTGGTCGTTACGGATTTCTGCGGCCGGGCGGAACAGATCGAATTGCAGGCCGCGGCCAACCCCAGCCTGGTTGATTTCCGTCAGTAGAGAGTCCATTTCGGCCTTGCTGGGCAATTGTTTCAGCATGGCATTGAAGGAGCGCTCGATTTCCGCCAGCTGCGCTTGCAGTGCCACCAGGTTGGCGACCTGCTGTTTCTTGCCGAGGAAGGTTTCTTTCAGCTGCTGCTCTTTGCTTTGCTCGCGGTCAATTTCATCCTGCATGTCGCTAAACAGTGCGTAGTAGGCAAGGCCAAAGACCAGTAGTGCCAGAAACACCATTGCGCCAACCTGTGCCTGCAGCGGCCAGTTGGGCATGTCCTTGAAGTCGAGCTGGCGAACTTCATCCAGTGTCATTTTTTCTCTCCCGGCTTCGTGCCCGGTGCTGCTGGCTGACGCAGGTTCACGTTGAGGCTAAAGCGGTTGGCCCGGATATTGTTTTCGACGGTGGCACTTACTTCGATGAGTACCGGCTCGGCAAAAACCTGCGAATTGCTCAGGTTGCGCATCAACAAGGACACTCTGGCGCTGGAGAGCGCCGAGCCGCCAAGGCTGATGGACTGGCCATTCTGGCTGAAATTGCGCAGGTAGACTCCTTCTGGAATCACGCGGATTAGCTCATCGAAGATGCGTACGGTCTGCCCGCGCTCGGACTGCAGTTTTTCGATCAGCGCCTGGCGGGTGAGCAGGGCCGAACGCTTCTGGCGGAGCTGCTCGATATCCTTGAGCTGCTCGTTGAGCTTGGCAATTTCCTGTTCCAGCCGTTGATTGCGAGCGATCTGGGCTTCTTTCCAGCTATCCAGCAGCAGGTAGGTGCCGGCCGTGATTGCCAGTATCGCGATGACGCTGCCCAGCAGAATGTGCTGGAAGCGTTTGCGATGGGCCGCTTTTTTCTGTTCGCGGTGCGGTAGCAGGTTGATGCGGATCATGTTAGTCAAATCTCCGCAGGCCGAGTCCGCAGGCAACCAGCAGGGCTGGCGCATCCAGCAGCAATTCCTTCAGGGGAATACGCGGAGCCTGGGTCATGGTAGTGAAGGGATTGGCGATCATAGTGCTGATCTGGGTGCGGGCCAGGACCGCATCATCCAGCCCCGGCAACATGCTGCAGCCGCCGGCCAGCAGGATGTAATCCACGCGCAGGTATTGCGATACGCTTACCGTGGTATAGAAGAACTGTAGTGCACGCTGGATTTCCTGCGACAGCGAATCGACAAAGGGGTGCAGCAGCTCGCTCTCGAAACTGTCCGGCAAGGTCATCGAGCGCTTGGCGACTTCGGCATCTTCGTAGCTGTAGCCGTAGCGGCGCTGGATATCGCGGGTGAGCTGGCTGCCGCCGAAAGCCTGTTCGCGGTAGTACAGTTGCTGCCCGTTACGGATGATGGAGCACTGGATCTTGCTGGCGCCAATATCAAACAGGGCAAAGGTCTGGTTCATGCCCTGATCCGGCAATTGCTGCTGGATCTGCTCGAACGCCGTCATCATGGCGAAGGCGTCGATGTCCACCATCTCCACCTTCAGCCCGGCCATTTCCGCTACCGCCACCCGCTCTTCGACTTTCTCCTTGCGCGCCGCGCAGATCATCACGTCCAGGTCGCCGGCGCTGTTCAGCGAGGGGCCGAGCACCTGGTAGTCGAGGTTGACCTCGGCAAGCGGGAAGGGGATGTACTGGTTGGCCTCGCGTTCGACCTGCACTTCCAGGTCGTCCTCGTCCGCGGCGGCGGGCACCAGGATTTTCTTGTAGATGGCCATGGAAGTGGGCAGGCTGACCGCGGCACGGCGCGTGCCGCTATCCAGCCGTTTCCAGGCTCGACTGATGGCGCCGGCAACCTCTTCCATGTTGTTGATGTTGCCATCGACGATGGCGTCCTTGGGCAACGGCTCAATGACATAGCGTTCCAGCTGGGGGGTGTGGCCGATGGCGCCAAACTCCACGATCTTGACCGCAGAGCTGCTCACGTCCACCCCAAGCAAGGAGTTCTGGGCGGGTTTCAGCCAGTTGCCCAGAACGTTTTGCATGCCGGCAAAGTCAAAACGACGTTTTTCTACTGCCATGTGCGTGTGGACGCCGGGTACCGGCGGCCAACCTCCCTTATCGCGGCGCTTGTTGCTTGCGCTCGTTGCAAATCATCGTGCGGCATTACCATACAGGTATAATGCGCCATCCCATTTATAGGCTAGAACATCATGCTCAAGCGTGTTGTGATCTTGATCGCGGGTTTTATTGCCGCGGCCAGCGTGTTGCTGGCCGGGCTGGTAGTTATCGCGATCATCGTGACGTATCCGCGCCTGCCCAGCCTGGACATCCTCACTGATTACCGTCCCAAAATGCCGCTGCGTGTTTACACCGCAGATAACGTATTGATTGGTGAGTTTGGCGAAGAGCGCCGCTCTTTTACCCGCATTCAAGATGTGCCGCAATACATGAAGCAGGCATTGCTGGCCGCCGAGGACGAGCGCTTTTACCAGCATGGCGGTATCGATTACCTGGGGGTAATGCGCGCTGCTGTTGGAAATATAGTATCAGGACGCACGCATTCGGGGGCAAGCACCATCACCATGCAGGTGGCCAAGAATTTCTTCCTGTCGAGTGAGCGCACCTTCACGCGCAAATTCAACGAAGCGCTATTGGCATTCAAGATTGAGCATACTTTATCGAAAGACCAGATTCTCGAGCTGTATATCAATCAGATTTACCTGGGACAGCGCGCTTACGGTTTTGCCGCCGCCGCGCAGGCTTATTATGGTAAGCCGTTGAATACGCTGAGCATTGCCGAAATGGCGATGCTGGCTGGCCTGCCCAAGGCACCGTCCACCTATAACCCGGTGGTCAACCCGGAGCGGGCGCACCTGCGGCAACTGTATGTTTTACGGCGCATGTACGAACTGCGCTTCATCTCCGCCGAGCAGTACGAGGCCGCCAAGACGGAAAAACTGGTGCTGGCGCGGCAGACGCTGGATAGCAGCCTGCCGGCGCAGTACGTGGCGGAAATGGTGCGTCAGGCGATGTACGGCCGTTACAAGGAAGCCGCCTATACCGAGGGTTACCGCGTGTTCACCACGCTGGACAGCCATCACCAGCAGTGGGCATTCGATTCGCTGCGCGCCGGGCTGATGGATTACGACCGCCGCCAGTCCTACCGCGGCCCGGAATCCTTCGTCGACCTGTCGGCCATCCCGCAGGAAGAGCTGGAGGAAACGCTGGACGAGACGCTGTCCGCCATTCGCGACAGCGGCAACCTGCAGCCGGCCATCGTGCTGGCGGCCAACCCGTCGCGGGTGCGGCTGTACCTGCGTGGCGGCAAGCGGGTGGACGTCACCGGCAGCGGCCTCAGCTTCGCCCGCTTCGCGCTGTCCGAGCGCGCCACGCCGGCGCAGCGCCTGCGCCCCGGCGCCCAGGTACGCGTGCAGCAGGATGCCAAGGGCAACTGGCAGATTACCCAGATGCCGGAAGTGGAAGGCGCCTTCGTGGCGATGGACCCGCGCAGCGGTGCCATCAAGGCGCTGGTCGGCGGCTTCGACTTCAACCGTCGCAGCTTCAACCACGTGACCCAGGCGCTACGCCAGCCGGGCTCTACCTTCAAGCCGTTTATCTACTCCGCGGCGCTGGACCGCGGTTTTACCCCGGCCACCTTCATCAATGACGCGCCGATCACCATCGACCCGCAGACCATCGGCGGCCAGAGCTGGGATCCGAAGAACGACGACGGCAAATATGCCGGCATGATCAGCATGCGCCGTGCGCTGGCGCTGTCGAAAAACCTGGTGTCGATCCGCATCATGATGGCCATCGGCCCGGACTTCGCCCAGCAGTACGCGCAGCGTTTCGGCTTCGATCCCAAGAACATCCCGGCCTACCTGACCATGGCGCTGGGCGCCGGCCAGGCGTCGCCGATGCAGATGGCGGAAGCCTACTCGGTGATCGCCAACGGCGGCTATCGCACCCGCGGCTACTTCATCGAGCGCATCGAGGATGCCAACGGCCGCCTGCTGGCGCGCACCGCGCCGGCGGTGGCCGGGCAGAACGCGCCGCAGGCGATCGACCCGCGCAACGCCTTCATCATCGGCAATATGCTGAAGGACGTGGTGCGCTACGGCACCGCCAACCGTGCCACCGCGCTGGGGCGCAGCGACATCGCCGGCAAGACCGGTACCACCAACGATTTCCGTGACGCCTGGTTCGCCGGCTTCAACCCGTCGCTGGTGGCGGTGACCTGGGTCGGCTTCGACCAGCCGCGCAGCCTGGGCCGCTATGGCTACGGCGGCACCGCGGCGCTGCCGATCTGGGTCAACTACATGGGCAATGCGCTGAAAGGCGTGCCGGATCTCGAACTGCCGCCGCCGCCGGGCGTGGTGGTGAAAGCCGGTGCCGGCCTGCGCGGCAACGACGAATACTTCTTGGAAGAATTCCAGAGCACCAATCCGGAACTGCGCATCAACAACCGCGGCAGTGTGCCGGGCAACGGCAACCACGCGCCGCAATCGTCGGACGCGACCGGCGATGAGCCGGCCACGCCGCCGCAGGATGCGGTGGAGAACGTCAAAGAGCAGTTGTTCTAGCCAATGACAAACGGCCCGGGAAACCGGGCCGTTTGCGTCTGGCGGGGCGGCGCTTACAGCAGCGCCAGCAGGTTTTCCGGCGGGCGGCCGATGGCGGCGGCGTTGGCGCCGACGGCGATCGGCCGCTCGATCAGCCGCGGGTGCGCCAGCATGGCGGCGATCAGCGCCTCTTCGCTCAGGCTGGCATCGGCCAGCCCCAGCGCCTGGTATTCCTCCTCCTTGCTGCGCAGCAGCGCGCGGGCCGGGATGCCCAGCAAGCTCAGGATCTGGCGCAGTTCGTCGGCGCTGGGCGGGGTTTTCAGGTACTCGATCACCTGCAGCTCGGCACCGCGTTCCTGCAGCAATTGCAGGCCTTCGCGCGATTTGGAGCAGCGGGGGTTATGGTAGTAGCGCAGCATGGTGGGGCCCTTTCCGGCATCGCATCCGTCATGTAGGACAGTCGACAAAAACGGCTGCCAACGCCTAATGTACAAAACGGCTAATTTGAAACCGCACAGTGTAGTGCGCGGCCAACCTTTTGAGAAAGCACCGTTATTCCATGGCTGATTCCGCCAACAAGCAGCAAGGCGCGCTGGCGCTGCTGCTGGCCGCCCTGGCCACCCTTGGGCCGTTTTCCATCGATACCTTCCTGCCGGCGATGAGCGACATTGGCCACGCGCTGGCGGCCTCGCCGCTGCAGATGCAGCAGGCGCTGTCGGTGTACCTGTTCTGCTATGGCCTGATGATGCTGTGGCATGGCGCCATTTCCGATGCCGTTGGCCGCCGGCCGGTAGTGCTGGTGACTTCCTTGCTGTTCGCGCTGGCCTCCATCGGCTGCATGCTGGCGCCCAATCTGGGCACGCTGCTGCTGTTCCGCGCGCTGCAGGGCCTGTGCGGCGGCGCCGGTCTGGTGGTGGGGCGGGCGATCATCCGCGACCGTTTCACCGGCCATGACGCGCAACGCATGATGTCGCAGGTCACCATGCTGTTCTCGCTGGCGCCGGCGGTGGCGCCGGTGATCGGCGGCTGGCTGTTCGGCGCCTTCGGTTGGCGCTCGATCTTCCTGTTCATGGCGCTGGTGGGGCTGGGGCTGTTCGTGGCCAGTTGGCGCCGCCTGCCGGAAACCCACCCGCCGGCGCAGCGTTCCTCGCTGCACCTGGGGCAGTTGACGGCGAACTATCTGGAAGTGGCGAAGAAGCACGATTTCCAGCTGCTGGCGCTGGCGGTCACCTTCAACTTTGCCGGCTTCTTCGTTTACATCCCTGCGGCGCCGGTGTTCCTGATGCAGCACCTGGGGCTGGGGCACAACGATTTTCTGTGGCTGTTCGGGCCGGCGGTGGGCGGCATCATGCTGGGGGCGTTCATTTCCGGGCGGCTGGCCGGGCGCTTTGCGGCGCGCGAGCAGGTGAGCCTCGGCTACGGGCTGATGTTCGCCGCCGCGGCGGCCAACCTGCTGCAGGCCTGGCTGCTGACGCCGAGCGTGCCGTGGGCGGTGCTGCCGCTGGGGCTGTACACCGTGGGCATGTCGGTGGCGGCGCCATCGATCACCATCGTGCTGATGGACCAGTTTCCGCACCTGCGCGGCACGGTGTCGTCGGTGCAGGGCTTCGTGCAGACCATGATGTCGACGCTGCTGGCCGGGGTGATCGCGCCGCTGGTGTGGGGCAGCGTGCTGAACATGGCGTACTGGATGGCGTTCTCGGTGGTGCTGGGCTTCGCGCTGCGCATGCGCTACCGCCGGCGCATGGATCGCCGCTTCCAGGCGATCGAGCTGGAGCAGTAATCAGGCTAGTGCAGTTATCCGACTGGCACAGTCAGCAGACTGCAGCCATCAGGCGCGCACGCTGACCAAGGTTGGCCGCAGCACGCGCTGCACTTCGGCCGGGCTTAGCCCGACCAGGAAGCCGCGCTTGCCGCCGTTGATGTAGATGCGCGGCAACTCGGCAATGCTGGCCTCCATGTACACCGGCATCGCGGCCCTGGTGCCGAACGGGCTGGTGCCGCCTACCTGGTAGCCGCTGTGGCGGTCGGCGGTTTTCGGGTCGCAGGGGCTGATCTTCTTGGCGCCGATCTGCTTGGCCAGCATGCCGGTACCCACCTCGCAGTCGCCGTGCATCAGCACGATCAGCGGCTTTTTCTGCTCGTCTTCCATGATCAGCGTCTTCACCACCGCGTGCTCGTCCACTCCCAGCTCGCGGGCGGAGACCGCGGTGCCGCCGCGTTCCTCGTACTTGTACAGGTGCTCGCTGTAGTCCACCTGCTGTTCGCGCAGTACGCGCACCGCCTGGGTTACCGGTGTCTTGTCCTTGGCCATTTTCGAAAAATTCCCGCTTTCGTCGCGATACTGCGTTACTCACGAAAAATCCCGGCTTACATATCGGCCAGGGATTTTTCATTCGCGCCTTGTCTTGCCTGGCAACCGGGCTTTTTCGAGCTACCCGGTCATCTGCCGCACAATCAAGGCGGCGCTCATTGTACGCGGCGCGGCCAACGTTGCCACAGCCGCCAGGCCAGCAGCACGGCGAGGATGGCGGCATACAGCATGGGCTGGCTGATGTCGCGCTTCACCAGCCACCAGTAATGCAGCACGCCGCAGACCGCCAGCGGGTAGACCAGCCGGTGCAGCCGGCCCCAGTTGCGCTTCAGCCGCCGCATCCAGCCGTCGGTGGAGGTGACGGCCAGCGGCAGCATCAGCAGCATGGCGGTCATGCCCACGGTGATGAACGGCCGCTTGAGGATGTCGTGGCCGATGGCGCGCCAGTCGAAGAACTGGTCCAGCCACAAATAGCTCGTCAGGTGCAGCACGCCGTAGAAGAAGGCGTACAGCCCCAGCATGCGCCGCAGCCGTTGCAGCCAGCCGGGGGCGCCCAGCCAGCGCAGCGGCGACACCGCCAGCGTCAGCAGCAGAAAGCGCAGTGTCCACACCCCCAGCGCGCGGGTCAGGTATTCGATGGGGTTCACCGCCGTGCCGCTGATCACCACCTCGGCGATCTGCGCCAGTGGCAGCAGGCACAGCAGGAACACCACGCCCTTGAACCAGGACAGCTGGCGCGGCGACGGGCGGGCAAGGTTGGCCGCAAGGGTAGTATTCATAGTCATGTCAGAACCTGTTTACGATCTCGCGAGCTAGCGCGAGACAAGGCGAGAATGGCTGAGGAAGCGGAGTTTACGAACAGTAAATGAGCATTTCGAAGACGTTATCAACGCCGTATCGCCGAAGCGCAGCAGATCGTAAACCGGTTCTCAGAAGTTCTTCACCAGATCCATGCCTTTGTACAGCTGCGCCACCTGCGCGCCGTAACCGTTGAACGGCAGCGTCTTGCGCTTGAGGAATTCGCCGATGCGCCGCTCGCTGGCCTGGCTCCAGCGCGGGTGGTCCACCGCCGGGTTGACGTTGGAGTAGAAGCCGTACTCGTCCGGCGCCGCCTGGTTCCAGCTGGTGGGCGGCTGTTTTTCCAGTAGCCGGATGCGGGTGATGGCCTTGCTGCTCTTGAAACCGTACTTCCACGGCACCACCAGGCGGATCGGCGCGCCGTTCTGCTTGGGCAGCACCTCGCCGTACAGCCCCACCGCCAGAATGGTGAGCGGGTGCATCGCCTCGTCGATGCGCAGCCCCTCGCGGTACGGCCAGGCCAAGACCCGCCGTGCCACGCCCGGCATCTCGCCCGGCCGCAGCGCGGTCTCGAACGCTACGTATTTCGCCTTCGAGGTTGGCCGCACCTGTGCCAGCAGGCTGGCCAGCGGAAAACCGATCCACGGAATCACCATGCTCCAGCCTTCCACGCAGCGCAGCCGGTAGATGCGCTCCTCCTGCGGGTATTTCAGCAGCTCCTCAATGCCGAAGCTGCGCGGTTTTTCCACCTCGCCATCCACCACGATGCTCCACGGCTGGGTCTTGAGGCGGCCGGCGTACTGCGCCGGCTCGTCCTTGGCGGTGCCGAATTCGTAGTAGTTGTTGTAGTGGGTGATCTCGTCGCGGCTGTTGGCCGGCTCGCTGCTGGAGTAGGGGCTCTTGCGCGCCGGCAGCGCCGCCAGCGCGGAGGCCGGCAGCAGCAGGCCGGCGGCACCGGCCATGAACTGGCGGCGGTCGAGGTAGACGCTCTCGGGGGTGATGTCCGACGGCAGGATGTCGGCGGGGTGGCGAATCAACATGGCGCATCTCCTGGCAGGTGATGCCGGTGAGTCGGCGGGGCAGGCCAATTCTGACAGCGCGGCGGGCAAAAAATTCGCGCTTACAGGCGGATACCGGCCAGGAACAGCCCCAGCAGCAGCAGCGAGCTGGCCAGCAGCGCGATGGCCAGTGCGCGCACGAACTCGTGCACCGTCTGGCGTTGCTGCCGGTTCAGCAGCCAGCGCAGCGCCAGGTAGATCACGCACAGCAGCAGGAACAGGCGGAACAGGCGGCCGATCATCGCAGCATCCAGCAGGAAGGGACGCCGATTATCGGGAACGGCTAGCCAGGTGCGCAAGCGCGTGTTACCGATATAATCGCGGCTTGCCATGGAGAAGCCTTGATGCGGGCGGGGCAGAGTCGCAAAGACCAGCCCCCCGCCCGCCGCCGACTAGCAAAGAGAAACGCATGCCCAATAACGCATCTTCCGTCGGTATCGTCAGTGCGCAGCGCGCACTGTTCGAGACGCCGCTCGATCTGGCCAGCGGCATCACGCTGCCCGCTTACGAGCTGGTGTTCGAAACCTATGGCGAGCTGAACGCCGAGCGCAGCAACGCCATCCTGATCTGCCACGCGCTGTCCGGCCACCACCATGTGGCCGGCCGCTACAGCGCGGACGACAAGGCCGCCGGCTGGTGGGACAACATGATCGGCCCCGGCAAGCCCATCGACACCAATCGCTTCTTCGTGGTCGGCGTCAACAACCTCGGCGGCTGCCACGGCAGCACCGGCCCGTCCAGCATCGACCCGGCCAGCGGCCAGCCGTGGGGCTCGCGCTTCCCGGTGATGACGGTGCCGGACTGGGTCACTTCGCAAGCGCGGCTGGCCGACCGGCTGGGCGTCACGCGCTGGGCGGCGGTGATCGGCGGCTCGCTGGGCGGCATGCAGGCGCTGCAGTGGAGCATCGCCTACCCGGAGCGCATCGCCCACGCGCTGGTGATCGCCTCGGCGCCCAAGCTGTCGGCGCAGAACATCGCCTTCAACGACGTGGCGCGGCAGGCCATCCTCACCGACCCGGATTTCTGCGGCGGCGACTACTACGCCGCCGGTACCATCCCGCGTCGCGGCCTGCGCCTGGCGCGCATGCTGGGCCACATCACCTACCTGTCGGATGACGGCATGGGCGAGAAATTCGGCCGCATGCTGCGCTCCGGCGAGTACAAGTTCGGCTACGACGTGGAGTTCGAGATCGAGAGCTACCTGCGCTACCAGGGCGACAAGTTCTCCGACTACTTCGATGCCAACACCTATCTGCTGATGACCAAGGCGCTGGACTACTTCGACCCGGCCAAGGACTACGACGGCGACCTGGTGGCGGCGCTGAAAAAGGCCAGCGCCAGCTTCCTGGTGGCCAGCTTCACCAGCGACTGGCGCTTCTCGCCGGAACGCTCGCGCGAGACGGTGAAAGCGCTGATCGCCGCCGGCAAGCGCGTCAGCTATGGCGAAATCGAATCGGTGCATGGCCACGATGCCTTCCTGATGACCGACGGGCCGTATGTCGACCTGATGCGCGCCTACCTGAACCGCGTGGCCGAGGAGGTGAACGCATGAGCTTTTTCGATTCTCTCCGCCCCGACCTGCAACTGATCGCCGACTGGATTCCGCCGGGCAGCCGCGTGCTCGACCTGGGCTGCGGCGAAGGCGAGCTGCTGGCCTGGCTGCAGCAGCACAAGCAGGCCAACTGCTACGGCGTGGATTTCGACGTTAACAACGTGGTGGGCTGCGTCAAGGCCGGGGTCAACGCCATCCAGGGCGACCTGGAGGCCGGCCTCGCCGAGTTCGAAGACCAGCGCTTCGACCACGTGGTGCTGTCGCAGACCATCCAGGCGATGCGCCACACCGAGGAGATCCTGCTGGAAATGCTGCGGGTTGGCCGCGAGGCCATCGTCACCTTCCCCAACTTCGGCTACTGGCAGAACCGCTGGCAGATCATGCTCGGGCGCATGCCGGTGTCCGACGACATGCCGTACCAGTGGTACAACACCCCCAACATCCACTGGTGTATGCTCGGCGACTTTGACGCGCTGTGCGCCAAGAACCACATCCGCGTGCTGGAGCGGGTGGTGATGACGCACGGCCGGCAGGTGAATTTCCTGCCCAATCTGCGCGGCAGCCTGGCGTTCTACCGCGTCAGCCGCGGCTGAGTGCCGCCCCGCACTGCGTCGCCATCCGTGCGGCAGCGTGCGGCCAACTATCACCATATACGGGGCGCTGCGGCGCCCTGTGCATTTGCCGAACAAGGGGGCGCGTAATGCGCGATATCCGACAGCTGGGCGCCTGGCGCCTGCTGATGATCTGGGTGCTGGGCTTTGCCAGCGGCCTGCCGCTGGCGCTGTCCGGCACCGCCATGCAGGCATGGCTGACGGTGGACGGCATCGACATCGCCACCATCGGCTTCCTGAGCCTGGTGGGGCTGCCGTATACCTTCAAGTTCCTGTGGGCGCCGCTGATGGACCGCTTCGAGCCGCCGCTGCTGGGCCGCCGCCGCGGCTGGCTGGTGCTCACCCAGCTCGGCCTGGCCGCCACGCTGCTGGCGATGTCGGCGCTGTCGCCGGCCAGCGACGTGCAGGGCTTCGCCTTGCTGGCGGTGCTGCTGTCCTTCCTGTCCGCGTCGCAGGACGTGGTGATCGACGCCTACCGTACCGACGTGGTGACGCCGGACGAGCGCGGGCTGGCGTCGTCGCTGGGGGTGTTCGGCTACCGGCTGGCGATGGTGCTGTCCGGCGGCGTGGCCATGGTATGGGCCGACCCGCTCAGCGGCAGCGGCTGGAGCTGGAACAATGTGTACCAGGTGATGGCCGGCATCATGCTGGCGGCGGCGGCGGCTTCGCTGCTGCTGTTGCCGGCGGTGCCGAAGGACAACGTGGCGCCGACCAGCGACGCGCGCAACGACCTGAAAGGCTTTGCCGCGCTGCTGCTGGCGGTGGTGATCGGCTACCAGTTCACCAGCCATGTGCTGGCGCCGCTGGCCGACCGCGCGCTGACGCCGCTGTTCCCGCCGCAGGCGGCCAGCGAAGTGGTGGCCAAGACGCCGGCACCGCGGCTGACCAAGGCTGCGGCCAACCTTGCGCCCGCAGCGGCCGTGCACACTCAGACGAGCGGCAGCCAGCCGGCCGCCGCGCCCGTCGACAACCCCAACAAGAAGAAGTGGGTGGACCTGCTGTCGCTGCTGCTGGGCATGGCGGTGACGGTGCCGCTGGCGTGGTGGGCGGCGCAGAAGGCGCGCTTCGAAACCCTCAACCGCTCGCTGGGCAACTACTTCAGCATGGAGGCGGCGGGATCGTTTCTGGCGCTGATCATCCTGTACAAGCTGGGCGACGCCTTTGCCGGCGCGCTCACCACCACCTTCCTGCTCAAGGGCATGGGCTTTGCCCAGGCCGAGATCGGCGTGGTGAACAAGGTGATCGGCATCTGGCTCACTATCGTCGGCGCGCTGGCCGGCGGCGCGCTGATGCTGCGGCTGGGGCTGTACCGCGCGCTGATGGCGTTCGGCGTGCTGCAGCTGCTGTCCAACCTCGGCTTCTGGCTGGTGGCGGTATCCGGCAAGGGCGCGTGGAGCGGCTTTACCCTGCCGGCCTTCGACTGGCTGATCGTGGCGCTGAAGGACAGCACCCAGGTGGACTACCTGCTGCTGTTCGCGGTGGCGGTGGAGAACCTGTCCAGCGGCATGGGCACCGCCGCCTTCGTCGCCTTTCTGATGGCGCTGTGCAACCAGAAATTCACCGCCACCCAGTTCGCGCTGCTGTCGGCGTTCGCCGCGGTGGGCCGAGTGTGGGTGGGGCCGCTGTCCGGCGTGCTGACCGAAAGCATCGGCTGGCCGGCGTTCTTCCTGTTCTCCACCTGCGCCGCACTGCCGGGGCTGATCATGCTGGCGCGGCTGAAAAGCCGGGTGCAGGCGCTGGACGTGCCGCGCGGCGTGGTGGCGCTGGACGACTAGCGCCGGCTGCCGCCGTCAGGCCATTGGCATGGCGTGTTTGCGAGTCGGCTGTCATAATTGGCGCCCGATTTTCCTGAGCATGCCTGCCGGCATGCGGGCGCCCGATGAAAACCTCCGCTCTGCTGCTGGCCCTGGCCGGCGTGTTCCACCTGGCCCCGGCCCTGGCCGCCGGGGTCGCCACCTTCAGCCCGCAGGGCGAGGTAACCCGACCCAGCCAGGTGCGGCTGAGCTTCAGCTCCGCCATGGTGCGCCTGGGCGACAGCCAGGCCGCGGCGCCGGTGCAGTGGAACTGCCAGCTGGCGGCGCGCGGCCACTGGGTGGACGACAAGAGCTGGGTGCTGGACATCAGCGCGCCGCCGCCGGCCAATACCCGCTGCCAGTTCACGCTGCGCGCCGGGCTGAAGGATCTGCAGGGCGCGGCGCTGCCGGCGGCCAGCTACAGCTTCTTCACCGGGGCGCCCAGCATCGTGCAGAGTTGGCCGCAGGATGGCGAGCGCATCGAGGAGGAGCAGGCCTTCGTGCTCAAGCTCAATGCGCGCGCCGGCAGCCTGCCCGGCCTGAGCTGCCAGTCGTCGGCGCTGGCGGAGCAGCTGCCGTTGCAGCCGCTGCCCGCCGCCGAGCGCGGCGTGCTGCTGCGCCACCTCAAGCTGGAGCAGGACGCCGCCAGCATCCTCACCGTGCGTTGCGGCCAACGTCTGGCGCCGGACAGCAAGCTGACGCTGCATAACCCGCGCCAGGGTGGCGAGGCGCAGCGGCTGGACTACCGCGTGCGACCGCCGTTCCGCGCCACGCTCAGCTGCAGCCGCGACAACGCGCGCGGCGCCTGCATCCCGTTCAAACCCATCAGCCTGGCATTCAGCTCCCCGGTATTGCCGGCGCAGGCCGCCGCCATCCGTCTGCATGGTGCCGACGGCGAGCGCCAGCCGCTGCTGGAGCGCAACCACGGCGAGGCGCTGGACAGCATCAGTTTTGCGCCGCCGTTCACCCCGCAGCAGGCGCTGCAGCTGACGCTGCCGCGCGGCTTCAGCGACGAGGTTGGCCGCACGCTGCAGAATGCCGACAAATTCCCGCTGCCGGTGCGGATAGGCGCCTTCCCGCCGCTGGCCAAGTTTGCCGCCGCGCCGTTCGGCATCATCGAGGCGGCGGAGGACGCCAGCCTGCCGGTGACGCTGCGCGGGGTAGAAGCGGCGCTGCCGCTGCGCGGCCTGCAGCTGAGTGGCATGGGCGTGGTGGCGCGCGAGGACCGCAATATGATGCGCTGGCTGGGCAAGGTGCTGCGCTACCACGAAAGCCGCATCAGCGTGGCCAAGGGCCGCGAGCTGGAAAGCCGCCGCCTGTCGCTGCTGCGGCGCCGGCCGGACGCCCGCCGCCTTGCGCTGCCGGAGCAGCCGGACAGCAAGGGGCGCTGGCCGTTCCAGGTGGTGGGCATCCCGCTGCCGCAGCGCGGCCTGCACGTGGTGGAGATCGAGTCGCGGCTGCTGGGCAAGGCGCTGCTGGGCGCCAATGCGCCGATGTACGTGCGCACCGCGGCGCTGGTTACCAACCTGGCGGTGCATTTCAAGCGCTCGCCGGAAAACGCCGCGGTGTGGGTCACCACGCTGGACCGGGCGCAGCCGGTGGCGGGCGCGCAGGTGCGCATCTATGACTGCCGCGAGCAGCTGCTGTGGCAGGGCAACACCGACAAGCAGGGCGTGGCGCGGGTGGACAAGGCGCTGCAGGACGCCAGCTGCAGCGGCGAGGAGAGCCTGGAAGGGCTGTTCATCACCGCGCGCGCCAGGGACAGCAAGGGCGTGGAGGACGTGTCCTTCGTGCGCAGCGGCTGGAACCGCGGCATCGAGGCCTGGCGTTTTCCCTTCCCCACCAATACCGAGGGCGAGCCGGCCATCATCGCGCACAGCATCCTGGACCGCAGCCTGCTGCGCGCCGGCGAAACCGTGTCGATGAAGCACCTGCTGCGCATCCAGAACAGCAAGGGGCTGGCCATGCTCAAGGCCGGCGAACTGCCGGAGGTGGCGCGCATCCGCCACGATGGCAGCGACGACGAACTGGTGCTGCCGCTGAACTGGCGCAAGGGGCGCTATGCCGAAAGCAGCCTGGCGCTGCCCAAGGCGGCCAAACTGGGCGAGTACAGCATCTACCTGGAACGCAAGGGCGTGCGCGGCAGCCGCGACTACGGGCAGCCGGCATCGCCGGCGCTGGACGGCTATTCGCTGTACAGCGGCGGCTTCCGGGTGGAGGAATTCCGCCTGCCGGTGATGAGCGGCCGCATCAGCTACCCGGCGGGGGCGGGCGTGCCCGGCAGCCCGCTGCCGCTGAAAGTGAACCTGGCCTGGGGCAATGGCGGCGCGGCGCGCAACTGGCCACTGCAGGTCAGCGCGATGCTGCAGGCCCGTTACGAGAGCCCGCGCGGCTACCAGGACTTCAGCTTCAACCCGCCGCGGCGCGACGGCGAGCAGGATGGCGACCCGCTGGACGGCAAGCTGCTGCTGGACAAGGCGCCGCTGCAGCTGGATGGCAATGGCAACGGCAAAATCAGCGTCGACAAGCTGCCGGCGCTGGACCGCCCGTACTGGCTGCAGGCGGAAGCCAGCCTGCGCGACCCGTCGGGCGAGACGCAGACCATCTCGCGCATGATCCCGCTGTGGCCGTCGGCGCTGCAGGTGGGGGTGCAGGTGGAAGACTGGGTGTCGGTTGGCCGCAAGCTGGGCATCAAGGCGGTGGTGCTGGATACCCAGGGGCGGCCGCAGGCCGGCAGGAACATCACCCTGCTGCAGCTGCGGCGCGAGTACCTGTCCAGCCGCAAGCGGCTGGTGGGCGGCTTCTACGCCTGGGAGCACGAGGAGACGCGCAGCGACGAGCGCACCCTGTGCAAGGGCAAGAGCGACGCCCGCGGCATGCTGTTCTGCGAGCTGGCGCCGGAGCAGGCCGGCAGCCTGGAAGTGATCGCCCGGGTGGAAGACGACAAGGGCAACCCGGCGACGGCCAGCCAGGATGTATGGGTCAGCGGCCAGGACGAGGTGTGGTTCGACGTGGACGACCACGACCGCATCGACGTGCTGCCGGAACGCAGCAGCTACAACCCCGGCGACATCGCCCGCTTCCAGGTGCGCATGCCGTTCCGCAAGGCCACCGCCTGGGTGGCCATCGAGCGCGAAGGCATCGTGGAAACCCGCGTGCTGGAGCTGAGCGGCAAGCAGCCGGTGATCGAACTGGAAGTGCGGCCGGAATGGGGGCCCAACGTCTACGTATCGGTGCTGGCGGTGCGCGGCCGGGTGCGCGACGTGCCGTGGTACTCGTTCTTCACCTGGGGCTGGAAAACGCCGCTGGAGTGGTGGAGCGCCTACTGGAACGAGGGCAGCGACTACAGCCCGCCGTCCAGCATGGTGGATCTGTCGCGGCCGGCGTTCAAATACGGCGTGGCCGAGATCGAAGTGGGCGACAAGGCGCGCCGGCTGCAGGTGACGGTGACGCCGCAGCGCAAACAGTACGGCATCCGCGAGCAGGTGCAGGTACGCATCCAGGTACGCATGCCGGACGGCAAACCGGCGCCCGCCGGCACCGAGCTGGCGTTCGCCGCCGTGGACGACGCGCTGCTGCGGCTGCAGCCCAACAACAGCTGGAAGCTGATGGAGGCCATGTACCAGCGCCACAGCTACGGCGTAGAAACCGCCACCGCGCAGCTGGAGGTGGTCGGCAAGCGTCACTACGGCCGCAAGGCGCTGCCGCCGGGCGGCGGCGGTGGCAGGGCGCCGACGCGCGAGCTGCTGGACACCCTGCTGCTGTGGCAGCCGGCCGTGGTGCTGGACGCCAACGGTGCGGCCAACCTCAGCGTGCCGCTGAACGATGCGCTGACCCGCTTCCGGCTGGTGGCGGTGGCGGACGTGGGCGACAACTACTTCGGCAGCGGCGAGGCGGAGGTCGACGTGGTGCAGGAGGTGCAGATCAGCAACGGCCTGCCGCCGCTGGTGCGCGAGGGCGATCAGCTGGCCGCCACCGTTACCGTGCGCAATGGCAGCGCGCGGGCAATGACGCTGGAGGTCGGCGCCGACTGGGGTGGCGGCAAGCTGCCGGCGCAGCGCATCAGCCTGCCGGCCGGCGAAGCGCGCGAAGTGAGCTGGCCGTTCACCGTGCCGCAGGATGTCCGTGAGCTGGCGTGGACCATCCGCGCGCAGGAGCCGGGCGGCAAGGGCGGCGACACGCTGGCCTTCCGCCAGCAGGTGGAGCCGGCGGTGGCGGTCACGGTGGAGCAGGCCACGCTGCTGCGGCTGGATGCGCCGCGCAGCCTGCCGCTGGCCTTGCCGCCGGGCGCCCTGGCGGGCAAGGGCGGGGTGCGGGTCAGCCTGCAGTCCAGGCTGGGCAGCGAGCTGCCGGCGGTGCGCCGCTGGTTTGCCGACTACCCGTATGCCTGCCTGGAGCAGCGCAGTTCCAAGGCGCTGGGCCTGGCCAGCAGCGAACAGTGGGCGCGCACCATGGCCGAGCTGCCGCTGTACCTGGACGGCGACGGGCTGGCCGATTACTTCCCGCTGGCCGAGGGCGACCGTGGCAGCGGCAGCGATGTGCTGACCAGCTACCTGCTGCAGGTCAGCCAGGAGGCCGGGCAGACGATTCCGGACGGGCCGCGCCAGCGCATGCTGGATGGCCTGGCCGCCTTTGTCGAAGGCCGCCTGGCGCGCGAGCTGCCGATCTCGCGCCAGGACCGCGACGCCCGCCGGCTGGGCGCCATGCTGGCGCTGGCGCGGCATGGCCGCTTCCAGCCGGCGATGCTGGATGTGCTCGACCTGCAGCTGCAGCGCTGGAGCACCGCCATGCTGGTCGACTGGCTGGAGCTGCTGCAGCGCGTGCCGGCGATACCGGCGCGTGCCGAACGGCTGGCGCAGGCCAGCCAGCTGCTGCGCAGCCGCTTGAGCTACCAGGGCACGCGGCTGGTGTTCAGCGGCGAGGAGGCCGACGGCGCCTGGTGGCTGATGGGTAGTGCGGACCTCAACGCCGCCCGCCTGCTGCTGGTGGCCAGCCGGCTGCCGGACTGGCAGGCCGACGTGCCGCGCTTGCTGAGCGGCCTGCTGGCGCGCCAGCAGCGCGGCCACTGGCAGACCACCACCGCCAACCTGTGGGGCCAGCTGGCGGTGGCGCAGTTCTCGCGCCAGTACGAGAACGTGGCCGTCAGCGGCAGCAGCAGCGCCGAGCTGGCGGACAAACGTGTTACCGCCACTGCCACGGCGACCGCCGCCGCCATGCCGCTGCTGCCGTGGCCGGTGGCGGGCCGCGGCACGCTGCAGCTGACGCACCAGGGCAGCGGCGCGCCATGGGCCACGGTGCAGCTGGAGGCGGCGGTGAAGTTCAGCGGCCAACGTTATGCCGGCTACAGCGTGAAGAAGACGCTGACGGCGGTGAGCCAGCAGCAGGCGGGGGAATACCGCACCGGCGACGTGCTGAAGGTGACGCTGGACATCAACGCCCAGGCCGACATGAGCTGGGTGGTGGTGGACGACCCGATTCCGGCCGGCGCCAGCATCCTGGGCAGCGGGCTGGGCAACGATTCGGCCATCGCCGTGGCGCAGGCCGACGAGCGTGGCGACGGCTGGCCGGACTTTGTCGAGCGCCGTTTTGCCGGCTACCGCGCCTACTACCGCTTCGTGCCGCGCGGCAATTTGAAAGTGGAGTACACCGTGCGGCTGAACAATCCGGGGCAGTTCCAGCTGCCGGCTACCCGGGTGGAGGCGATGTATGCGCCGGGCGTGTTCGGCATGCTGGCCAATGCGCCGTTCCGGGTGGCCCGTGCGCAGTAAGCGGCGCTGGGCCGGCCTGCTGCTGGCACTGTGCGCCGTGCCGGCGTTGGCCGCACCGCGCTTTGCCGCAGTGAAGGCAGCGTGGCAACCGTCGGACGTGCTGCTGCTGGACCGCCACGGTGCACCGCTGCAGCAGCTGCGGGTCGACAAGCGGGCGCAACGGCTGGCGTGGGTGAGCCTGGCGGATATCTCGCCGGCGCTGCGTTACGCGCTAGTGCTGTCGGAGGACCGCCGCTTCTACCAGCACAGCGGCGTGGACTGGTCCGGCGTGGCCGCCGCCGCCTGGGGCAATCTGTGGCACAGCCGTACCCGCGGCGCCTCCACGCTGACCATGCAGCTGGCCGGGCTGCTGGACGAGGACCTGCGGGCCACGGCCGGCGGGCGCAGCCTGTGGCAGAAGCTGGGGCAGGGCTGGTCGGCGCGCGCGCTGGAGCAGGAGTGGCGCAAGGACGAGATCCTGGAAGCCTATCTCAACCTGGTGAGCTTCCGCGGCGAGCAGGTGGGGTTGGCCGCCGTGTCGCAGGCGCTGTTCGGCAAGCTGCCGTCCGGGCTGAACCGGGTGGAGGCGGCCATCATCGTGGCGCTGCTGCGCGGCCCCAATGCCGGCACCGAGCGGGTGGTGGCACGCGCCTGCGGCATCCTGCAAGCGATGGACAGCGACAGCGCGCGGCTGGGCGGGCAGCCGTCGGCAGCGGCCGACAGCCAGCGCGACTGCGCGCGCGCCAGCGTGCTCGGCAGCCAGGCGCTGAGCTATCGCCGCGCCGCGCCGGCCTGGCAGGCGCCGCTGGCGCCGCATTTCGGCTACAAACTGCTGCAGCAACTGCAACCGGCCGCCGGCAGCCGCATCGCCACCACGCTGGACGCCGGCCTGCAGCGTTATGCCACTGCCGTGCTGCAACGCCATCTGCGGGCGCTGGCGCAGCGCAATGTGCAGGATGGCGCGGTAGTGGTGCTGGATAACGCCAGCGGCGACATCCTGGCCTGGGTCGGCTCCAGCGGGCGCCTGTCGTCTGCGGCCAACGTGGACGGCGTGACGGCGCTGCGCCAGGCCGGCTCCACGCTCAAGCCCTTCCTGTACCAGCTGGCGCTGGAGCGCCGCTACCTGAGCGCGGCCTCGCTGCTGGACGACAGCCCGCTGGACATGCAGACCGCCGCCGGGCTGTACGCGCCGCAGAACTACGCCCGCGATTTCAAGGGGCCGGTGTCGGTGCGCACCGCGCTGGCGTCGTCGCTGAACGTGCCGGCGGTGCGCACCATCGCCATGGTGGGGGCGCCGGCGCTGCGCGATCGGCTGTACGCGCTGGGGCTGAGTTCGCTGCAGAACGACGGCGATTACTACGGCTACAGCCTGGCGCTGGGCGCGGCGGACGTGCGGCTGCTCGAGCTGGCCAATGCCTACCGCACGCTGGCGCAGGGCGGGCTGTACAGCGCGCCGCGCTGGACGCTGGCCCAGCCGCGGCCTGCGCCGCAGCGGCGGCTGGCTGCCGCCTCCAGCTTCATCATCGCCGACATCCTGTCCGACCGCACTGCGCGGGCGCGCACCTTCGGGCTGGAGAGCGTGCTGTCCACCCGCTACTGGAGCGCGGTGAAGACCGGCACCAGCAAGGACATGCGCGACAACTGGACACTGGGTTTCTCCCGCCGCTACACCGTGGGCGTCTGGGTGGGCAATGCCGGCGGCGAGCCGATGTGGGATGTGTCCGGCATGCACGGCGCCGCGCCGGTGTGGCAGAGCGTGCTGGATTACCTGCAGCGGGGGCTGGCCTCGCTGCCGCCGCCGGCGCCACCCGGCGTGCGCCAGCAGGCGGTGCGTTATCAGGGCGAGGTCGAGGCGGCGCGGCAGGAGTATTTCCTGGCCGGCAGCGAGCGGCGGCTGATCCTGCCGCAGCAGGCGGCGACGCGGGCGGCGGCGGGCATCGTGGCGCCGCTGGACGGCAGCATCTATGCGGTGGATCCGGATATTCCGCCGGCCAACCAGCGGCTGCTGTTGCGCGCGCGTGGCGTGGCCGGGGCGCAGTGGTGGCTGGATGGTCGCCGCATTGCGCGCGGCGCCAGCGTGCCGTGGTTTCCCTGGCCGGGGCGGCACCGGCTGGAGCTGCGCGACGGCAGCGGCAAGCTGGTGGAGCGGGTGAATTTCGAGGTGCGCGGCGCGGTGGCGAAGCCGGGCAGCCGGGCGCCGGGCGCGCGCTAGCTCAGCCGCCTGCGGCCAACCTTTTCGCCGCCTCGGCCAGGCGCTTGCCCTGGGCGATGGCCAGCTTCTTTTCGTCGTCGCTGAGCGGCGCGTGCTGGCTGCCGGCCACGTGGCTGGGGCCGTACGGGGTGCCGCCGCTGGTGGTGTGGACCACGGCCGGCTCGGTGAACGGCAGGCCCATGATCAGCATGCCGTGGTGCAGCAGCGGCAGCATCATCGACAGCAGGGTGGATTCCTGGCCGCCGTGCTGGCTGCTGCTGCTGGTGAACACGCAGGCCGGCTTGCCGACCAGGGAGCCCTGCATCCATTCCGCGGCGGTGCCGTCGAGGAAGTATTTCAGCGCGGCAGCCATATTGCCGAAGCGGGTGGGGCTGCCCAGCGCCAGGCCGATGCAGTCGGCCAGATCCTGCCTTTCCACATAGGGGGCGCCGTTGTCCGGCACTGCCGGCGCGGTGGCCTCGCACACGGTGGATACCTTGGGCACGGTGCGCAGCCGGGCGCGGCAGCCGGCCACGCTGTCGATGCCGCGGGCGATCAAGCGCGCCAGTTCGCGGGTGGCGCCGTGCTGGCTGTAATAAAGCACCAGAATATCCTGCATGGGCTGTCCTATCGGTTAACATTGGCGACCCGCATTTTACCGGCTTGCCCTTACCGTGTCCTTTCCCGTTCCCGCCGTGCTCGGCTTTGCCGACTTCATCCGTCGCCGCCTGGCGCAGCAGCGCGTGCTGCAGGTGGCGGGCAGCCTGACCTTCACCACCCTGCTGGCGCTGGTGCCGCTGCTGACCATCGCGCTGACGGTGATGTCGGCGTTCCCGGTGTTTGCCGATTACAGCACCCGCTTCAAGGTGATGCTGCTGTCGACGCTGGTGCCGGAGTTCGCCGGCAAGGTGATCACCGTCTACATGCGCCAGTTCGCCGACAATGCCGAGAAGCTCACCGCCGCCGGCATCGTGATGCTGGGGGTGACCTCGCTGATGCTGATGTCGACGGTGGAGCGCACCTTCAACAGCATCTGGGGCGTGCGCCGCGCGCGGCCGTGGCTGCAGCAGAGCATGGTGTACTGGACGGTGCTGACGCTGGGGCCGCTGGTGCTGGGCGGCGGCCTGCTGGGCTGGCGGCTGCTGTTCAAGACCACGCATATTGAGCGCATCTCGCCGCTGCTGGACGACAGCCTGCAGGCGCTGGGCAGCATCGGGCTGACCATGCTGGTGCTGGCGCTGCTGTTCCGCATCCTGCCCAACCGCTATGTGCCGCTGAAACACGCCATGCTGGGCGGGCTGGTGACCGCCATCCTGCTGGAGGCCACCAAGCTGGTGTTCGGCTTCTACATCGGCGCGATCGCCAACTACCAGCTGGTGTACGGCGCCTTCGCCAGCCTGCCTATCCTGCTGCTGTGGCTGTTCTGCCTGTGGCTGGTGGTGCTGATGGGGGCGGTGCTCACCGCCTCGTTCTCGTACTGGGAAGGCGCGGCGTGGAAGCGGCGCAATGAACCGCGCCGCCGCTTCCTGGACGCGGTGGAGGCGCTGGTGATGCTGGACCGCGCCCAGGACGACGGCCTGGCGCTGCGGCCGGAAGACCTGCGCCGCGAGGTGAAGGTGGGCTACGACGAGCTGGGCAGCGTGCTGGACAAGCTGGCGCAGGCCGGCTACGTGCAGCGCGGCGCCGGCGACAGCTGGGTGCTGCTCAAGCGCGCCGAGCACATCCTGCTGGCCGACGTGTTCCGCCTGTTCGTCTACCGCCCGGAATGCAGTGCCGGCGACGACGACATCGCCGCCGGGGTGGAGAAGCTGCTGCAGCCGACCATGGCCGACCTGGCTCAGTTCAGCGTGGCGGAGTTCGCCCGCCGCGTCGGGCGGAAGTAATCGCGGTTGCCGTAGAAGGCGGCGTCCTGCGGCTGCCACCAGCCGGGGATGCCCAGCAGCGGTAGTGGCAGCAGCTGGCGCGGGCGGCTGAGCCAGCCGTCGTCCGCCAGCAATGCGGCCAAGCTGGCATCCAGCTGCTGTTGCCGCTGCCAGTAGTCCAGCGCAAAGAAATCCGCCGCCACCGGCAGCAGCAGCGCCTTGCCGCACCAGCCGATATGCATCGCCAGCCCCTGCTCGAACAGCGCATGGCCCAGCACGTGGCTGTCGATGTGCCGCCCCCAGTCCGCGGCGCGCGTCTGGAACAGCGTCTGCCAGTCCATGGCATGCAGCGCGGCAGCCAGCGTGTCATCACTCACCGGCAGGATCACCCCGCATTCATCCAGCAGTGTGGCGGCATCGCGGAACGGGCCGCGGCCAAGCTCGCCGCGCTCGATGGCGCGCACGTGGCGCGCATTCAGCGCCAGCTTGCTCTGCGGCCACGACAGCCATGCCAGCGCGCCGAACCAGTCGTGCCAGTTCTGCGTGCGGGTGGGTATCTCGCCGCTGCTGCCGATGTGCATCTCGTAATACAGCGCCGGCGCCAGGTCGCAGGCAAAGCGCAGCTCGGCCGGCAAAGGTTGGCCGCAGCCGCGGGCGTGCGCCAGCAGCGCGTCGTACTCGGCCTGGCGCGGCCAGTCGGCGAACTGCGCCGCATCCCGCCACGGCGCCAGGCTGCGGTACAGCGGGTGCTGCGGCCAGGCGGCAAACGCCGCCGGCAGGCAGCCCTGGGCGGCCATGCGCATTACTGCGCCTGGCTGCTGGCGGGTGTGGCGGCCTGGGCGCTGGCGGCCGGCTGGAGCAGGAAATGGTTCACCGCGCTGGCCAGCACGATGCCGAGAATGGCGAGAAGGGACAGACGTTGCAGCAGGTTCATGACGGTTCACACGGTGGTGCTGCCGGCAGCGGGTGCCGGCAGCGGGTTGCGGACGAAGCGCCGCATTCTAGCAATGTTCGCCGCGCATGGCTGCACGTTGGCCGCGGTTGGCCGTCAGATCATGCTGTCCGGCTGCACCCAGGTATCGAACTCTTCGCCGCTGACCTCGCCCAGCGCCAGCGCCGCGTCGCGCAGGCTCAGCCCGTGCTGGTGCGCATGCTTGGCGATGGCCGCGGCGCGGTCGTAACCGATATGCGGGCTGAGCGCGGTGACCAGCATCAGCGAGTTGCTCAGCAGCTCGCCGATGCGCGTCTGGTTGGCTTCGATGCCACGCGCGCAGTGGGTATCGAAGCTGGCTATGCCGTCGGTCAGCAGGCGCACGCTTTGCAGCAAATTGTGCGCGATCAGCGGCTTGAACACGTTCAGCTCGAAATTGCCGGCGCTGCCGCCGATGCTCAGCGCCACATCGTTGCCCAGCACCTGGCAGCACAGCATGGTCAGCGCCTCGCACTGGGTGGGGTTGACCTTGCCCGGCATGATGGAGCTGCCGGGCTCGTTTTCCGGCAGCTGCAATTCGCCCAGCCCGCAGCGCGGGCCGGACGCCAGCCAGCGCACATCGTTGGCGATCTTCAGCAGCGCCACCGCCAGCGTTTTCAGCGCGCCATGCGCGCCGACCAGCGCGTCGTGTGCCGCCAGCGCGGCGAACAGGTTGTCGGCCACGCGGAACGGCAGGCCGCTTTCGGCGGCCAGCCGCGCCGCCACCTGCGCGCCGAACTGCGGGTGGGTGTTCAGCCCGGTGCCCACCGCGGTGCCGCCTACCGCCAGCTGGTACAGCGCCGGCAGCGTGGCGCGGATGGCGCCATCGGCATGCGCCAGCTGCGCCACCCAGCCGGAGATTTCCTGCCCCAGCGTCAGCGGCGTGGCGTCCTGCAGGTGGGTGCGCCCGATCTTCACCACGCCGGCGAATGCCGTCGCCTTGGCGGCCAGCGTGGCCTGCAGCTGCTGCAGCGCCGGCAGCAGCTGGCGGCTGATGGCGCCGGCGGCCGCCACGTGCATGGCAGTGGGGAAGATGTCGTTGGACGACTGCCCGAGGTTGACGTGGTCGTTGGGGTGCACCAGCCGGCCGCTGCCGCGCTGGCCGCCCAGCAGCTCCGACGCCAGGTTGGCCAGTACCTCGTTCATGTTCATATTGGACTGCGTGCCGGAGCCGGTTTGCCACAGCGACAGCGGAAAGGCGTCGGCGTGCTCGCCGGCCAGCACCTGCTCGGCCGCCTGCACGATGGCGTCGGCCAGCGCGGCGTCCAGCAGCCCCAGCCGCGCGTTCACCTGCGCCGCGCTGCGCTTGATGCGCGCCAGCGCCAGCAGCAGTTCCGGCGGCATGCGCTCGCTGGAGATGGCGAAGTGCTGCAGCGAGCGCTGGGTCTGCGCCCCCCACAGGGCGCTGGCGGGCACGGCGATGTCGCCAAAGGAGTCGCGCTCCTGCCGGTAACGGGGTTTCATGCGGCGGCCTCCTGCGGGTGGATACTCCAGTGTAGTTGGCCGCGGCCGACAACAAAAAACCCGCGCGGCCAACAGGCGGGCGGGTCGGGTGGGGTGGCGTCCCCAGCAGGAATCGAACCTGCAACTAGCCCTTAGGAGGGGCTTGTTATATCCATTTAACTATGGAGACGTCATGCAATATCAGGCGTCGCGGGCCACCGACAGTTCGGCGATTTCGGCCAGCGCGCGCTTGTAGTCGCCGTCCGGCAGCGGTGCCAGCGCGGCGATGGCGGCGGCGGCGGCTTTTTCCGCCTCGCGGCGGGCGTAGTCCAGCGCGCCGCAGGATTGTACCGCAGCCAGTACCTCGCCGAAACGCTCGCGGCTGGCGGCTTCCAGCGCTTCGCGCACCGCGCTGGCTGCGGCGGCCGGGCCCTGGCGCATGGTGTAGATCAGCGGCAGCGTCGGCTTGCCTTCGGCCAGGTCGTCGCCCAGGCTCTTGCCGATGGTGGCGGCGTCGCCGCTGTAGTCCAGCACGTCGTCGATGATCTGGAACGCGGTGCCCAGGTGCATGCCGTAGTCGGCCAGCGCCTGTTCCTGTTCCGGCGCAGCCTCGGCGATGATGGCGCCGACTCGGGTGGCGGCCTCGAACAGCTTGGCGGTCTTGTACTGGATCACCTGCAGGTATTGCTGTTCGCTGACATCCACATTGCCGATGTTCAGCAGCTGCAGCACTTCGCCCTCGGCGATGATGTTGGTGGCGTCGGCCATCACCTGCAGGATGCGCAGGCTGCCGCTTTCCACCATCATCTGGAAGGCGCGGGTGTACAGGAAGTCGCCCACCAGCACGCTGGCCGCATTGCCGAACATGGCATTGGCGGTTTCGCGGCCGCGGCGCATGTCGGATTCGTCCACCACGTCGTCGTGCAGCAGGGTGGCGGTGTGGATGCATTCGATCATCGCCGCCAGGCTGTGCAGATGCGGGCCGTTGTAATCCAGCGCACGGCCAGCCAGCAGGGTCAGCATCGGACGCAGGCGCTTGCCGCCGGCGCTGATGATGTACTCGGCCACCTGGCGGATCAGGACAACATCGGAATGCAGACGGGTGCGGATGGCCTGGTCGACGGCGTTCATGTCGTCGGCAACCAGGGTGCGGAACAGCGGAGTGTTGGACATCGCGGCCGGATTCTTGAAAGGGGTTGGGCTGGAAAACCGCGCGATATTAGCAGAGATGCATGGCTTGTTGCCACGCCCGGCCGTGGCGACGGGGCGGAATCCGGCAAAAAGTTGACGACATTCAGAGACTTGCGTATAGTCGCGTGTTCCTTGCGCACCTGGCGCCAGGGAAAGAACATTTAGGAGCTATACGAATGTATGCGGTCGTAAAAACTGGCGGCAAACAGTACAAAGTTGCCGTTGGCGAAAAACTCAAAGTAGAACAGATACCTGCAGACATCGACAGCCAAATCGTACTGGAAGAAGTGCTGATGGTTGTGGACGGTGATCAGGTTTCCGTAGGTGCCCCGCTGGTATCCGGCGCTAAAGTGCAGGCTACCGTTGTTTCCCACGGTCGTGGCGAGAAGGTACGTATCTTCAAGATGCGTCGCCGTAAGCACTACCAGAAACATCAAGGTCACCGTCAGAACTACACCGAAATCCGTATCGACGCGATTTCCAAGTAAGGATAAACAGACATGGCACACAAGAAAGCAGGCGGTAGCTCCCGCAACGGCCGTGATTCCGAAGCCAAACGCCTGGGCGTGAAAGCCTACGGCGGCGAGCTGATCCCGGCAGGTTCCATCATCGTTCGTCAGCGCGGCACCAAATTCCACGCTGGTGAAAACGTTGGCATGGGCAAAGATCACACCCTGTTCGCCAAGGTAGATGGCTACGTTGCATTCGCTGTTAAAGGCGCATTCAACCGCAAGACCGTTACCGTGGTACCGTACACCGGTGTAGACGCTGAGTAATCTCGCGTCCCAGACAGAAAGCCCTATCCTGCGATAGGGCTTTTTTGTTTCGCACAATTGTTTCCGCAATGAGTCATCACGCGAGGCGTGAGGCGCAAGCGGCTGCGGCCAACGTTGCGGCCGTTTGCGCCTGACTCCTCGGCAAGTTTGGAGGAAGTACCCAATGAAATTCATCGACGAAGCCCGCATCGAAGTGCGCGGCGGCAAGGGCGGTAACGGTTGCGCCAGCTTCCGCCGCGAGAAATTCGTGCCGCGCGGCGGCCCGGACGGCGGTGACGGCGGCCGTGGCGGCAGCGTGATCGCCATTGCCGACGAAAACATCAACACCCTGGTGGAATACCGCTTCGTGAAGAAGTACCTGGGCGGCCACGGCGAGAACGGCCGCGGTGCCGACTGCTACGGCAAGGGCTCGGACGACATCTACCTGCGCATGCCGGTGGGTACCCAGATCATCGACATCGACAGCGAGGAAGTGCTGGCCGACCTGACCTTCAACGGCCAGGAAGTGGTGCTGGCCAAGGGCGGCCGCGGCGGCATGGGCAACATCCACTTCAAGAGCTCGGTGAACCGCGCCCCGCGCCAGTTCACCCGCGGCGAGGAAGGCGACATCCGCAACCTGCGCCTGGAGCTGAAAGTGCTGGCCGACGTCGGCCTCTTGGGCATGCCCAACGCCGGCAAGTCCACCTTCATCCGCGCGGTATCCGCCGCCAAGCCGAAAGTGGCCGACTACCCGTTCACCACCCTGCACCCCAACCTGGGCGTGGTGCGCATGGACGACACCTCCAGCTTCGTGATCGCCGACATTCCCGGCCTGATCGAAGGCGCGGCGGAAGGCGCCGGCCTCGGCCACCGCTTCCTCAAGCACCTGCAGCGCACCGGCATCCTGCTGCACCTGGTGGACCTGGCGCCGTTCGACCCGGATACCGACCCGGTGCAGGAAGCGCGCGCCATCGTCGAGGAACTGAAGAAGTACGACGAAGAGCTGCACAACAAGCCGCGCTGGCTGGTGCTGAACAAGGTCGACATGCTGGACGAGACCGAGCGCGCAGAGAAGGTGCAGGCCTTCCTCGACGCCTACGACTGGCCGCAGGCCAAGCCGGACGACCGTTTCGGCTTCGACATGAACGCGCCGCGCTACTTCGTGATCTCCGGCCTCACCGGCGAAGGCACCCGCGACCTGGTATTCGCCATGAACGAATACATCAAGGTGCTGCGCGAAGCCGCGCGCAAGGCGCGCCAGGAAGCGGAAGAAGCCGAACGCGCACTCAAGCTGGCCAAGGCCGCCGCCGCGGTGATCCAGCCGGTGATTGCCAGCGACGACGCCGCCCCGACTGCGGAGTAAGCCCAAGGTTGGCCGCAGGCGCTGCGGCCAACCCCGCGCCGCGTGTGGCCATGTCATTGACTAGCCAGCGCTGCAAACCAGACAATCCGGTCTTTGCAGACCGGATTGTTTGCTTTTGAACTCCCTAGCCGAATTCTTCCGCCCCGACATCGCGCCGGACACGCTGCCACAGCTGAACAAGCTGACGGCCGCCTGGCCGTACCTGGCGGTGTTCGTCACCCTGTTCCGCGGTGGCGAGGAGGAGGTGCTGATGCGCCTCTTGGTGCTGCGCGAGCTGGGCGGCCGCGCCGATGCGCCGTACTGGACGCCGCAGGAAATCGCGCAGCGCTTCGCCTACCTCAACGATACCAAGCTGAACACCATCCTCGGCCGCCTGCGCGAGGGCGATCTGCTGGTCTACGACAGCGACAGCGGCCGCTACGCCCTGAGCGAAGGCGCCCGCGTGGCGCTGTCGGCACTGGCGACGCTGCTGGATTTCGCCGGCGACGACGTGGAACTGGGCTACCTCACCAGCCAGGTGGCCGCCGGCCAGGCGGTGGGGCAGGTGTCGGAGGAGGCGATGCAGCACCTGCTGGCGCGCCTCACCGAGCTGCACGACGAATTCGCCGACGCGCTGGAGTCGCAATCGGAATTCCGCATCCGCGCCGCGCAGCACCGGCTGGAATCGGTGTGGCGCTGGGTGCAGAAATCCACCGACGTGGTGCGCAGCCTCACCCAGGACGAGAGTCTGACGCTGACCACGCTTACCCAGGCGCAGGCCATCGCGCTGGCGCAGAGCCGCATGCTGGCGCTGGCCGGTACCTTCGAGCGCCGGCTGGCACAGTTGGCCGCACAGCGCGTGCACCTGGGCAACTCCGGCCTTACCTCCACCGACATCGCCGACTTCCTGCGCCGCCAGGGCAGTGCCTGGCTGGCCAGCCAGGCCAGCGGGCCGCTGGCGCTGGGGGTGGAGCCGGCCTTCCTGTCCACGCCGGAGCTGGGCGATGTAGCCGAGTTCGAGCTCTTGGGCCGCGAGCGCGCCCGCGCCGAGGACAGCACCCTGCCGCAGGCCGCCAGTGCCGAGGCCGCCGATGCGCCGGAAGTGGAGCGCCTCTTGGAAGCGGAAACGCTGTACGACAGCCTGCTGGAAATGGGGCTGCAGCTGGGGCCGGACAACGACGGTTTCCACATCTCCAGCGCGGTACTGGCCGACAGCTACAACGAAACCGCCTACCGCCTGTCGCTGCTGTCGCTGCTGGGCGACCCGGAAACCAGCAATGACGCCAGCGTGGTTGCCGCGCTGGCACGGCTGCCCTACCAGCTGGCGGGCGGCGACGACATTCTTCATCTCGATCACCCGGAAGTCGCCACCCTGTCGGATGCGCGGCTTCTGGCCAACAAGGCCGGATAATGGACCAAGCCGTAGCCACACTTACCGCGCGCCTGCTGGCGCACCGCGTGCTGCCGCGCACCGACCCGCTGGCGCGCCGCGCACTGCTGGATGAAAACTTCCGCCACGACCTGGATCAGCAGCTGGCTGCCGTCGGCCTGCAGCTGCTGGAGAACCCCTACGCCGAACACATCGCCGTGGCCCTGCTGCCGGCAATGACCGAGCCGGTATTCGGCAGCGGCGAAGCCTGGCTCAACAACAACCTCGGCCTGCCGCGCGACGGCGTAGCGCTGCTGGTGATCGTGTGGGCGCTGATCATCCTGCCCAAGCGCGAGCGGCAGCTGGCGCGGGTGGAAGCCGGGCGCGAGAACCAGAGCGACATGTTCGGCGAGCAGAAACCGCTGCCCACTGGCGACAGCGTGTCGGTAGGCATCTCCGAGGACGCGCTGTACGCCGACTTCGGCAAGCAGCTGGGCGGCCGTACCCGCTTCAACGCCAACCTGGGCCGGCTGGTGAACCTGGGCTTTCTGCAGCGGCGTAACCGCTGGCTGGTGGAAGGCCCGATGCTGGACCTGATGATCGACTACAGCGCGCTTGCACCGCGCATCATCGAAGGCGCGCTGGCCGAGGTGCTGGGCCGCCGCAGCCAGCTGTCACAGGTGCTGGACGCGGCAACGTTGGCCGCAGCAGATGCCGCCGAAGCCGCGCCGCAAGCCGAAGCACATACCGAGCAACACACCGGAGAGGACGCCTGATGTTCCAGATGCAATCTATCGAAATGGTGCACTGGGACTTCTGGCAGCGCCTGTCCGTGCCGCTGGACGCGCAGATCGTCACCATCATCGGCCCCAACGGCTCCGGCAAGACCACGCTGCTGGACGCGCTGCGCACTCTGCTGGCCATCAAGTGCTCCGGCAAGCGCGACTACAAGCGCTACGTGCGCAACAACCGCGAGCCCTTCGCCTACCTGCGCGGCGTGGTGGACAACCCGCGCCGGCTGTCCGGGCTGTATCCCACGCCGTTCTTCCCGCTCACCAGCGAGCAGGTCACCCTGCTGTGCCGCATCAAGAAGCAGGGCGGCGACTGGGTGCGCCACTACGCCATCGCCGAAGGCGACGTGGCGCTGGACGTGGCGCTGGCCGACGAGGCGCTGCAGTGGCTGGGGGTGAACGAATACAAGCGCCGGCTGGAAGCGGCCGGCCTGACTGCGGCGGTGGGCGAGGTGCTGGCGCTGGAGCAGGGCGATACCGACAAGCTCACCGAATACAGCCCGCGCCAGCTGCTGGATCTGGTGTTCCAGGTCTTTGGCGACAAGGACGTACTGGCCAACTACCAGCGCGCCCGCGATGAACAGAAGGCCGCCGAGGCCGAACTGGTGGCGCTGGTGCGCCAGCAGGAGGCGCTGGATACCCGCGTCGAGGCGATGAAGAGCCGTGCTGGCCGCTACCTGGAATGGCAGGGCATCCAGAAGCGCGCCGCAAGGCTGCGCGACGAGGCGCTGCCGGTGCTGGGCCTGCTGGATGGCCGCGTCGGCGTGGGCAAGGGCTGGCAGGACTACCGCCGCGCCCAGCACGGCTTCCACGACATGCTGCGCCAGCGCCGCGACACGCTGGCGCTGGTGACCACGTTGCGCGAGGCCGAGAGCGCCGCAAAGGCGGCGCGCGATGCCGCCGAGACGGTGCGCGTCGAGGCGCAGGGCGCCTTCATGCAGGCGCGCGACGCCGAGCGCGACGTCGCTAGCCAGCTCAAGGAGCGCGACCGCCTGCAGGCGCTGTCCAGCCGCGAGTACGGCGAGGACGCCATGGCGCTGTCGCACAAGCTGGCCGGCCTGCGCGACAACATCGACAAGCTCAAGGATGAACTGAAGGCGCACAAGCTGCAGCGCGACGGCCTGATGGGCGAACTGTCGGCGCTGGAAGGCGGCAAGCCGCGCGCACCGGAAGACGTGCGCGCCTTCCGCGCCGAGCTGGACGACGCCGGCATCGGCCACAGCATGCTGGCCGACATCGTGGAAGTTACCGACAGCCGCTGGCAGGGCGCGGTGGAAGCGCTGCTCAAGCCCTACCGCCAGGTGGTGCTGCTGGACAACCCCGCTGACCGCCGCGCTGCCTGGCAGCTGGGCGAGAAGTTGCGCTACCGCCACTTCGTGGTGCCGGACACCGCTGCCGCGCCGCGTGCGCGCAGCGGCAGCCTGCTGGAAGTAGTGCGCTTTGCGGCCAACGCCCCGGAGTGGCTGCACTCGCAGCTCAACCGCGTCAGCCGCGTGGCCGACGTGAAGGAAGGCGCGCAGCAGGACGGCGACTGGATCACCCCGGAAGGCTACTTCCGCGAACGCCGCGGTGCGCGCCACATCGGCGTGCCGGCCTACGACTACGCCTTTGGCGAAGCCGCACGCCAGGCGCGGCTCCTGGGTCTGCGCGACGAACTGAAGTCGCTGAACGTGCGCGTGCTGCGCGACGAGGAACAACTGGTGGCCGCCAGCCGCGAGGCGGCTCAGCTGGCCGACTACCTGTCGGGCATGGACGCCATCCGCCTGCTGGACAGCCGCGCCGAGGAATTTGCCGCGCTGGCGGCGCAGGCCGAATCGCTGAAACAGGCGGTGACCGAGGCCGGTGAAAGGTTGGCCGCAAGCCAGGCCGAGCGCGACGCCGCCGAGCAGCGCTTCAGCGATGCCCGTCTGGCGCACGACCGCGTCTGCCAGCGCGAGCAGGACGGCATGAACAAGCTGGCCGCCGCGCGCAGCGAAGTGGAGCAGGCGCGCCGCAGCCTGCGCCGTGGCATGGCCGAGCTGCGCGAATGCCGCGCCCACCTGCCGGCCGCCGCGCAGGACGATGCCTACGTGGCGCAGCTGGCCGACGAGTTCGAATCCGCCGCCGACGTGCGCCACGAGATCCACTACCTGGAAGAAAAGCTCGCCAGCGGCGACTGGGAAACCGACGACGCCGTGCTGCAGCTGAAGGACAAGCTGCAGGAAGACCTAGCCAGCCTCACCCGCGACTGCCAGCGCCGCCAGGCCGAAGTGGAGCGCGCCGCGGCACTGACCCACGACGCGCGCGACGCCTATATCGGCAAGCTGCGCGCCACCGTGCGCGCCTATGCGGCCAACGTCAAACGCCTGGGCGAGCTGGCCGGCATCGGCGTGGAGGTTGAACTGCCGCAGCTGTCCAACGACGACACCGTGCTGGCGCAGGCCGGCCTGGTGCTGAAGTTCAACTTCGACCAGAAGGGCCTGATGGGCATGAACGACGGCGAGGCCTCCGGCGGCCAGCAGGTGATGAAGTCGCTGATCCTCTTGATCGGCCTGATGATGGACGAGGCCAACCCGTCCGGCTTCGTGTTCATCGACGAGCCGTTCGCGCACCTGGACATCTTCAACATCGACCGCGTGGCCGGCTTTCTCAAGGCCACCGAGGCGCAGTACCTGATCACCACGCCCAACACCCACAACATCAATATCTTCGCGCCCTCCGGCCTGACCCTGGCCACGCGCAAGAAACGGCCGGGCGAGGTATGGGCGCCGCCCATCCTGCAGACCCGTCGCCGGGTGGAAGCGGCATCCTGAACAGGCACCCCGGCTTGTCGGGGTTTTTCATGCGCGCCGGCAATTTTTAGTTGGTTGTCATGGACTTGCGGCGGCAGGCTGATTACAATGCGCGCCTCCGCAACCCTTCAATGACATGAACATGAAAAAGCTCGCTTTCGTTGCCGCGCTGTCCGCCGCCCTGGCTGGCCCGGTGCATGCCTTCGGCCTGGACAACCTGCTCAGCGCCGGTTCCGACCTGGTGAAATCCGCCACCCTGAGCGATGGCGAAGTGCAGGCGATGGCCGCCGAATCCAGCAAGGTGATGGACAAGCAGAACAAGGTGGCACCGGCCGGCAGCGCCTACGCCAAGCGCCTGAGCAAGATCGTGCAGGGCCTGAACAGCGAAGACGGCCTGAAGCTGAACTTCAAGGTGTACCAGAACCCGGAGGTGAACGCCTTCGCCATGGCCGACGGCACCGTGCGCGTGTACAGCGGCCTGCTGGACAAGATGACCGACGACGAAGTGCGCTATGTGATCGGCCATGAAATCGGCCACGTGAAGCTGGGCCACACCAAGAAAGCCATCCAGGTCGCCTACGCCTCCTCCGCCGCGCGCAAGGCGGCGGCCGGCAGCGGTAATGCCGTGGCCGCGTCGCTGTCCGAGTCCGAGCTGGGCGACTTCGCCGAGCAGGTGCTGCATGCCCAGTTCTCGCAATCGCAGGAAAGCGATTCCGATAGCTACTCGGTGGATTTCCTCAAGCGTCATAGCTACAGCCTGCAGGCCGCCCCGTCCGCGCTGCGCAAGTTGGCCGCACTGTACGGCAACGAACGCAGCCTGATGTCCAGCCACCCGGCGCCGGGCGACCGTGCCGACAAGGTGGAAAAGCTGATCAGCAAGTAAGCCGTACCAGTAAGCAGACAGCCCGCCTCGGCGGGCTGTTGTCGTTTCCGGCGCTGGGGCTTGTGCTGCCGCAATAGTCCCGGCCGCACCCGCTGTGTTTCTGGCGGCCAGCCAGTACACTAAGCGGATTCGCATAATGAATAATCAGGGAGATCGCCATGATGAAATACGTACTCACCACGCTGGCTTGCCTTGCGGTACTGGCGCCGCTGGCGCAGGCGGAAGACAAGCTGCTGGATGCCGGCAACCCCAAGGCCTTGTATGAACTGGCGCGTGGTTTCGGTTCGGCGGAGCTGGGAACCTCGGAAAAGGGCAACCCGAAGATCAAGGGCCGTATGGACGGCATGGGTTACAGCATTTTCTTCCTGCAATGCGAGGATGGTAAGAAATGCCGCGATGTGCAGTTCAGCGCCGGCTGGGAGGGCTATGACATCACCCAGGCGCAGATCAACGACTGGAACCGGCGCAAGAACTACAGCAAGGCCTATCTGGATGAGGTGAACGATCCGATTCTGGAAATGGACGTGGTGATGAACCCGGGCATCAGCCCCGCCGCATTTGAGCGTGCCTTTAAGCTGTGGAAAATGGCGCTGAAAGACTTCCGCCAGCAGGTGTTGAAGACCGACGACTGAACCCTGTTGGCAACGTGCGATCAGGCCACCTGCGGGTGGCTTTGTTGTTGCTGCCGCTGCCGACTGTGCACCGGGACGGGTGACAAAATCAAGCACTTGCTCGACAATCGCCGCATCCTGTTGCGGAGCTGTGCCATGCGTACCCTGACCTCATTACTGGGCAATTCACAGAAACTCGACGGCGGCGCCATGTTCGGCAATGCGCCGCGCGCGATGTGGGAGGGCTGGCTGCCGCCGGACGACGCGCATCGCGTGGCGCTGGCCTGCCGCTGCCTGCTGGTGCGCGAGGCGGATGGCCGCCGCATCCTGCTGGAAACCGGCATCGGCGTGTTTTTCGAGCCCAAGCTGCGCAGCCGCTACGGCGTGCAGGAAGAACACCATGTGCTGCTGGACGAGTTGGTGGCCCAGGGGCTGAGCGATGCCGACATCGACGTGGTGGTGCTGTCGCACCTGCACTTCGACCATGTCGGCGGCCTGCTGGCGCCGTGGGATGGCGGCCCGGCGCGCTTGCTGTTTCCCAACGCGCAGTTCGTGGTTGGCCGCGAGGCCTGGCAGCGCGCGCTGCAGCCGCATCCGCGCGACAAGGCGTCGTTCATCCCGGCGCTGCTTAGCCTGCTGCAGGACAGCGGCCGGCTGGTGCTGGTGGACGGTGAACAGCCGCCGGCCTGCCTGCCGCCGGACTGGCGCTTTACCGTGTCACATGGTCACACCCCGGGCATGCTGCTGGCGGAGATCCCGATGCCGACCGGTGCGGTGCTGTTTGCCGCCGATCTGATCCCGGGCGCGCCGTGGGTGCACGTGCCGATCACCATGGGCTACGACCGTCACCCGGAGCTGCTGATCGACGAAAAGCAGGCGCTGCTGCAACGGCTGGCGGCGGAGGGCGGGCGGCTGTTTTTCACCCACGATCCGGCGGTGGCCTGTGCTGCCGTGCACTGGGATGGCGAGCGGCGTCGCTTCGTCACCGCCGCCGCGCAAGCCGGATTGTGCAATGCGGCAGGCTGAAAGTGTGGCAAATGTTTAACATAATTGACGAAAACTGAACGCGTATTTGCGGCAGAATATCCCACCCACCGCCCGGCGGCGCAGTGCGCTGCCGGGCGGTTTTTCATGGCAAGAATGGATGTGTGCAAGCCTTTATTTATAAGGCTGTATGACGAAGGGCAGCGCGGTGCCGGCGGCGGCGGGCGCGGTGCCGGCGGCGCGGGGTGGAGTGCGGCGACCGCTGTTGGTGTTTAAAAAAATGCTCGGCAATCCGGGGCGGCTGGCTATAATGGCCCGCAACAAAAACCGGGTGCCACCCAGAACGCCGGCGGCGCTCGCATAACACCACCAACGCTACCCAGGATTCAAGGAGACGGAAGTAATGCTTGTTTGGTTTGTCGTACTGTATCTGGCAGTTACCGTGGGGATCGGTTTGTACGCCTCCACCCGCGTTCACAGCGCCAAGGATTTCGCCTCCGCCGGCGGCAGCATGCCGTTGCCGGTGGTGACCGCCATGGTGTTCGCCACCTGGTTCGGCTCCGAGGCGGTGCTGGGCATCCCGTCCACCTTCCTGCAGGAGGGTTTCTCCGGCATCGTCGAGGACCCGTTCGGCTCCTTCGGCTGTCTGATGATCGTGGGGGCGCTGCTGGCCAAGCGCCTGTACCGCATGAACCTGCTCACCATCGGTGACTTCTTCCGCAAACGTTATGGCACGGCGGTGGAGGGCATCATCAGCGTGGTGATCATCCTGTCCTACCTCGGCTGGATCGCCGCGCAGATGACGGCGCTGGGCGTGGTGTTCAACGTGCTGTCCGAAGGCGCCATCACCACCACCCAGGGCACGCTGCTGGGCGCGGTGATCGTGCTGTTCTACACCCTGTGCGGTGGCATGCTGTCGGTGGCGTTTACCGATTTCCTGCAGATGTCGGTGATCGTCGGCGGCCTGATCTACCTGGTGTACCTGGTGTCCGGCATGGCCGGCGGCTTCGACGTGGTGGTGGCCAAGGCCGCCAGCGAGAACAAGCTGACCTTCATCCACGATACCAGCCCGAAAGGCATCGTCGCCTTCATCGGCGCCGCGGTCACCATGATGCTGGGTTCGATTCCGCAGCAGGACGTATACCAGCGGGTGATGTCGGCCAAGAACGAAGACGTGGCGATGAAAGGCTCCATCCTCGGCGGCGCCATGTACCTGACCTTCTGCATGCTGCCGATCTTCCTGATCAGCGCCGCCTCCCTCATCGATCCGAAAATGGTGAGCGAGCAGCTGGGCATCGATCCGCAGATGGTGCTGCCGCGGCTGATCCTCGACAAGACGCCGCTGTTCGCGCAGATCATGTTCTTCGGCGCGCTGCTGTCCGCCATTATGTCCACCGCCTCCGGCACGCTGATGGCGCCGTCGGTGACCTTCGTCGAGAACATCCTCAAGCACTTCGTGCCCAAGATGAGCGACCGCCAGTTCATCAAGGCGATGCGGCTGTCCATCGTGGTGGCTGCGGTGTCCACCACCGCCTTTGCGCTGCTGTCGGATGCCAGCATCTACGAGATGGTGGGCAACGCCTACAAGGTGACGCTGGTGGCGGCGGTGGTGCCGCTGTTCGCCGGCCTGTTCTGGAAACGTGCCACTACCCAGGGCGCGCTGCTGGCGATGCTGCTGGGCGCCGGCAGCTGGATCGCGCTGGAAATCGGCTACACCGACGCCGCCTTCTGGCCGCCGCAGCTGGCCGGCCTGCTGATGAGCGCGCTGGGCATGCTGATCGGCACCCTGGCGCCGCAGTTGGTGGCGCACCGCAGTGGCCGCCACGGCGAGGCGGTGGCACAGACCCAGGCGGTCTGAACAATTGCTGTCTGTGCTGAGTTAACCGGGGCCATGGCCCCGGTTTTTTTATGCGCGGAACAGAGTGTTGTCCGCCTGGCGCTTGTCGGCCAGCGCCGGCTCGTGGCATGGTCGCTGGCATGAACCCGCAATCCCCCCGCCTGGCTTACCTGTTGCTGATGCTGACCGCGCTGTTCTGGTCCGGCAATTTCGTGCTGGCGCGCGCCATGCACGCCAGCGTGGCGCCGCTGACGCTGTCGTTCGCGCGCTGGAGCATCGCGCTGCTGTTGCTGCTGCCGTTTGGTCTCAAACCCGCCTGGCAGCAGCGCAAGCTGTGGCTGCCGCACTGGCGGCGGCTGCTGTGCCTGGGGCTGCTGGGGGTCAGCGGTTTCAACTCGCTGGTGTACTGGGGGCTGCAGTACACCGCCGCCACCAACGGCGTGTTGCTCAATTCTTTCATCCCGCTGCTGATCGTGCTGCTGGGCGCGCTGTTTTTCGGCATGCGCAGCAGCGCGCGCCAGCTGCTGGCGGTGGCGGTATCGTTTGCCGGCGTGCTGCTGATCGTGGCGCACGGCGACTGGCAAAGGTTGGCCGCACTGGATATCAACCGCGGCGACGCGGTGCTGTTCCTCGCCATGCTGGCCTGGGCGCTGTATACCCTGCTGCTGCGCACGCTGCCGGCCGGGCTGGACCGCATCGGCCTGCTCACCGTGCAGGTGGCCATTGGCCTAGTCGGCATCGCGCCGTTCTTCGCTGCCGAGCTGCTGTCCGGCCGCCACACGCCGCTGAACGCTGCCACGCTGGCCACCTTCGCCTACGTCGGCACCCTGCCGTCGGTGGCGGCCTACTATTTCTACAATCTCGGTGTAGCCAGGGTAGGGGCAGCCCGTGCCGGCATGTTCATCCACCTGATGCCGATGTTCGGCGCGCTGCTGTCAATGCTGTTCCTCGGCGAGCAGCTGCACGGCTACCATCTGGCCGGCATCACGCTGATCCTCGGCGGGGTGCTGCTGGCCACCCGCACTGCACAATCCGCCCCTTCTGAAAGAGCACGCGCATGAGCCGTTTCTGGAGTCCCGTCGTCCACGACCTCACCCCCTATGTGCCGGGCGAGCAGCCGCGCATCAGCCAGCTGGTGAAGCTCAACACCAACGAGAACCCCTATCCGCCGTCGCCCAGGGTGCAGGCGGCGATTGCCGCGGCCAACGTCGACAGCCTGCGGTTGTACCCGGATCCGGAATCCAGCGCGCTGCGCGCCAGCATTGCCGGCTACTACGGCGTAGCGGCCGAGCAGGTGTTCGTCGGCAACGGCTCGGACGAAGTGCTGGCGCTGGTGTTCCAGGCGCTGCTGCAGCACGAGGCGCCGCTGCTGTTCCCCGACATCAGCTACAGCTTCTACCCGGTGTACTGCAAGCTGTACGGCATCGCCTACCGCACTGTGCCGCTGGATGCTGATTTCGCCATCGACCCGGCGAGCTACCAGCAGCCGTGCGGCGGCATCATCTTCCCCAACCCCAACGCTCCCACCGGCCGCCTGCTGTCGCGCGCGGCGATCGAGGCCATGCTGCAGCAGCACCCGGACACGGTAGTGGTAGTGGACGAGGCCTATGTCGACTTCGGCGGTGACAGCATGATCCCGCTGGTGGCGCAGTACCCGAACCTGCTGGTGGTGCAGACGCTGAGCAAGTCGCGTTCGCTGGCCGGGCTGCGCGTCGGCCTGGCGGTAGGCAATGCCGAGCTGATCGCCGGCCTCACCCGGGTGAAGAACAGCTTCAACTCCTACCCGCTGGACCGGCTGGCGCAGGCCGGTGCCCAGGCGGCGTTCGAGGACGACGCCTACTTCCAGGTCTGCCGCGAGCGGGTGATCGCCAGCCGCGAGGCGCTGGTGGCCGGCTTGGCGGCGCTGGGTTTCGCCGTGCTGCCGTCGGCGGCCAACTTCGTGTTTGCCCGCCACCCGGCGCACGACGCGGCAAGGTTGGCCGCATGCCTGCGCCAGCGCAATATCATCGTGCGCCACTTCCAGCAGCCGCGCATCGAGCAGTTCCTGCGCATCAGCATCGGTACCGCGGCGGAATGCCAGCTGCTGCTGAGCGCGCTTGCCGACATTCTTGCCGACGGAGCCACTGCATGAGCGAACAGGACAAACAGGCCGGCCTGGCGCGCCGCACCGAGGTGATGGGTGAAGCCTTCGCCAGCCGCGCGATGAGCAATCTGGACGGCTTCTCGCGCCCGCTGCAGGACTGGCTGAACGAGCACGCCTGGGGCAGCACCTGGCAGCGCGGCGGCATCGATCTGAAGACCCGCAGCCTGCTGACCTGCGCCATGTTGGCCGCAATGGGGCGCAGCCACGAGCTGAAAGGCCATGTGCGCGGCGCCATCAACAACGGCGCCAGCCTGGTGGAAATCCGCGAGACGCTGCTGCACTGCGCGGTGTACGCCGGCGCGCCGGCGGCGGTGGAAGCGTTCCGCGCCGCGCGCGAAGTGCTGGCCGAACTGGGGCTGAGCCTGCCGGACGAGGCTTGAGCCAAAAAAACAGCCCGGCACAGGCCGGGCTTGAATACGGCAGGCACCCGCGGGTGCCTGTGTGCTTTAGCGCGTTTGCAGCGCCGGTTGCAGCTCGGTAGCGTCGTCTTCGGCGTGCAACGCGCGCACCGCCTCCACATCATGCTCCTGGCTCAGGTAGCGGGTACGCCAGCCGCTGCGGGCGCCCCAGTGGAAGAAGCCCAGCGCCACCAGCGCCACCACCGCCATGTCCGGGCCGTAGGGCAGCAGGTTCATGCCGCCGAACTCGCTGCTGCCGATGCAGGACAGCAGCGCCATCGCCGGCAGGTACAGCACCATCCACAGCGCACCCTTCACCTCGCGGCCAAAACCCTGCCAGCCGGCCTGGTGCTGGTACCAGAAGTACACCGGCAGCGCGGCGATGATCAGGAAGATGATCTGGCCGGTCAGTGGCCAGCGCGCCCAGTACAGCACCAGCGAGGCGCAGACGAAGGCGAACGGCGCGATCAGCGGCATGCCTGTCAGCTTCAGCGGGCGCGGCAGCTCCGGCGCGGCGCGGCGCAGCGCGGCCACGCTGATCGGGCCGGTGAGGTAGGAGATCACGGTTGCCACCGAGATCACCGCCGCCAGCGTGCCCCAGCCACGGAAGAAGAACAGGAACACATACGCCACCGCCAGGTTGAACCACATCGCCGGGCGCGGCACGTGGTACAGCGGGTGCATGCGGCCGAAGACCTTCGGCATGGTGCCGTTGCGCTGCATGGCGTAGATCATGCGCGCAGTGGACGCCATGTAGGCGGCACCGGTGCCGCTGGGGCTGATGAAGGCGTCGAAGTACAGCGTCAGCATCAGCCAGTTCAGGCCCAGTGCCATCGCCAGCTGCGCGAACGGCGAGCTGAAGTCCAGGCCGTGCCAGCCGTGCGCCAGGTCTTCCGGGCGCAGCGCGCCGAGGAAGGACACCTGCAGCAGCACGTAGATCACCGCGGCGATCAGGATGGAACCCACCACGCCGAACGGGATGCTGCGGCGCGGGTTGATGGCTTCGCCGGCCATGTTGATCGGGCTCTGGAAGCCGTTGAAGCTGAACACGATGCCGCTGGTGGCCACCGCGGTCATCACGCTGGACCAGCCGTAGGGCGCAAAGCCGCCCGGGGTGTGGCCGCCGAGGTTGCCGGCATCGAAGCCGCTGTAGATCAGCGCGCCGATGGTGGCGCCCGGCACCAGCACCTTGAACACGGTAATGGCACTGTTGGCCTTGGTGAACAGCTTCGCGCTCCAGTAGTTGAGCAGGAAGTACACCAGTACCAGCACGGCGGCCAGCTGCAGGCCGGTGCCGCTCAGTTCGCCGTTGCGGTACAACGCCTGCGCCCACGGGAAGCTCCACGAACTCATGTATTGCACCGAGGCTTCCGCCTCGATGGGAATCACCGACACGATGGCGATCCAGTTGGCCCAGCCGGCCAGAAAGCCCAGCAGCGAGCCGTGCGAGTAGCGGGCGTAGCGCACCATGCCGCCGGTCTCGGGGAACATGGTGCCCAGTTCGGCGTAGGTGAGGGCGATGGCGAGGATGATCACCATGCCGATCAGCCAGGCGAAAATGGCGGCCGGGCCGGCGATCTGCGCGGCATGGGCGGCGCCGAACAGCCAGCCGGAGCCGATGATGGAGCCGAGGCCGGTGAGCATCAGCGCGACCGGGCCGATATGGCGTTGGGGGGTATGTGACACGTAAATCTCCACGGTGTTGGATCTTTTCTGTCACCACCGGCGGGTAGCCAGCGGCGGCTTTTATGCCATCTGTTTGATGGTCTGTTTGTGGTGAGGCGCGACTTTACGTGTGAAGCGGGTTTGCCTTATGTATCGGTTTGTTGTTTTGATCGAAAAGACAGGTGACAGCCGGCCGTGCTTGCTGTCGGCGGCGGCGCGCTGATCCCCCTGCCGTGTTCGGGGTTGAATTTCTGCCGCCATGCGCCAAACTGCGACATCTCCCCCTCACCTGACAAAGGATTCACCATGGCTAGCGTCACCCTGCGCGGTAACCCAGTAGAAGTCGCCGGCAGCCTGCCGGCAGTCGGCAGCCAGGCCCCGGCCTTCAGCCTCACCAATGGCGATCTGAACGATATCGGCCTGGCCGCCTTCGCCGGCAAGAAGAAGATCCTCAACATCTTCCCGTCCATCGACACCCCGACCTGCGCCACCTCGGTACGCAAGTTCAACGAAAAAGCCGCCAGCCGCGCCGGCGTGGCCGTGCTGTGCATCTCCGCCGACCTGCCGTTCGCGCAGAAGCGTTTCTGCGGCGCCGAAGGCATCGAAGGCGTGGACAACCTGTCCACCTTCCGCAACCCGGCCTTCGCCGAAGCCTACGGCGTGAAGCTGGCTTCCGGCCCGCTGGCCGGCCTCACCGCGCGTGCGGTGGTGGTGCTGGACGAGAACGACCAGGTGCTGCACAGCGAGCTGGTGGCCGAGATCGGCAGCGAGCCGAACTACGACGCCGCGCTGGCAGTGCTGTAAGCCACGGCCTTGCGGCCAACGTTGGCCGCATGCAAAAGGCTCCCCGCGGGGAGCCTTTTTTCATTGCCGCGGCGTTCAGGCCGCCAGTGGCGTTGCCGGCGCCGGGCCGGTGCGGAACCAGCCCAGGTCGCGGTTCAGCTGCTGCGAGGCATCGGTGAGCTGCTCCATCGCCGGCGCCAGCTGCTGCATGCGGCTGAAGATGTCGCTGGCCAGCGCCGATACCTGCTGGCCGTGATCCAGAATGCTGTGGCTGGCGTTGCTCTGCTCGCCGCTGGCCTCGGCAATGCTTTGCAGCACGCGGTGAATGGCGGCCATGGCGCCATCCACGCCCTGCAGCGCCTGGCTCAGTGTCTCCTGTGCGCTGGTGCTCTGGTCGCTGGCGGCGCGGGCGGTGTCCATGGTGCCGGACAGCGCGGCGGTGGCGCTTTCCACCCGCAGCAGGGTGTCGAAGATGCGCGCGGTGGCGTCGGCGGTGCGTTCCGACAGCTTGCGCACCTCGTCGGCCACCACCGCGAAGCCGCGGCCCTGCTCGCCGGCGCGTGCCGCCTCGATGGCGGCGTTCAGCGCCAGCAGATTGGTCTGCTCCGCCACCTCGCGGATCAGCGTGCTGATCTGCGCGATGTCGCTGATCGAGGTTTTCAGCTGCTCGGTCTCGTTCACCGCGCCGCGGATGCGCTGCGACAGCGCCTGCAGCGTCAGCGCGGTGTCGCCGGCCAGCTGCTGCGCGTGCTGGGTCTGCGCATTGGCCTGCTCGCTGTCGGCCAGCGCCTGGCCGATGTGGCGGTTGATGCCGCTGGAGGTGCTGGCGATGCGCTGCGCCGACAGCCGGCTCTGCTCGCTCTGTTCGGCCTGCTGGCGGGTGATGCCGATCACGCTGCCGGTCATCGCCAGCGCCTGGTGCGCCTCGTGCGCGCTGCTGGCGGCATTGCTGCTGACGCTGTTGAGCAGCCCGGCCAGCTTGTCGAGAAAACGGTTGATGTGGCCGGCGGCCTGCGACAGCTCGTCCTGGCCCTGCTGCGGCAGGCGCGCGGCCAGGTCGCCGTCGCCCAGGCGGTCGGCGGCCAGCTGCATGGCGGCGATCTGCCGCTTCAGGTGTCGCGCCAGCAGCACCTGCGACAGCACCACCAGCACGCTGGCCAGCAGCAGCGGCCCCAGCAGCCACAGCCCCAGCTGCAGCATGCGCTGGCGCATGTCGCTGGCCGCCTGTTGCAGCTGCTGGCTGTCGGCCTGCAGTTTCTGGTCGATCTGCGCCACCAGCGGCACGATGCTCATGCCGTAGGCCTGTTCCGGAATCGACAGCGCATCCTGCGGTGCGCTTTCGGCGATCTTCAGCGCCGATTGCAGGTTGCGGCGGAATGCCTGCCAGTGCTTGCCGGCGTTGTTGCGGAACAACTGCGCCTCCTCCGCCGGCAGCGCAGCGGCGATGGCCGGCAGCAGGCGGCCAACCTGCGCATCCACCGCCGCCAGCTTGGCCGCGGTTTCCGGCAGCAGCGGGTCGGCGCGCGCCAGCGACAGCACCTCGGCCTTCAGCGTCTGCAGGTCGGAGGAGCGTTGTTGTTGCTGGCTGTAGCCGGCGAATTCGCCGCGCAGCGCCAGCCATTGCTGGCCGCTGCTCAGCGCCACCGCCAGCAGGCAGGCCAGGGTGAGCGCAACCGTGAGCCAAAGCCGTTTTACGAGCGTCATGAGCGGCATGTCCTTATCGAGAGCGGGCAGTGTAGGCAGCGCACATTACAAATACATGACGTGTTGTAGACCAGGACAATGGCAAGTCCGGCGTGCGCGGGCGCTGCTAGGTACGCTAGAACAGGCAGGTGACAGCAGGATGACGCGCGAGGCGCGGCGGGCGGGAAATGGCGGGGGACGAGGGCTGCCCGGCGGCGTTTGCCGCCGGGGCGGGCGCGGCTTAGGTCAGGTCCTTGATGGTGTCGCTGGGGCCGTTGCTCTGCACCGAGGCGATGCCGTTGTCGCGGCCGGCTTCCGCTTCATACATCTGGCTGCTGCCGATCACCTGGTGGTTGGCCGCCTTCAGCGTGAAATAGAACTTGCCGTTGCTGGCGGTTTTCCTGTCGTAGCGCGCGGCGTCCGGCGCATTCTTCTGCACCGAGGCGATGCCGTTCTGTGCCGCATCCAGCGATTTGTACAGCTCGCTGCTGAGAATGGTCTGCGCGTTGCCCGCCTTCAGCACGAAGCGGAATTGCCCGTCCGTGCTCTTGCTCAGTTCGAACCAGCCTGCCATGGGATGCTCCTTGCGTTGTCGGTTGGCGCCTGCGGCCAACCTAGCGGTGAATGGCGTGCCGCCCGGCGGCGGCCTGCCATTCAGCATAGAGCGGGCCCCGGCATTTGCCCAACCGCGCGGCGGCGCCTACTCCGCCAGGCTGGCCTTGTGCTTGTCCATCACCTTTACATAGTGTTCGGCGGAGTACTTGAAGTAGGCCAGCTCACCGTCGGTGAGCGACCGCACCTGCTTCACCGGGTTGCCCAGGTACAGGTAGCCGGATTCCAGCCGCTTGCCCGGCGGCACCAGGCTGCCGGCGCCGATCAGCACGCGGTCTTCGATTACCGCGCGGTCTAGGATGATACTGCCGATGCCGATCAGCACCTCGTTGCCGATAGTGCAGCCGTGCAGGGTAACGTGGTGGCCGATGGTGACATCGCGGCCGATCACCAGCGGTGCGCCCAGCGGGTCGCTGTCCTTGCGGTGGCTCACGTGCAGCATGGCAAAATCCTGCACATTGCTGCCTTCGCCGATGCTGATGCTATTCACGTCGCCACGCACCACCGCGCACGGCCACACCGACACATTGGCCGCCAGCGTCACCTCGCCGATCACCACCGCGGCCGGGTCGATATAGCAGGAGTCGTCGATCTGCGGCCGGTGGCCGTCGTAGCTGCGGATATTGCGATTCACCGAGTTGTCCTTATCTTGAAGAGATTGCGCGGTAGTGATGATACCGCTTGCTTGCCACATCGTCCGCGTACCACGCGGCTGCCACAGGATACCGCCATGAGCCAGACCAACCCGTTGCTCGACTTCTCCGACCTGCCCCGTTTCGACGCCATCAAGCCGGAACACATCACCCCGGCGCTGGACGTACTGCTGGCCGAGGCGCGCGCCGCCATCGCCGCCGTGATTGCACAGGGCGGCGACAGCTGGGAAGAGGTCTCCGAGCCGCTGTCCGACGCCACCGAACGCCTGGCGCGCGCCTGGGGCGTGGTCGGCCACCTCAACGGCGTGATGGGCAATACCGACGGCCTGCGCGAAGCCTACAACGCCGAGATCCCGCGCATCTCCGCCTTCTTCACCGAGCTGGGGCAGAACCTGGAGCTGTTCGCCCGCTTCAAGGCGGTGGCGGCCAACCCGGCGTTTGCCGGCGCCAGCGCCGCGCGCCAGAAGGTGATCGACAACGACCTGCGCGACTTCCGCCTGTCCGGCGCCGAGCTGCCGGATGCGCAGAAGGCGCGCTTTGCCGAACTGTCCAGCCGCCTGGCCGAGCTGTCCAACCAGTTCTCGCAGCACGTGATGGACGCCACCGACAGCTTCGCGCTGTACATCGACGACGTGACCGAGCTGGCCGGCATTCCGGAAGACAGCCTGGCCATGTACGCGGCGCTGGCCGAGGCCGATGGCCAGCCGGGCAAATACAAGCTGGGCCTGCAGTTTCCGCTGCTGTTCCCGGTACTGCAGTACGCCGACAACCGCGCACTGCGCGAAAAACTGTACGAAGCCAATGCCAAGCGCGCCTCCGAATTCGGCCCCGCCGAACAGGACAACGGCCCGCTGATCCGCGAGAAGCTGCAGTTGGCCGCAGAAGAAGCGCAGCTGCTGGGCTTTGCCAACTACGCCGAGCTGTCGCTGTACACCAAGATGGCGCAAAGCCCGCAGCAGGTTACCGACTTCCTGCGCGACCTGGCGCAGCGCGCCAAACCCTACGCGCTGCAGGATCGCGCCGAGCTGGAAGCCTTTGCCCGCGACGAACTGAATCTCGCCGAGCTGCAGGCCTGGGACATCAGCTACGCCGCCGAAAAGCTGCGCGTGGCGCGCTACGCCTTCTCCGAGCATGAAGTGAAGCAGTACTTCCCCGAGCCCAAGGTGCTGGCCGGCCTGTTCGGCGTGGTGGGCAAGCTGTACGGCGTGCGCTTTGCTGCACGCAGCGTGGCTGCCTGGCACCCGGACGTGCGCTACTACGAAATCTTCCAGGGCGATGCGCTGCTGGGCGGCTTCTACCTCGACCTGTACGCCCGCGACGGCAAACGCCCCGGCGCCTGGATGGACGACGTGCGCGGCCGCCGCGTGAAAGACGGCCGGGTGCAGACCCCGGTGGCCTACCTGGTATGCAACTTCAGCCGCCCGGTGGGCGACAAGCCGGCCTACTTCACCCACGATGAAGTCATCACCCTGTTCCACGAATGCGGCCACGGGCTGCACCACCTGCTCACCCGCGTGGACGAACTGGGCGTGGCCGGCATCAGCGGCGTGGAATGGGACGCGGTGGAGCTGCCCAGCCAGTTCATGGAGAACTTCTGCTGGGAGTGGGACGTGCTGCAGGGCATGACCGCCCACGCCGACAGCGGCCAGCCGCTGCCGCGCGATCTCTACGACAAGATGATCGCCGCCAAGAACTTCCAGTCCGGCATGCAGATGGTGCGCCAGCTGGAGTTCTCGCTGTTCGACATGCTGCTCTACACCGCTGCCGACCCTGGCAGCATCGATTGGCTGGCGCTGCTGGAGCAGGTACGCGACGAGGTGGCGGTGAACCGCCCGCCGGCCTACAACCGCTTCCCCAACAGCTTCAGCCACATCTTCGGCGGCGGCTACGCGGCCGGCTACTACAGCTACAAGTGGGCGGAGGTGCTGTCTGCCGACGCCTACGCGGCGTTCGAGGAGGCCGGCGGCGCCAACCCGGTGGTGGGCCGCCAGTTCTGGGACGAAATCCTGGCAGTGGGCGGCAGCCGCCCGGCGCTGGAATCCTTCCGCGCCTTCCGCGGCCGCGACCCGCAGATCGACGCGCTGCTGCGTCACAGCGGTATGAGCGAGCCGGCGGCTTCTTGAGCGGCGGTTAGCGGGGTAGGGCGGCCGAGGTTGGCCGCTTTTTATTAATGATGGGGGGCAGAATGGAATTCTCTAGCTTCGACAGCCACTGTATTGAGATGCTCAATGCATTACCAAATAGGCATTCAAGGCATTGCTTTCGTTCTGCTTTAAATCATTTGGAAAGAGCTGAGAAGCTCTTTGAAGTTGATAGTGTCATGGCTTGTTTTCGTTGTATAACGGCGGAAGAAGAGGCTGCAGCGGGGTTGATGCACTGCCTGAAAGAGAAAGACTATGATAATGCAGCAGGTTTGAAACCTAGAGATCACAAACATAAATCTGCAGTGATCGTGCTTTTTTCGGTTCTAGGTGATTTTGTTGGTAAGGATTTGGTAGATAGCGGAATAGTTGTGGATTTGAGTGTTTTTGAAGAGGGTGATGGGAAAAAACTGAAATTGAGTTTTGAGGTGCCTACTGATAATAAAATTGTTACTTTTTTCAGTGATCCTCCACTCAATGTTCAGCTGATAGCAGAGGGGAAGAAATTTTCTTATCGACAGCAAATTTATACGCACCTGGAAAAAAAGGGACATTCTAAAATGAAGGATCATTTGGTTGATCTTGCAAATTTTAGAAATAAACTGCTTTACGCTGGTCCAGCAGGCTTTCCTTCCGAGGTTAAAGTTGAAGAAAAATTCTTTGGTGCATACAAAAGTCGAGTCATGGCAATGTTAAGGGCGTACTTGTTAGTAGTGCCTTATAACGAGAAACAGATATTTGCACAAGATTCACTAGATGTTTTTCTGAGTATGGTTAATGGGATGGACTTGGACGGATTAAGTCTAGATTTTTGACTTTTAATTGTAAGCCTCATGGTATGGCGGAACTAGTTAACGTCCAATTTTCACCGTACTTTTTTTCCAGAAGGTTGGCCGCAAGCCGTTACGGTTATGCGGCCAACGCTGTTATGGGGCTTGGCCTCCGCTGCGCGGAGGATGTTTGAAGTCGCCGGTTTCGCCCGGCGGACGAGGAAGGGGGCGGCCGCCGCCCCCTTTCCAATCCCCGGCTCTCCCGAAGGCTGCTCGAAACCCCGTGCCAAACGGCACGCCCCAGGCGCCGCCGAACTCGCCGCGCGCTAGCGTCGCGCGGCTCAGACATGCGGCGGCTTAAGACCTGGGGCGCACCGTTTTGCCCGGCTCGCGCCAACGGGAAGGGGCGCGTCGGTGCGGCTCTACAACTTGCTGAATCGGCTGCCGCCCGTAGATTGCGGTTGAGCCTAGTGGTTACCGCATAATGAAAAGGTTGGCCGCAACAAGATGTGAACAATGGCAGGCTTGTGATGAGTTGGCTCTGTTACCATGTCGTAGGAATATGATGCTGTGGTGGTGGGGCGAGGATGGCGTTGGCCCGGTGCAAGCTGCTGTGATGAGTGCTCCAGCGAGGACAGATGAACAAGGATCAAGCATTTATCGTGTTGAATACTTCATTCAGCCGTGGCTCTGCCACCTGGTGTGCGCCGGGGTGCGATCGAACGGCATATCTTGCCGAAAAGTCGCAGCAGCTTCTTGCCTGCGTCATTGACCCTCGGGAAGTTACGATTCAGGGCGAAATGTTTCACTACGGGATACAGCAACAACTGAATCAGACGCCACTCTACGCAATTGCACAATATGGCGAAAACTGGCTGCTGTACTCGCCTGGCCAGCATGTCTTTTCCCTCGCATTTGGCGTAAGCACTGCAAAGCTGACGGTGTTGGGTTTTGCTAGTGATGATGCTCTGGCTGAGTGGCTGGGGTGAGTGCAGCAAAGTCCTGAACTTAGTGTTCCAGATTAAATTTGGCCGTAAACCGTGCTGGTTTGCGGCCAAAGTTTTTTGTGGGTGTAGTGTCTGCAGTGCAGTCGATGATTTTCCTGACAAGGTTGGCCGCATCACACACTCGAAAGCATGCGGCCAACGTTGTGTGGCGCCCAGTGCCCCATTGGGCCGCGCCGGTCAAAACGGGGTTCGCCAGGTTTTAAGGCGGCAGCTGAGCCGTTTGCCGTTAGCAAACGGCGAATTGCCGGCGCCTGGCGAATGCCGTTTTGGCCGGGGTTTCGCGGACCTCTGGGGCGAGCGGGGTCGCGAGGGGGCGGCGGTACGCCCCCTGGCCCGTGCGCCGGGCGGAACCGGCGACTTCAAACGGCATCCGCGCAGCGGATACAAAGCCTTCTAGCTGGCATCGCGAAAGTAGCCCAGAGGTTGGCCGCATCAAGTTGACGCCACCACCGTGCGGCCAACGTTGAGGCGCAAGCGCCCCAGCCTTCCCCACGCTGCTATAACGGTAGCTCCGCAACCCACCCCGCCGGCCACGCCGGCTACCGCAGCGAGGCCGCCGCATGACTACCACCTTTCGCACCAGCCGCCAGTTCGCTGCCACGCCGGTGGCGGTGTTTGCCGCCATCGCCGACGCGACGCGCATCGCGCGCTGGTGGGGGCCGGCGGGGTTCAGCAACCGCATTGCCGAGTTCGATTTCCGCCCCGGCGGGCGCTGGCTGTTCGACATGATCGGGCCGGACGGCACGGTGTATGCCAATGAATCGGTGTTCGTCAGCATCGAGCCGGCGCGCCAGCTGCTGCTGCGCCATGTCTGCCAGCCGCATTTCCAGCTCAGCATCGAGCTGCAGCCGCTGGCGGGCGGCACGCTGCTGTTGTGGGCGCAGAACTTCGACGACGACGCGGTGGCCGAGGCGGTGCGCCATATCGTGGAGCCGGCCAACGAGCAGAATCTGGACCGGCTGGCGGCGGAGCTGGCGCGGGGCGCGGGCTGAGGCGGGGCGGCCGCGGTTTTTTTGCCGCGGCGTGGAACCAATGCCGGCAGGGGTGTTCACACCGTTGTTGCATGTCGCAATGCTTCAAGGCAGCAAGCGAACTTGACTGTTACCCCCGCCAACCGCGGGGGTCTTTTTTTGCCTGCCCGCCGGCGCCGGCATGAAAAAAGCCGCGACCTGGGCCGCGGCAAGGGAGAGCAAGCGCCTGGCGGGCAGGCGGCTCACGTGATCAGCGCTGCACCGCGGCCAGCATCAGCCCGGCGATGACGAACAGCCCGCCGCTGGTGCGCGAGAAACGCTTCAACCGCTGGCCGTGCGCCAGCCAGGTGCCGAGGCGGCCGCCGGCGGCGGCCAGCAGCACGGCGATCACCAGGTCGGCCACTACCCAGGTGGCGGCCATGGTCAGGTACTGCGGCCACAGTGCGCGTTCCGGCTCCAGGAAGCGTGGCAGCAGCGCGGAGAAGAACACTGTGTCTTCCGGGTTGCTCACCGCCAGCAGGAAGGCGGGGCGGAAGCCGCTCCACAGCCTGCTGGCCGCGCCGGCCTGCTCGCCGCCCAGCGCAAACGGCTTGCGCCACAGGGTGATGCCCAGCCACACCAGGTAGCCGGCGCCCAGCAGCTTCACGATATTGAATGCCGTCGGCGAGGCGAACAGCAGCGCGCTGATGCCCAGCGCCGACAGCGCCATCAGCAGCAGCGCGCCGGCGGAAAAGCCCAGCGCATTGGGAATGCCGCCGCGAGCGCCGTGCTGCGCGCCGTGCGACAGGGTGAGCAGCGGGCCGGGGCCGGGCGCCGCCATCAGCAATACGATGGTGCCAAGATAGAGAATCCAGTTACTGAACGACATGACAAGTCCTTGGCGCCACGGCGCGGGGCCGTGAACGCGGTTTCCTGCCCGCCCGCAGCAGTGGCGCGGTGTGCGGCCAACATGGCGGAGGGCATGATTGCGCCTGCGTGCGGCAGCGGCTGGGCGGCGGGCACAGGCAGACGGAGGCGCCGGGCGCGCGGGTAGCGGGCTCAGGCTTTATGCAATAGGGGAAACGGGCAGGAAACGACGCTAACGCGGCGGTTTGGACTGGCTGTCGGGCTGGGCGGCCGGGTGCAGGCGGTGGGCTTGCGGCTTGGCGGCGGAACGCATATTGAAATCGAGGGCCAAGGGCGCCAGGCGGCGACGATTGGGGTTTTTGGTGGGGCACTCGTTGAGTACCTGGTTGGCCGGGTGGCGCGAGTTACGAGAGAACAATTGGAACTTCCGGTTACGACGATGTGGCCATTCTAGGTGGCCGGCGGGGGGCTTGGCAAGCTTGCTGTTTATTTTGTTAGACGGCATGTGCGGCTAACTGGCTGATTTTTGGCAGCTGCAGCGCGGCAGGTGTTTGCGATTTTAGCCGCGTTGTCAGCCTGCGCCAGCCGCGCTAAGGTGACGCCCTGCAATCACACCGGAGCCCGCCATGCAACTTGCCACCTGGAACGTCAACTCGCTGAAAGTGCGCCTGCCGCAGGTGCTGCAGTGGCTGGCGGAAAACCCCGTCGACGTACTGTGCCTGCAGGAGCTGAAGCTGGACCAGCCGGCGTTCCCGCTGGCCGAGATCGAGGCCGCCGGCTACCAGGCGGCGTGGCTGGGGCAGAAGACCTATAACGGCGTCGCCATCCTGGTGAAGAACGGCCGCAGCATGGCCGATGTGGTGACCGGCATCCCCGGCTACGACGACGAGCAGCGGCGGGTGATCGCCGCCACCGTGGACGGTGTGCGGGTGATCTGCGCCTACTTCGTCAACGGCGAGGCGGTGGATTCACCCAAGTACCAGTACAAGCTGCAGTGGCTGGCCAATATGGAGCGCTACGTGGCCAGCGAGTTGGCCGCCCACACGGATTTTGCGCTGCTGGGCGACTACAACATCGCACCGGAAGACATCGACGTGTACGACCCGGAGGGCTGGCACGAGCAGGTGCTGTGCACCACGCCGGAGCGCGACGCCTTCCGCCGCCTGATCGGCATGGGTCTCACCGACAGCTTCCGCCACTTCAACCAGGAGCCGAAGATGTACAGCTGGTGGGATTACCGCGCCATGATGTTCCGCCGCAATATGGGCGTGCGCATCGACCATATCCTGATCAGCGACAGCCTGAAGGCGCGCGCCAGCGGCTGCGTGATCGACAAGGTGCCGCGCAAGTGGGAACGCCCGTCCGACCACACCCCGGTAGTGCTCACCCTGGGCTGACACGAGGATTCCGCCATGCCGCATCTCACCGTTGAATACTCCGCCAACCTCACCGCGCTGCCGGCCGCCGCGCTGCTGCGCACGCTCAACGACGTGCTGCTGCACAGCGGCCAGTTCGACGGCCCGGACATCAAGAGCCGCGCGCTGCCGCTGCCGGTGTTCCTGGTTGGCGACGAGCCGGACGGCCATGCCTTCGTGCATGTGAAGCTGTCGCTGCTGGCCGGACGCCAGCCGGAGGTGAAAAAAATGCTGTCGCAGCAGTTGCTGGCGGCGCTGCAGAGCGCCTGCGACTGGCCGGCCGGCCTGGCGGTGCAGCTGTGCGTGGAGCTGCTGGACATCGACCGCGGCAGCTACAGCAAGGCCACGCTGTGATGCGGCGCGCATGGCTGTTGCCGGCGCTGCTGGCCGGCGCAACGTTGGCCGCACCGGCCGCCGCGGCCGATGTACCGGGGCGTTTCGATTTCTACGTGCTGGCGCTGTCGTGGTCGCCGGACTACTGCGCGGCGCGGCCGCAGGATGCCGAGCAATGCGGCCGGCCGTACGGCTTCGTGCTGCACGGGCTGTGGCCGCAGTACCAGCAGGGCTACCCGGCAGACTGTGGCGCCGAACCGCTGCAGCCGCAGATTGCACAGCAGTTCGCCGGCCTGTATCCCAGCCGCAAGCTGTACCGCCACGAGTGGGACAAGCACGGCAGCTGCAGCGGCCTGAGCCAGCCGCAGTTCCACCAGCTGGCCGCCAGCCTCAAGGCCAGGGTACGCATCCCGGCCGCCTACCAGGCGCCGGCGCAGCCGCTGCGCCGCAGTCTGCCGCAGCTGAAGGCCGATTTGTCTGCGGCCAACCCGTGGCTGCCGGCCAGCGCCATCAGCGTGGCCTGCAGCGGGGCCGGGCGCTTCCTGCAGGAGGTGCGGTTGTGCATCAACAAGCAGGGCAGCGCCGCGGTTGCCTGTAGCGAGCAGATGCAGCGCGCCGAGGCGCGCAGCTGCCGCCAGCCGGACCTGCTGGTGCGCAGCGTGCGCTGAGCGCATGGAGCGCAGCCGGCACGATCTGGTATCAGGAAAAGGCGATCCGCGGATCGCCTTTTTTCATGGCGGCAGCTTGGCAGGCACCGCGCGCCGGTCGGCCGGCAGCGGTATCAACGGCAGCATCCGCGCCGCGGCGGCAAATCGCATGGCACGAGCCCGCTCGCGGCGGCGTTTGCGGCGTGGCCGCGCGGCGCTGTTTCCAGCGCCGCGGACAAAAAAAAACGGCCCGTGGGCCGCTTAACAGGCAAGCGTCGCGCTACAGGAAGCGCGCCGGCGCGTACGGCGCCGGGTCGGTGAATGGCGTCTCGCCGCAGATCAGCTGCGCCAGCAGTTGGCCGCATACCGGCCCCAGCGTCAGGCCGTGGTGGGCGTGGCCGAAGTTGAACCACAGCCCGCGGTGGCGCGGCGCGGCGCCCAGCGCCGGGCGCATGTCCGGCAGGCAGGGGCGGCTGCCCATCCACGGCGTGGCGTCCAGCCGCTCGCCCAGCGGGAACAGCCCGCGCGCCAGTGCTTCCGCCTGCTGCAGCTGCGCGTAGTTGGGGGCGGCGTCGCGGCGCGCCAGCTCCACGCCGGTGGCGATGCGCAGCCCGCGCTGCATCGGCGACACCACGAAGCCGCCTTCCACGTCGGCCACGGTGTACTGCAGCCCCGGCCCCAGCGGCTGGTAGTGCATGTGGTAGCCGCGCTTGCTCTGCAGCGGGATGCGGTAGCCCAGCGGGCGGAAGATATCGTCCGACCACGGCCCCAGCGCCACCACCACCTGCGCGGCGCGCAGCGTGCCGGCGGCCGTGTGCAGCTGCCAGCCGCTGCCGTCCGGCGTCAGCGCCGTGGCTTCCTGTTGCAGCAGCACGCCGCCCAGGGCCTGGAAATAGGCGGCGTAACCGCGGGTGAGCGCGCCCGGATCGCTGACCCGCTGCGGGTCGCGCCAGTGCACCGCGCCGGCGAAGCCCTCGCCCAGCCCCGGTTCGGCGGCGCGTAGCTGCGCCGCGTCCAGCAGCTGCAGCTGCAGGCCGTGTTCGGCGGCGACGCGGCGGGCGTTGGCGGCCTCGGCGGCAAAGCCGGCCTCGGTGCGGTAGGCCTCGTACAGGCCGTCGTCGCTGCACAAGTCCTGCATGTTGGCCGCGGCGATCAGCGTGGCGTGTTCGTCCAGGCTGCGGCTGATCAAGGGCAGCATGTCGTGCGCGGCGGCGGCCAGCCGGTGCGGGGCGGAGGCGCGGAAGTAGCGCCACAGCCACGGCGTGCTCTGCAGCAGGCTGGACGGCTGGTAGCGCACGTCGGCGCTGCGGTTGCGGCCGATGCGCAGCACGCTGGCCAGGTTGCGCGGAAAGCCGTACGGCACCACCGCGGCGCGTTCCAGCAGCCCGGCGTTGCCGTGGCTGGTTTCCTCGCCGGGGGCGCGGCGGTCCAGCAGCGCCACGCGTTGGCCGCGCTGCTGCAGCGCGATGGCGGTGGAGACGCCGATCATGCCGGCGCCGAGGACGATGATGTCGAAATCCATGTCTTGCTTCTCTCAGATGCAGTTGCCATGGGCGCTGCGGGCAGCGGCCATGGCAACGGAATCTGCAAGGTTGGCCGCAGGCCGCGGCCAACCTTGCCGGTCGCTTACTTGGCGATGATGTCGCGCTTGAAGTATTTCTGCGACAGGCGGCTGAGGGTGCCGTCCTGCTTCAGGCCGGCGATGGCTTTCTCCAGCGCCGCCATGGTGGCCTTGTCGCCCTTGCGCACGCCGAAGCCGGTGCCTTCGCCCAGGGTGGCGAAGTCGCTGAGCACGCCGCCGGCAAAGTCGAAGTCCTTGCCGTTGGGCTTGCTGAGGAAGCCTTCCATCGCGTTCTGCGCTTCCTGCACGCCGGCATCCAGCCGGCCGGAGGCCAGGTCAAGGTAGATCTGCGCCTGGTCGCGGTAGGCCACCACCTTCACGCCGTTCTTCTCCCAGTGCTTGCGCACGAAGTCTTCCTGGGTGGCGCCCTGCAGCACGCCCACGGTCTTGCCTTTCAGGCTGGCCACTGTCGGTTGCAGGCCGCTGCTGCGCTTGGCCACCATCTGGATCGGCACGATGTAGATCGGGGTGGTGAAGTCGATGGATTCGCGGCGCTTGGCAGTGATGTTCATCGACGAGTTGATCACGTCGAATTTCTTCGCCTTCAGGCCCGGGATCAGGCCCTCGAACGAGGTCTCCACCCAGCTGCACTTGGCGGCCATGCGTTCGCAGATGGCCTTGCCGACATCGATGTCGAAGCCGACCAGCTGGCCGTCGGCCTGCTTGCTCTCGAACGGCGGGTAGAACGGCTCCAGCCCCATGCGGATGGTGCTTTGCGCCATGGCCGGTGCGGCCAGCAGGGCGATGAGGGGCAGGGCGAGGGTACGGAAGGTGCTGCGCTTCATGAAGTTTCTCCTGGGTGATCGGTCGGGCTTCCCGTTGTGGCGCTGCGCGGTGGCCGCGTCTGTGTTTGCCGCTTGCTAATGTAGACAAAAAATCCACTGTGGACAAATTATTTCCATTTTTGCCGGCACACTGCTAGTCTGTGTAGACAAAATATCCACAAAAGACAGCAACCTCGTCGCAGGAGACCAAGATGACTATCTCGCACCAACGCCCGCCGCTGACCCTGAACGCCGAACAGATCCGCCCGCTGCTGGCCGGGCTGCCGCTGGCGGCCACCCTGCGTGGCCTGTTCGCGGCGCTGGCCGACGAGCAGGCGGTGCAGCCGGCACAGACGCTGACGCTGTTCCCGCACGGCGCCGGCGACTTCATCACCTACCAGGGCGTGCTGGCCAGCGAGCAGGTGTTCGGCGCCAAGCTGTCGCCGTACATCGTCACCCCCGGCCGGCCGGTAATCACCGCCTGGACCGCGCTGCTGTCGATGCAGACCGGCCAGCCGCTGCTGTTCTGCGACTCGGGCGAACTCACCGTGGCGCGCACCGCCGGCACCACCGCGCTGGCGGTGGACGAGCTGGCGCCGCAGGATAGTCAAGTATTGACGGTGATCGGCTGCGGCGCACTGGGCCAGGCGCACCTGCGCCAGGCACTGCCGCTGCGCGCCTGGCGCGAGGTGCGGCTGTACGCGCCGGATCTGGCGGCCAACCCCGCGCTGCAGCAGACGTTGGCCGCAGTGGATGCGCGCGTGCGCTGCTGCGACAGCCTGGCCGCCGCCACCGACGGCGCCGACGTGATCATGCTGTGCACCTCGTCCGCCGGCGCGGTGCTGGACCCGGCCACGCTGGCCAAGCCGGCGCTGATCACCTCCATCAGCACCAATGCCGTCAACGCGCACGAAGTGCCGCCGGAAAGCCTGGCCGGCATGGACGTGTACTGCGACCACGCCGCCAGCACCCCCAGCCGCGCCGGCGAAATGGTGCTGGCCGCCGAGCGCGGCTGCTGGCACCCGGTAGCGCTGTGTGGCGACCTGGCGGCGCTGGTGTCCGGCCGCGCGCCGCGCCCGGACTACCGCCGCCACGTGTTCTTCCGCTCCATCGGCATGGGGCTGCAGGACGTGGCCATCGCCCACGCCATCTGGCAGCGCCACGCCGCCACTTGTCCGGCCTGAGCACATCGGTCACTATCCGCCAGTCCTTTCCGCCCCCCGCTACCATGAGCGCACACTCCGCCACCCGCCAGCACCCGCTGCTGGCGCGTTACCAGCACCTGGCCGACGGCATCGCCCGGCTGTTCTTTCCCTATGCCGAGGTGGTGATTCACGACCTGGCCACCCAGCGCGTGCTGTACCTGGCCAACAACCTGTCGCGGCGCGAGGTGGGCGACGACGCGGCGCTGGAGGAGATCGAGCGCACCATAGACGAGCGCACCGTCGGCCCGTACGAAAAGCTGAACTGGGACGGCCGCAAGATGCGCTGCACCAGCTCGGTACTGTTCGACGACGCCGGCGCCGCGCAGGGGGTGATGTGCATCAACTTCAACATCGCGGTGTTCGAGCACATGCACGGCATGCTGGACATGCTGCTCAAGGGCGCCGGGCTGGTGGAGCAGCCGGCCGAGCTGTTCCGCGACGACTGGCAGGAGCGCATCAACACCTTCATGCACGCCTGGCTGCATGAGCGCCAGCTGGCGCTGAACACCCTGACGCGGCAGCACAAGCGCGAGCTGGTGGCGGCGCTGTACGCCGAGGGGGCATTCAACGGCAAGAGCGCCACCCACTACATCGGCAGCGTGCTGGGGCTGGGGCGGGCGACGGTGTACAAGTATTTGCAGGCGCTGCGCGGCGAGTAGCGCCAGGTGCCACGTTGCAATGCGCAAGGCCGCCCACGGGCGGCCTTGTTGTTGGAGATATCTGGGTAGCTAGCGTTGCAACAGCCGTTGCACGGCACGCTTGTAGGCCGTGGAGTGTTCACGTTTGTCTATGGCCAGCACCAGTACCACCAGCTCGCCGTCTTCGACGCTGTATATCAGCCGGTAGCCCTGCTTGCGCAGCTTGATCTTGTAGCAGCCGCGCAGTTCGGCCATGAGTTCCGAACCCTGCACATGCGGGTTTTCCAGCCGCTTTTTCAGCAGGCGCTTGAACTCCTGCTTGACGGAGCCATCCAGCGCCTGCCATTCGGCCAGCGCCTCGGGCATGAACTTGAGGTGTACGGCTGTGGCTCAGAGTTCATCCAGCTTCACTTCGATGGCTTCTCCCTTGCGGGACAAGCGTTCCTGCAGCACGGGCAGCAAATCGATGTCGGCCAGCTTTTCCATCATCGCCTCGAAGGTTTCCGGGTCGATCATGTAGAACGCGGGTTTGTTGTGGTTCAGCACGGCCACCGGCGTGTTGCCGGCTTCGCGCACAACCTTCGATGGATTCTTTTTGAACTCCGACATGCTCACTGCCAGCTTGGTCAATACGGTTTCCATGGCGAGTCCTGAGCTTGGGTGATGAACTGCATTCTACAAGAAAAAGCTCCAAATTCAGCTCTGAATTTGGCGCTTTTTAACTGGGGCATTTGTTGCCATCGCTGCCAGCCCTTGATGTGGGCTACGTCCTGTGCCTGCACCTTCAACTCATCCCGATCGCACCTCGAACTGCTCGAACAGCGCCGCCACCTGCTGTTGCACGTCGGCCTGCGGCCAACCTTCTGCGATGGGTGCGAACGGCTGCGGCAGCTGCGGGCCGGGGCGCAGCAGCTGCCAGGCGTAGTGGCGCACGCCCTGTTGCGCCAGTTGGCCGGCCAGCTGCAGCAGGGTGGCGTCGTCGTGCAGCGCCGGGTGGATGGTGCTGCGGCATTCGAAGGCGCTGCCGTGCGCCAGCAGCAGATCCAGACAGGCGAAGGCGCGGGCGCCGCTGCCGCCGCTGCCGGTGAGCGCGGCGTAGCGGCCGGGCAGGGTCTTGATGTCCAGCCCCACCCAGTCCAGCAGCGGCAGCACGCGGCGCAGCCGCTCCGGGTGGCAGCCAGCGCTGTGCAGGCCGGTGGCGAAGCCCATGGCGCGCACTTCGGCCAGCAGCGCCGGCAGCGCCGGGTCGGTGAGCGGCTCGCCGCCGGAGAACACCACGCCATCCAGCAGGCCGCGGCGGCGCAGCAGCAGTTCGCGCAGTTGCGGCCAACGTGGCTTGCCGTGCTGGCGCGCCAGCAGGCCGGGGTTATGGCAGTAGCCGCAGCGCCACGGGCAGCCGGCGAGGAATACCACTGCAGCCAGCCGCCCCGGCCAGTCGCAGGCGGAGAACGGCTGCCAGCCGCCGATGCGGGCGCGCTCAGCCGGCGCGCTGTTGGTCGAAGTGGCGGCGTTCATGGAATTCACCCTGCTTGCCGGTGTTGAACGAGGCTACCGGGCGGTGGTAGCCCATTACTCGCGTCCATACTTCGCAACGGGTGCGTTCTTCGTCTTTCAGTTCGATGGCTGGCTGCTGTTGCATGGGGTTTCCTTTCAAGGTTGGCCGCATGGCGGCGGGTTGGTTCTGTCTGGTTGCGATGGGGTTGCTGGTGGGCGCGCTGCGCTGCGCCCGCCTTGTGATTCCCCCTGCGGGATCAGTCGCAGCAGGCGGCGCGGCGTTTTTTCGCGATCAGCTCGGCATCGCACTTCGGGCAGAAGTCGTGGCGGCCGGACAGGTAGCCGTGGCTCGGGCAGATCGAGAACGTGGGGGTGATGGTGATGTAGGGCAGGCGGAAGTTTTCCAGCGCGCGGCGCACCAGCTGGCGGCAGGCGTCGGCGCTGCTCACCGCCTCGCTCATATACAGGTGCAGCACGGTGCCGCCGGTGTATTTGCGCTGCAGCTCGTCCTGGCGCAGCAGCGCCTCGAACGGGTCGTCGGTAAAGCCCACCGGCAGCTGACTGGAGTTGGTGTAGTACGGCTGCTGCGGCGTGCCGGCCTGCAGGATGCCGGGGTAGCGCTTGTTGTCCTCGCGCGCAAAGCGGTAGGTGGTGCCTTCCGCCGGGGTGGCCTCCAGGTTGTACAGGTGGCCGGTGGCCTGCTGGAACTCCACCATGCGCGCGCGGATGTGGTCCAGGTAGCGGCAGGCAAAGGCGTGGCCCCAGTCGCTGGTGATGTCGTGCTCGTCCGCGCTGAAGTTGCGGATCATCTCGTTGATGCCGTTCACCCCCAGGGTGGAGAAGTGGTTGCGCAGGCTACCGAGGAAGTGGCGGGTGTACGGGTACAGCCCGCCGTCGATGTGCTGCTGCACTTTGCTGCGGCGCGCTTCCAGCACCTCGCGGCCCAGGTCGAGCAGGCGGTCGGTTTCGGCCAGCAGCGCGGCTTCGTCGCCGGCAAAGCGATAGCCCAGGCGCGCGCAGTTGACGGTGACCACCCCCACCGAGCCGGTCTGCTCGGCGCTGCCGAACAGGCCGTTGCCGCGCTTCATCAGCTCGCGCAGGTCCAGCTGCAGGCGGCAGCACATGCTGCGCACCATGTGCGGCTCCAGCTCGGAGTTCACGAAGTTCTGGAAGTAGGGCAGGCCGTACTTGGCGGTCATCGCGAACAGCAGCTCGGTGTTGTCGCCGTACCAGTCGAAATCCTTGGTGATGTTGTAGGTGGGAATCGGGAAGGTGAAGGCGCGGCCGCAGGCGTCGCCGGCCAGCATCACCTCGATGTAGGCGCGGTTGATCAGCGCCATCTCGGGGGCGCAGTCGCCGTAGCGGAACGGCATCTCCTCGCCACCCAGCACCGGAATCTGCTCGCGCAGGTCTTCCGGGCACACCCAGTCGAAGGTGAGGTTGGTGAACGGCGTCTGCGTGCCCCAGCGGCTGGGCACGTTCAGGTTGTAGATCAGCTCCTGGATCGCCTGCTTCACCTGCGCGTAGCTCAGTGCGTCCTTTTTCACGAACGGCGCCAGGTAGGTGTCGAAGGAGCTGAACGCCTGCGCGCCGGCCCATTCGTTCTGCAGCGTGCCGAGGAAGTTGACGATCTGGCCGCAGGCGCTGGACAGGTGGCGCGGCGGCGCCGATTCCACCTTGCCGCCGACGCCGGCAAAACCCAGCTGCAGCAGGGTGCGCAGCGACCAGCCGGCGCAGTAGCCGGACAGCATGTCCAGGTCGTGGATGTGCAGGTCGCCGTGGCGGTGCGCCGTGGCGGCTGCGACCGGGAACACCTCGCCCAGCCAGTACTCGGCGGTGAGCTTGCCGGCGATGTTGAGGATCATGCCGCCCAGGCTGTAGCCCTGGTTGGCATTGGCCTGCACCCGCCAGTCGGCACGGGACAGGTACTCGTTGATGCTGCTGACGGCGTCAACCTGGCGGCTGGGGCGTGCGTCCATGTTTGCTCCAATATCTTGTGTTTGAAGCATTGTATGGACGCAGCATGTGGTAGTGATTGATGTGCATCAAGGCTCTGAAAATACTGCTGGCATGATGCGGGCGGTGCGCTGGATAGCGTGCTTGGGCCGTGTGGCGAGTGGGGTTGGCAGCGGCGGGCGGCTGGCGCTGGTGCCGTATCGGCGGCCAGCACGGCGCTGGCCGGGGCCATGCGCCAGGGGGTGTGCCGGCGCTGGCGTGGCAAGGTTGAGCGCGCGCCGGGGTGGCGTTGCGGGGGCCGGGGCGGCGCCCAGATCGGCAGCGCTGCTGAGGTGTGCTAGCGGCTGGCGGGCGCCGGCATCACGATGCTGCGCTGGAAGCGCAGCAGGCTGTCGCCCGGATTGTGGTAGCGGTAGCCGTGCTCGGTGCCGTAGCCGGCGGTGTCGCCGGCCTGCAGCGTGTGCTGCTGCGCGGCGTGGCTCAGCTGCAGCGTGCCGCTGTGCACCTCGACGATCTCGCCGCAGCCCAGCGGGTCCGGCGTCGCCTGGTAGCTGTCGCCGGGTGCCAGCTGCCATTGCCACAGCTCCAGCGTGGCGCCGGCCAGCGCCACGCTGTGCAGCAAGGTGGCGTGGCTGTCGCTGCTGTCGCCCTGCCACACCCGCACCGGCGCCTCGCTGCCGGGGGCGCGCACCAGCTCGGAAAAGGTCAGCCCCAGCGCGCTGGCCAGCCGGTCCAGGGTGGCGATGCTGACATTGCTGGCGCCGGCTTCGATGCTCACCAGCATGCGGCGGCTGACCTCGGCGCTGGCGGCCAGTTTTTCCTGGCTCAGGCCGCTGCGCTGGCGCGCGGCGCGCAGGTTGTGGGCGACGTGGCTGAAGACTTGCAGGGGAGGGTGTGCGCTCATTCGGTGCAATATATTGCTCAGTTGGCGGGTTGTGCAATATAGTGCACAAATCGAGCCATCACCCTACACCCGAGCCACTGCCATGTCCACTCTCAGCGTTACCGCCCCCGCCCCGCACCGTTCCTGGCTGCCAGACCTGTCGCTGGTCGGCATTACCCTGATCTGGGGCGGCACCTTCCTCGCGGTGCAGACCGCACTGCAATGGAGCGGCGCCTTCGCCTTCGTCGGCATGCGCTTCGCCGTGGCCGCCGCACTGGCGCTGCTGCTGTGCCGCCGCCAGCTGGCCGGCCTCAACCGCGCCGAAGTGCTGGGCGGCGTCAGCATCGGCGCGGTGCTGTACTTCAGTTACAACCTGCAGACGCTGGGGCTGGACCACATCGCCAGCAGCACCTCGGCGTTTCTCACCGGCCTGTACGTGCCGCTGGTGCCGCTGCTGCAATGGGCGCTGTTCCGCCAGCGCCCGGGCCTGGCGGCCTGGGGCGGCGTGGCGCTGGCGTTTGCCGGCCTGCTGCTGTTGGCCGGGGTGGATGGCCTGAGTATTCAGCTGGGCTTGGGCGAGTGGCTGACCATCGCCGCCACCGCCACCATCGCGCTGGAAATCTGCCTGATCAGCCGCTTTGCCGTCGGCTGCAACGCGCGGCGCATGGCGCTGGTGCAGCTGAGCACGGTGGCGCTGCTGTCGCTGGCCAGCGCGCCGCTGGCGGGCGAGGCGCTGCCGCAGTGGCAGCCGCTGCTGCTGGCCTGCGTGCTGGTGCTGGGCGCCGCCACTGCGCTGATCCAGATCGTGATGAACTGGGCGCAGCAGACGGTGCCGGCCACCCGCGCCACCATCATCTACGCGATGGAGCCGGTGTGGGGCGGGCTGATCGGCTGGCTGGCCGGCGAGGCGATGACGGCCGGCAAGGTCGGCGGCGCCGCGCTGATCGTCGCCAGCGTGCTGCTGAGCCAGCTGGGCGCACGCAAGGCGACGCATGCGCCGGCCTGATCCTTTGCGCCTGTTCGCCATCGGTTGCGACTTGTTGCAATGCGGCGAGATGGCGTTGAAAACGGCTGCCGCCGGCAGGTTTACCGCTGGATAAACGCCGCTTGCCCGGCCGCTTTCGCCTGGGCGCGCGCGAGCGTGGACACATGCTTACGCGGCAAAACGATGCGGCCAACCTTGGCAGACAAGGTTGGCCGCATCGTTATTTGCGTCGCGCTCAGCGCCCGCCGCCGGCGGTGAAGGCCATGCCTTCCTGTTCGCCCAGCGGGCGTGGGTGCAGATGGGCCTCGAACTGCCGCGTCGCCGCCGCCCAGGAGAAGCGCTCCGCCACCTGGCGCACCTGGGCGCGGTCCAGCGCCAGCGCCTGCAGGCAGGCGCTGCGCAAGTCGTCGTGCAGCACGCCGCCGCCGCTGTCGCCCACCACGTCCAGCGGGCCGGCCACCGGGTAGGCGGCCACCGGCGTGCCGCAGGCCATCGCCTCCAGCAGCACCAGGCCGAAGGTGTCGGTGCGGCTGGGGAACACGAACACGTCGGCGGCGCGGTAGAAGCGCGCCAGCTCGTGCTGCGGGAACACGCCGGCGAAGTGCACCGCCGGGTAGCGCTGGCGCAGCTCTTCCAGCTGCGGGCCTTCGCCCACCACCCACTTGCTGCCGGGCAAGTCCAGCTGCAGGAAGGCTTCGATATTCTTTTCCACCGCCACGCGGCCGATGTAGACGAAGCGCGGCGGTGCGGTCTCCAGCCGTTCGCGCTCGCCGGGGCTGAACAGCGCGGTGTCCACGCCGCGCCCCCACAGCACCACATTGTTGAAACCACGCTGGCGCAGCGCGCGCACGATGCTGGGGGTGGGTGCCATCACCGCGGCGGCCGGGGCGTGGAAGCGGCGCATGAAGGCGTAGCTGATGGCCAGCGGCAGGCGGATGCGCGCGGCGACGTATTCCGGGAAGCGGGTGTGGTAGGCGGTGCTGAACGGCTGGCCGCGGCGCAGGCACCAGCGCCGCGCCGCCCAGCCCAGCGGGCCTTCGGTGGCGATGTGCACCGCGTGCGGCGCGAAGGCGGCCAACCTTGCCGCCGCCTGGCGGTAGGGGAACAGCGCGATGCGGATGTCCGGGTAGCTGGGCAAGGGCAGGGTGCGAAAGCCGTCGCCGGCGTCGTGCTCGCCGCCCAGCGGAGTGAGCAGCGCCACCTCGTGCCCCAGCGCACGCAGCTCGCGCACGGTTTCCAGCAGGCTGCGCACCACGCCGTTGACCTGCGGCAGCCAGGCGTCAGTCACGATCATGATGCGCATGTGGCGGTCTCCTGCTGGGCTGCCTGCGGCGCCAGCGCTTCCGGCGCGGCGGGAAAGGCGGCCGGCAGCGGCGCGCTGTCGGCGCCTTGCGCCGCCAGCTGCGTCCAGTACACCACCTCCAGCCGGCCGTCGTGGTGCTCCACCAGCGCCGACAGGCTTTCCACCCAGTCGCCGCAGTTGCCGTACACGATGCCGTCGATGTCCTTCACTTCCGGCTTGTGGATGTGGCCGCAGATCACGCCGTCGAAGCCGCGGCGGCGTGCCTCGGCGGCCAGGATGTGCTCGAAGTCGCTGATGAAGTTCACCGCGTTTTTCACCTTGTGCTTCAGGTATTGCGACAGCGACCAGTACGGCCGCCCCAGCTTGTGGCGTAACCAGTTGTAGTGGCGGTTGAGGCCGAGTATCAGCGTGTACAGGCTGTCGCCGACATAGGCCAGCCACTTCACGTGCTGGATCACGCCGTCGAACTCGTCGCCGTGGATGATCAGCAGCCGCTTGCCGTCGGCGGTGCGGTGCTCGGCCTCGGCGCGGATGGCGATGCCGCCGAAGTCCAGCCCGGCGTACTGCCGCGCCGCCTCATCGTGGTTGCCTGGCACGTACACCACCCGGGTGCCCTTGCGCGCCTTGCGCAGCACCTTCTGCACCACGTCGTTGTGCGCCTGCTTCCAGTACCAGGATTTCTTCAGCTGCCAGCCGTCGATGATGTCGCCCACCAGGTACAGGGTGTCCGACTCGTGGTGCTTGAGAAAATCCAGCAGGAAGGCGGCCTGGCAGCCGCTGGTGCCCAGGTGGACATCGGACAGCCAGATGGTGCGGTAACAGTGGCTCATGGTGCATCTCCGCAGGGCAGATGCGCACGATAGTGCTGCCGTTGCATGACAACACCGTGAGCTGGCGGTGACGGATCGGTGACAAAGCGATACGCTGCGGCAACTTGCGCTGCGCTAGCCTGCGCCGCTAAGCCTGGCTTAATGCTGGCCTGTTGCAATGCGCACGCCGGGCAGGCTGCGTGCCTGCCGTCCGAGTTCATTTTTGAGTGCACCGATGAAAAAACTGCTACGTCCCGCGCGGGCGGAATGGCTGGCGCTGGGCGCCGCGCTGCTGTTCGTGCTGCTGTTCAACCTGCCATTCTGGCAACGCATGCTGCATATCGTCGGCCCGCTGGATGGCCACGCGGTGAAAATGCTGGGCCTGTCCTTCGTGCTGGTCACCGCCTTCATCAACCTGCTGCTGCTGCTGTTGGTGTGGCCGCGCATCGGCCGGCCGCTGCTGACGGTGCTGTTCGTCACCACCGCGGCGGTCAGCTACTTCATGAGCCAGTACGGCGTGCTGATCGACACCAATATGGTGCGCAACGCCATGCAGACCGACGGCGCTGAAGTGCGCGACCTGATCACGCTGAAGATGGTACTCACCGTGCTGCTGCTGGGCGGGCTGCCCAGCCTGTGGCTGTGGCAGGCGCCGCTGAGCTTCCGCCCGGCGCTGCGCGAGGTCGGCAGCCGCGTGCTGGCGCTGCTGATCACCGCCGGCGTGCTGTTCGGCGTGGCGATGGCCGGCTATCAGGATTTTGCCTCGCTGTTCCGCAACAACCGCGAACTGCGCTTCGCCATTACCCCCACCAACTACCTGCAGGCCACCAGCTCCTACTTCAAGCGGGTGAACGCCAAGGCGCAGCCCTTGCAGCAGATCGGGCTGGACGCCAAGCGCGGCCAAGGTTGGCCGCAAGGCAGCAAGCCGCGGGTGCTGGTGCTGGTGGTGGGCGAGACCGCGCGCGCCGACCACTTCTCGCTCAACGGCTACCCGCGGCCGACCAACCCGGAACTGGCCAAGGTGCCGGGGCTGGTCAACTACCCGGATGCCTGGTCGTGCGGCACCGAGACCGCGGTGTCGGTGCCGTGCATGTTCTCGGCGCTGCCGCGCGACAAGTTCGATGCCGACGAGGCCAAGCACCGCGAGAACCTGCTGGACATCCTCAAGCGCAGCGGGCTGGCGGTGAGCTGGCTGGACAACAACTCCGGCTGCAAGGAAGTGTGCAACCGCGTGCCGACGCAGCTGCTGTTCGGCGCCAAGGACCCCAAGTTCTGCAATAGCGAGGAATGCTTCGACGACATCCTGCTGGACGCGCTGGATGGCAAGCTCAAGGGCCTGCAGCAGGACGCGGTGATCGTGCTGCACCAGAAGGGCAGTCACGGCCCGGCCTACTACAAACGCTACCCGCAGCAGTTTGCGGCGTTCCAGCCGGAATGCCGCAGCAGCGAGCTGCAGAAGTGCAGCCGCCAGGACATCATCAACGGCTTCGACAACACCATCCGCTACACCGATTACTTCCTGGCGCAGGTGATCAAGCGCCTGCAGCAGCGGCAGGACATCGCCGGCAGCATGTTCTACCTGTCCGACCACGGCGAATCGCTGGGCGAGAACAATATGTACCTGCACGCCACGCCCTACATCGTGGCGCCGGATGCGCAGAAGCACATCCCGATGCTGGCGTGGTTCTCGCCGCAATGGCTGTCTGCGGCCAACATGCAGCCGCAATGCCTGCAGCAGGCCAGCCGCCAGCGCTACAGCCAGGACAACCTGTTCCACAGCGTGCTGGGGCTGATGGACGTGCACACCGCGCTGTACGAGCAACCGCTGGACATGTACGCCGCCTGCCGCCAGCACTGAGCCGCACCGGCCACAGGGCGCCGCCGTCTGGCGGCGCTTTTTTTATGCCTGGCCGCCGTTAAGTTTGCGCTAATCCGCCGCCGGCACACTGCCAGGCTGATCCCCACTTGCCGGAGCCTGGCATGCCTGCCTCCCCCGCCGATTTTTACCGTCGCCAGCTGCTGTGGCTGCTGGGAAGTTTGCTGTTGTTGTGGTGGCTGGAGCGCTTCCCGGCGCTGGATCTGCGCCTGCAGCAGCTGTTCTTCGACCCGGCCAGCGGCCATTTCCCGCTGCAGAACGCGCACTGGCTGGACCTGCTCAACCACCAGCTGGCCAAATACCTGATCGTGGCGGCCGGCGTGCTGCTGGGCGTCCAGGGCTGGCGCCGGCGCGACTACCGGCAACTGCTGGCGGTGGCGGTGATGCTGCTGGCCACCGCGCTGGTGTCGTGGCTGAAGCAGAAAAGCGCGCACTCCTGCCCGTGGGATCTGCAGGCCTTCGGCGGCCATGCCAGCCGCTTTGGCCTGTTCGCCGCGGTGCCGCTGGATGCCGGCCCCGGGCGCTGCTTCCCAGGCGGCCATGCCTCCGCCGGCTTCTCGCTGCTGGCGCTGGGCTTCTGGCAGCGGCCGCTGCGGCCAACCTTGGCGCGGCGGCTGTTCTGGCTGGGCGGTGCGGCCGGCATGCTGATGGGGCTGGGGCAGATGGCGCGCGGCGCGCATTTCCTGTCGCACAACCTGTGGAGCGGCTGGCTGGTGTGGCTGGCCTGCTGCCTGCTGTTCGCCGGCCACGACCTGCTGTGGCAGCCGTGGCGCCAGCGCCTGGCTACGCGCCTGCCGCGGCTAAGCCTGGATTAAGCCAGCGCTAAGCCGTGGTTAAGGCCAGTGGCATTAAATGCCAGGGTGCCTGCAGGCGTGCAGGTAAACATCGCCCCTCCAAGGAGAACCACCGTATGAAAAAGCTACTCGCCGTCAGTCTGCTGGCCGTTGTTGCCTCCAGCGCGTTTGCCTCCGCCCAGTGCCCGGCCCAGCCGAAAGACAAATGGCAGAAAGAAGCCGACTTCAAGAAGCAGCTGGCAGGCCAGGGCTACCAGATCAAGAAGTTCAAGGTGTCCGGCAACTGCTACGAAATCTACGGCAAGAACAAGGACGGCAAGAAAGTGGAAATCTACTTCGACCCGGTATCCGGCAAGCCGGTGAAGAGCGACATCGAGAGCTGAGCGTCGCCGCCACGGCCGGGCAGCTGCCCGGCTTTTTTCATTTGCCGCTGTCGCCAGATGGCCTGGCCGCCACCGCGTGCCAGCGCTGGCGGCGTTTACCGGAGGCTCTGCCATGAGCACCATGCCCGATCAAGCCGGCATCCGCCGCGAAAAAGTGTGGGATCCATTCGTGCGCCTGTTCCACTGGACGCTGCTGAGCTGCGTGGCGGCCAACCTGCTGCTGCTGGAGGAGGGCGATCCGCCGCACCGCTGGGCCGGCTACCTCGCCACTGGCCTGGTGCTGGCGCGCATCGTCTGGGGCTTCGTCGGCAGCCGCCATGCGCGCTTCGCCAGCTTCTTCCCCACCCCGGCACGGCTGAAAGCGCACCTGGATGCGGTGAAGGACGGCCGGCACCCGCAAACCGCAGGCCACAACCCGCTGGGCGCGCTGATGATGCTGGCGCTGATGGGCCTGGTGCTGGCACTGGGGGTAAGCGGCTACCTGATGGGCACCGATGCCTACTTTGGCGAAGACTGGCTGGAAGAGCTGCACGAGGCACTGGCCAACACCCTGCTGGCCGCCGCCGGGCTGCACGCGCTGGCGGCCATCGTGATGAGCCGCGTCGAGCGGGTGAATCTGGTTCGTGCCATGATTACCGGTATCAAGGAATGGCATTAGGAACACGCATGCGGGTATTGATCGTCGAGGATGACCCCCTGATTGGGGACGGGCTGCAGGCCGGCCTGCAGGCGCTGGGCTTCAGCTGCGACTGGCTGCGCGACGGCAAGCTGGCGCTGGCCGGCATCCGTGCCGCGCCCTACGACGCGGTGGTGCTGGACCTGGGCCTGCCCGGCATGGACGGGCTGGAAGTGCTGGCCGCCTGGCGCCGCGCCGGCCAGCAGGAGCCGGTGCTGCTGCTCACCGCCCGCGACGGCGTCACCGACCGCATCCGCGGCCTGGACGGCGGCGCCGACGACTATCTGGTGAAGCCGTTTGCGCTCGGCGAGTTGGCCGCACGGCTGCGCGCGCTGCTGCGCCGCCGCGGCGGCAGCAGCGCGCCGCTGCTGAGCCACGGCCGCGTCAGCCTGGACCCGGCGGCGCGCCAGGCCACGCTGGACGGCGTGCCGGTGGCGCTGTCGGCGCGCGAGCTGGCGGTGCTGGAAGTGCTGCTGGGCAACCGCAACCGCGTGCTCAGCCGCGCCGAGATCGAGGAAAAACTGTACGACTGGGCGCACGAGGTGGAAAGCAACGCGGTGGAAGTGCACATCCACCACCTGCGCAAGAAGCTGGGCGCCGACTTCATCAAGACCCGCCGCGGCCTGGGCTACACCCTGGGGGATGCCTGATGCACAGCCTGCGCGGCCAGCTGATCCGCGGCCTGCTGATCGTGGTCACCCCGCTGTGGCTGCTGACCAGCACGCTGATGGTGCTGCACGCGCGGCGCCAGGTGTACGAGCTGTATGACGGCCAGCAGCAGATCTTCGCCCAGCAGCTGTACAGCACGCTGCCCAGCCTGGTGCAGCGCCAGGGCGGGCCGCAGCTGCGCGACGACAACGTGCCGCACCAGGCCATTGCCCTGTGGACGCCGCAGGGGCGCACGCTGCTCACCGACTCGGAAGGCGTACTGCTGGAATTCCACAATACCGGCACCGGCTTTCACACCGTCACCACCGGCAAGGGCGAAGAGTGGCGGGTGTACTACCTGATCGGCCCCGAAGGTAGCGTGGCGGTGGCGCAGGAGCTGGAAGAGCGCTGGGAGACCATTGTCGGCCTGATGGTCACTCAGTCGCTGCTGTGGCTGCTGCTGCTGCCGTTCGCGCTGGGCGCGGTGTGGTGGGCGGTGCGGCGCGGGCTGCGGCCGTTGGCCGCCTTGCGCGACACGCTGCAGCAGCGCCAGCCGGACGACCCCACGCCGCTGTCGCGCTATGTGCCCAGCGAGCTGCTGCCGCTGATCGACAGCATGAACGGCCTGATCGACCGCGTCGCCGGCACGCTGCAGCGCGAGCGCCAGTTCACCGCCAGCGCCGCGCACGAGCTGCGCAGCCCGCTGGCGGCGCTGCGGGTGCAGGCCGAGCTGCTGACCCTGCTGGACGAACCGGCGGCGCGCAACGCCGCCGCCGGCAAGGTGATGCAGGGCGTCGACCGCGCCAGCCACCTGGTGGACCAGCTGCTGGCGCTATCGCGGCTGGAACAGCAGCAGGACCTGCCGCGCCAGCCGCTGGACTGGGCGCAGCTGGCGGCGCAGGCCTGCCAGCAGGTGGCCGACTACAGCAGCGTGCGCGGCAGCCATCTTCGCCATCAGGTCAGCGGCAGCCCGCTGCCGGCCGGGCAGGCGCTGCTGCTGTCGCTGCTGCTGCGCAACCTGCTGGACAACGCGGTGCGCTACTCGCCGCCGGGCGCCGAGGTGCTGCTGGAGGTCACCCCGCAGCTGATCCGCGTCAGCGACAACGGCCCGGGCATCGCCGCCGAATACCTGGACCAGGTCGGCCAGCGCTTCTTCCGCCCGCCGGGGCAGAGCCAGAGCGGCAGCGGCCTGGGGCTGTCCATCGTGCGCCGCATCGCCGAACTGCACGGCCTGACGCTTGCCTGGCACAACCGGGCCGAAGGCGGCCTCAGCGTGGAATTGCGCCCGGACTGAGCGCGCGCCGGCTGCATTGCTTATCAATTTTTGTGTGATAAGCAATGCAGATTTTCTTGGTTCGTGCGCGGCGGCGGCTTGGCTAGATTCTCCCCATCGATTGCCGCTCATAGGGGAGAACAACCATGCACCGCCTGACCCGTTTTGCCACCGCCACCACCCTGCTGTTCGCACTCGCCGGCCACGCGCTGGCCGATGTCAGCCTGCTCAACGTGTCCTACGACCCGACCCGCGAGCTGTACCAGGACTTCAACACCGCCTTCGCCAAGTACTGGAAGGCCAAGAGCGGCGAAACCGTCACCATCAAGCAGTCGCACGGCGGCTCCGGCAAGCAGGCGCGCTCGGTGATCGACGGCCTGGAGGCCGACGTGGTAACGCTGGCGCTGGGCTATGACGTGGATGCGCTGAACACCGAGGCCAAGCTGATTCCGGCCAACTGGCAGAAACGCCTGCCCAACAACGCCTCACCGTACACCTCCACCATCGTGTTCCTGGTGCGCAAGGGCAACCCGAAGGCTATCCGCGACTGGAACGACCTGCTCAAGCCGGGGGTGGAAGTGGTGACGCCGAACCCGAAAACCTCCGGCGGCGCGCGCTGGAACTACCTGGCCGCCTGGGGCTACGCGCTGAAACAGCCGGGCGGTAACGACGCCAAGGCCAAGGATTTCGTGCAGAAGCTGTACCAGCACGTGAAAGTGCTGGATTCCGGCGCCCGCGGTTCCACCGTTACCTTCACCCAGCGCGGCATCGGCGACGTACTGCTGGCGTGGGAGAACGAAGCCTACCTGTCGGTGAACGAGTTCGGCCCGGACAAGTTCGACATCGTCACCCCGTCGCTGTCCATCCTGGCCGAGCCGCCGGTGAGCGTGGTGGACAAGGTGGTGGACAAGCGCGGCACCCGCAAGGTGGCCGAAGCCTACCTGCAATACCTGTACAGCCCGGAAGGCCAGGAGCTGGCGGCCAAGAACTACTACCGCCCGCGTGACGCCAAGATCGCCGCCAAATACGCCGACAAGTTCAGCAAGGTAAAACTGTTCACCATCGACCAGCTGTTCGGCGGCTGGAGCCGCGCGCAGAAGACCCACTTCGCCGATGGCGGCGTGTTCGACCAGATCCAGGTGAAGTGATGCTGAACCGCCTGCCGTTGCTGCTGCTCGCCGACGGCCGGCTTCCCGATGGCCGCACCCTGCAGGCGCTCGCGCGCGGGCAGGGTGTATTTGCGCTGGCGGCCGCAGCCGCCGTGCCGGCCTGGCTGCAGGCGGCCAGCATGCCGTTCGTGCTGCTGGCGCACGGCGACTTCTGCCTGCCGGCGCTGGCGGCGGTACGTGGCGACGGCCGCTGCCGCGCCGCGCTGCTGCTGTCGCCGCAGGGCGACCCGCTCACCGCGCGGGCGCTGCCGTTTCCCGCGCTGGTGGCCTGCCACCGCCCCGACCCGCGCTACCCGCGGCTGATCCACGCCGCCGGTCTCGCCACCGCCTGGCAGGCGCGGCTGCAACTGCTGTCCGCCGATGGCGACCCGGTGGACGAACTGGCGCCGCTGCTGGCCGAGCTGGTCCGGCTGGCCGGCCAGCCGTTGGCGGGGGAGTGCTGAGGGGAAAAGGTTGGCCGCAGGGAGTTGCGGCCAAGGGTTTTGTTTTGTGGCGCGTTGCGCGTAGCTTGGGTTGAGCACAGCGCAGCCCAACGTTTACCGCGTCAGGTTTTGTATCCGCTGCGCGGATGATGTTTTTCATGCCGGTTTCGCCCGGAGAACGAGGAAGGGGGCGACCGCTGCCCCCTTTCCAATCCCGGCTCTCCCGACGGCTGCTCGAAACCCCATGCCAAACGGTACGCCCCAGGCGCCGCCGAACTCGCCGCGCGCTAACGTCGCGCGGCTCAAACATGCGGCGGCTTAACACCTGGGGTGCACCGTTTTGCCCGGCTCGCGCCAACGGGACTGGCGCGCGTCGGTTCGGCTCTGTGGCTTGATACGTTAGTGCGTAACTTGGGTTGCGCGCAGCGAAGCCCAACGTTTACCGCGTTGCCTTATTGGTGTTGTCGAGAGTGAAATCCGCTACGCGGATGATGTTTGAAATCGCCGGTTCCGCCCGGCGTACGGGGAGGGGGGGCGTGCCGCCGCCCCCCTCCACCCCCGCTCGCCCCAATGGTCCGCGAAACCCCGGCAAAACAGGCCCGCGCAAGGCGCCGCTGATTCGCCACTTGCTAACGGCGCGCGGCTCAAGCAGCGGCTTAAAACCTTGCGCAGACCTGTTTTGCCGGCGCTCCCCGTGGGGCAATTGGGCGTTACACAACGTTGGCTGCATGCTTTATGCGTACTTATGCGGCCAACGTTTTTGTTTCGTCTCTATGGGTGGCGCCGCCAACGTCGCGCGGATATGGCCTGCGGCCAACCCGCCCTACGGCAGACCTCCACCCGACAATTACGCCCACAAAACAAACAGCAGAACCGAACCGACGTGCCCCAATCCCGTTGGCGCGTGCCGTTTTGCCCGGGGTTTCGAGCAGCCGTCGGGGAGGCGGGGATTGCAAAAGGGGGCGGCGGTCGCCCCCTTTGCCCGTGCGCCGGGCGGAACCGGCTATTTCAATCAACATCCGCGTAGCGGATTCCACACCAGACAACACCACCAAACCAACCCGGCAACCGTTGGGCTTCGCTACGCTCAACCCAACCTACGTGCTTTGTTCAGTTACCTCTTATTTCTCAAACGATTGTTCTTGGCTACTGTGCCATCAACTTTGACATCATAGGTAAGCAGGCCCGAGACGAACCCAACGGCCGCTAGTGTGAGAATACTTCTCCCATTCAAGCAGAGCACCACTACACTACCAAATGCAGCGATAGCGGCCCACTGAAGACGGCGACCTACGCGACCCATTTCACGTCCTCCCTAGATGTTCTTGGTCAGCATAGAGTAAGCCTGTGGCTTCATGCTGCATGATTTCTGAGGCAATGTAGTCAACGCCCTCGTTCCGCAGGCTCGCTATAAGGATCAGCCTGTTCAGACGACTAACGCCATCGCCCAGCTTCACGATATCGCACGCGCCACCATCGATAACGCCCTGTTACGGAACCGTAAGCACGTCAATGAAGGCGTGGATTTCTTCAAGGTGCATCGGCGACTTCAGTCATCATCCGCGCAGCGGATACAAAACCAGACGCGGCAACCGCTGGGCTTCGCTACGCCCAACCCAACCTACGCGCAGAAGGGGAGGAGGTTGGCCGCATGATGCTGCGGCCAACGTTTTTGTTTCGTGGCGCGTTGCGCGCAGGCTGGGTTTCGCTACGCTCAATCTGCGCACCGCGCTTATCCGGGCTACGCGCCGCCCACCCGCGCCGCGGACGCCACTTAAAACCTTCCGCTATATCAATACGCCACCTCCCGCTTTTTCAGTTATCGAATAAGCAACGAAGAAATCCTTATTTTTCGAATAAGGAGCCGGCCAATATCCTGTGGCCAGTTATATAGCCACGGGATGCCGCATGAAACCGACCACTCGAGGTGCCGCCTCATGAGCCGCGCCGCCACCTTGCCCCGCGTGTTGCCCGGCTTTGGGCTGTCGCTGGGTTTCACGCTTACCTATCTGTCGCTGATCGTGCTGATTCCGCTGTCGGCGGTGTTCATCCGTGCCAGCGGCTTGTCCCTCGATGCCTTCTGGGAGGCGGTGACCGCGCCGCGGGTGCTGGCCTCCTACCGGCTGAGCTTCGGCATGGCGCTGCTGGCGGCGGCCATCAACAGCGTGTTCGGCCTGCTGCTGGCTTGGGCGCTGGTGCGCTACCGCTTTGCTGGCAAGAAGCTGGTGGATGCGCTGGTGGACCTGCCGTTCGCGCTGCCCACCGCGGTGGCCGGCATCGCGCTTACCGCCCTGTACGCCGGCAACGGCTGGCTGGGGCAGTACCTGGAGCCGCTGGGCATCAAGGTGGCGTTCGGGCCGCTGGGGGTGCTGGTGGCGCTGGTGTTCATCGGCCTGCCCTTCGTGGTGCGCACGGTGCAGCCGGTGCTGGAAGACCTGGAGACCGAGCTGGAAGAGGCCGCCTCCAGTCTGGGCGCGCACCGCTGGCAGACCTTTCGCCACGTGATCCTGCCGGTGCTGCAGCCGGCGCTGATGACCGGTTTCGCGCTGGCCTTCGCCCGTGCGGTGGGCGAGTACGGCTCGGTGATCTTCATCGCCGGCAATATCCCGATGGTGTCGGAGATCACCCCGCTGATGATCATCAGCAAGCTGGAGCAGTACGACTATGCCGGTGCCACTGCCATCGCCGGGGTGATGCTGGTGCTGTCCTTCCTGCTGCTGCTGGCCATCAACGGCCTGCAGGCATGGCAGGCGAAACGTAGCGGAAGGAGCGCATGATGAGCGGCGCCATCAGTAATCTCTATGCCCAGCACGACCGCGCGGCGCTGCTGGAAAGCCGGCAGGCCACCCGCGAGCCGGCGTGGGTGAAGTACACCATTCTCAGCGTGGCGCTGGCTTTCTTTGCCGTGTTCCTGCTGCTGCCGCTGGCGGTGGTGTTCGCCGAGGCGCTGGCCAAGGGCTGGGAAACCTACTTTGCCGCGCTGCTGGAGCCGGATGCGCTGTCGGCGGTGCAGCTCACCCTGCTGGCGGCCTTGATCTCGGTGCCGCTGAACCTGGTGTTCGGCGTGGCGGCGGCATGGGCGATCACCCGCTTCGATTTTCGCGGCAAGCAGCTGTTGATCACCCTGATCGACCTGCCGTTCTCGGTGTCGCCGGTGGTGGCCGGCCTGGTGTACGTGCTGGTGTTCAGCAGCCATGGCTGGGTAGGCCCCTGGCTGCTGGGCCACGACATCAAGATCATCTTCGCGGTGCCGGGCATCGTGCTGGCCACCGTGTTCGTTACCGTGCCCTTTGTCGCCCGCGAGCTGATTCCGCTGCTGCAGGCGCAGGGGCGGGAGGAAGAAGAGGCCGCGGTGGTGCTGGGCGCGCGCGGCTGGCAGGTGTTCTGGCATGTGACGCTGCCCAATGTGCGCTGGGCACTGCTGTACGGCGTGATTCTCAGCAATGCGCGGGCGATGGGCGAGTTCGGCGCGGTGTCGGTGGTATCCGGCCATATCCGCGGCGAGACCAACACCCTGCCGCTGCACGTGGAGATTCTCTACAACGAATACCAGTTCGCTGCCGCCTTTGCCGTGGCCAGCCTGCTGGCGCTGCTGGCATTGGTGACGCTGGCGGTGAAGAGTTGGGTGGAGTGGCGCGCCACGCGCGATTAAGCGTCGCTAACAAAACCCCTGATCCTGCGTTGCGCCTCTTTGCCGTACTCGTTGTACTGTCTGCGTCGGCGCGCCTTGGCTCAGGTCCTCTGCGAGGTTTTGTTAGCAACGCTAAATAGATACCCGCTGCGGCGAGCGCAGCGGGCAAGGTTGGCCGCACAATGGCCACGGAGAGATAGCATGAGCATTCAGGTACAGAATATTCACAAGGCCTTCGGCGATTTTGTCGCGCTGGACAATCTGACGCTGGATTTCCCCGGCGGCGAGCTGGTGGCGCTGCTGGGCCCGTCCGGCTGCGGCAAGACTACGCTGCTGCGCGTCATCGCCGGGCTGGAGCAGGCCGACAGCGGCCGCGTGCTGCTGGATGGCGACGATGCCTCCGATACCCATGTGCGCGAGCGCCAGGTGGGTTTCGTGTTCCAGCACTACGCGCTGTTCCGCCACATGACGGTGTTCGACAACGTGGCCTTCGGCCTGCGCATGAAGCCGCGCAAGCTGCGCCCGAGCGAAGCGGAGATCAAGCGCAAGGTGCACGAGCTGCTGAGCCTGGTGCAGCTGGACTGGCTGGCCGACCGCTTCCCGGCGCAGCTGTCCGGCGGCCAGCGCCAGCGCATCGCCCTGGCGCGCGCGCTGGCGGTGGAGCCGCGCGTGCTGCTGCTGGACGAGCCGTTCGGCGCGCTGGATGCCAAGGTGCGCAAGGAGTTGCGCCGCTGGCTGCGCCGCCTGCACGACGAGCTGCACATCACCTCCATCTTCGTGACCCACGACCAGGAAGAGGCACTGGAAGTGGCCGACCGCGTGGTGCTGATGAACCATGGCCGCGTGGAGCAGATCGGCAGCCCGGCCGAGGTGTACCGCCAGCCGGCCACGCCCTTCGTCTACGGCTTTCTGGGCGCGGCCAACCGTTTCGAGGGCAGCGGCAGCGCCGGCGGCATCGCGGTGGGTTCGGCGCGCTTGAGCCACGAGCCGGCCAGCCATGATGGCCGGGTGATCGCCTTCGTGCGGCCGCACGAGCTGGACATCGTGCCGGGCGAGCACGGCGACGGCGTGCCGGCGCGCATCAGCCGCGTGCTGACGCTGGGGGCGCTGACCCGGGTGGAGCTGGAGGGCCACGACGAGCTGGCCGGCCAGCAGTTCGAGGTGGAGCTGCCGGCGGACAGCATCCTGGCGGCCGGCCTGCACGCCGGGCAGCCGGTGCGACTCAAGCCGCGCAGCGTGCGGGTGTTCGCCAACCATGAAACGGCAGGTGCGGCATGAACTTCCAGCAACTACGCATCATCCGCGAGACGGTAAGACAGAATTTCAACCTCACCGAGGTGGCCAATGCGCTGTTCACCTCGCAGTCCGGCGTCTCCAAGCACATCAAGGATCTGGAAGACGAGCTGGGCGTGGAGCTGTTCGTGCGCAAGGGCAAGCGCTTCCTCGGCCTCACCGACCCGGGCAAGGAGCTGCTCACCATCGTCGAGCGCATGCTGCTGGACGCCGGCAACATCAAGCGCCTGGCCGAGCAGTTCAGCCAGCGCGACGAAGGCCAGCTCACCATCGCCACCACCCACACCCAGGCGCGCTACGCGCTGCCCAAGGTGGTGACCGCGTTCAAGAAGGCCTTCCCCAAGGTACACCTGGTGCTGCACCAGGCCAGCCCGGACGAGCTGGTGCGCCTGCTGCTGGCCGGCGAAGCCGACATCGGCATCGCCACCGAGGCGGTGGCCGAGGTGGCGGAACTGGTGTCCTTCCCGTACTACAGCTGGCACCACGCGGTGATCGCACCGCCGGCACACCCGCTGCACGGGCAGCAGCTGTCGCTGGAGACGCTGGCCGACTACCCCATCGTCACCTACCACCAGGGCTTTACCGGCCGCGCGCAGATCGACCGCGCCTTCGCCGACGCCGGCCTGGCGCCGGACATCGTGATGGCGGCACTGGATGCCGACGTGATCAAGACCTATGTGGAGCTGGAGCTGGGCGTGGGCATCATCGCCTCGATGGCGGTGGATGCGCAGCGCGACAGCCAGGTGCGGGTGGTGGAGGGCGCGCCGCTGTTCGGCCACCAGACCACGCGACTGGCGATCCGCCGCGGCCACTACCTGCGCAGCTACGCCTATCGCTTCATCGAGCTGTGCTCGGCGGCGCTGGACGAGGATACGGTGCGGCGGGCGTTGTCGCCGGTGGCGCAGGATTGAGCTGATTACGATCTTTGGCTCGCGAGGGCGTGAGCCTGTTCTGTAATGCTTGCGGCCAACCTTGAAGGTTGGCCGCAAGTGTTTGCAGGGCTGCTATCGCAGCACGTAGGTTGGGTTGAGCGCAGCGAGGCCCAACGTTTACCGTGTTGCCTTGTTGTGTTGTCTGGCGTGGAATCCGCTGCGTGGATGATGATTGTGGCGCCGGTTTCGCCCGGCGAACGAGGAAGGGGCCGACCGCCGGCCCCTTTCCAATCCCCGGCTCCTCGGGGCTGCTCGAAACCCCGTGCAAAAAGGCACGCCCCAGGCGCCGCCGAACTCGCCGCGCGCTAGCGTCGCGCGGCTCAAACATGCGGCGGCTTAACACCTGGGGCGCACCGTTTTGCCCGGCTCGCGCCAACGGGATTGGGGCAAGTCGGTTCGGTTCTGCTGCGTGTGGCGTTGGCCGCATCCACCCAGGAACAAGGCAGCCGTCAGCACGGCGTTGTGGTGCCAGCCCGTAGGTTGGGTTGAGCGTAGCGAAGCCCAACGTTTACCGGGTTGGTTTGGTGGTGTTGTCTGGTGTGGAATCTGCTACGCGGATGATGTTTGAAGTCGCCGGTTCCGCCCGGCATATGTGGATTGGCTCGCGGTAGGGCGGGTTGGCCACAGGCCATACCCGCGCGTTGTGGCTGGTTCGCGCGGGGATGAACCGTTGCTTCAACCCGCCCTACTTGCTGGGAGAGTGGCTTTACCACGTTGCGGCCAACCTTGTGGCGAAAAGGTTGGCCGCAAGCATTTTCCGCCCATCAGCTACGCACCGCCCGTGCCGGCAGCGCCTGCCACAGCGCCGCGCCGGCGATCAGCAGGCCGCCGATCCAGCCGCTGGCGGCCAGCGGCTCGCCCAGCCAGGCCACCGCGAACAGCGCGCCCCACAGCGGCTCGCTGCCCAGCAGTAGTGCCACCTTGCTGGGGCTGGAGTCGGCCAGCGCGCGGTTCATCGCCCAGAAGGCGAACAGGGTGCAGAACAGCACCAGGAAGGCGATGGCCAGCCAGAACGGAGCCTCTGTCGGCAGCGGCGGCAGCCCGCCGGGCTGCAGTAGCGCGAGCAGCAGTGCCCCGACGCCCACCAGCGCGCTCTGCACGCCGGTGAGGCCCAGCATGTCGATGCCCTTGCCGGCGGTAAGGCGGGTGGCAAGGCAGGTCTGCACCGCACGCAGCAGCGCCGCCAGCAGCATCAGCGCATCGCCAGTGCTGAAGCTGCCTGCCGCCATGCCGGTGAGCAGCCAGGTGCCCAGCAGCGAGATGATGGCTGCCAGCCACAGCCGCGCCGCCGGGCGCTTGCCGAACCATAGCCATTCCACCGGCGGCGTCAGCAGCAGGCACAGGCTGATCAGGAAGGCGGCGTTACCGGCGCTGGTGTGCGCCACGCCATAGGTTTCCACCAGGATCACCGTCAGCAGCCCGGCGCCTATCGGCAGCGCCGCCCGCAGCGTGGCAGCCTGCTGCGCGCGCGGCAGCCGCAACCAGTAGGGCAGCAGCAATAGCGCGCTCAGCAGAAAGCGCAGCGCGATGACACCGGCCACCGGGTAGAAGGCCAGCGCGCTCTTCACCATGCTGTAGCTGCCGCCCCAGATGGCGGCGGTGAGCAGCAGCAACAGTTCGGCGGGAATCAGGATGCGGTTCATGGCGGGCTCCTTGCATGTGTTGGCTACCAGTATGAAACTGCATGCAGGTATTGATAATCGGCTATTCAGGCACAGGATTTTTGCGCCATGAGAACAAGTGAGCTATTGCCGCTGCTGGCGGACCTGGCAGTGCTGGTGGAAGTGGTGGAGGCGGGTTCCTTCAGCGCCGCCGCGCGGCTGCAGGGCAGCACGCCGTCGGCGGTGAGCCGGCAGATTGCCCGGCTGGAGGCGGCGCTGGGGCTGAAGCTGCTGGAGCGCAGCACGCGGCGGCTGCACCTGACCAGCGGCGGGCAGGAGGTGCTGCGCCACGCCCGCGCTATGCTGGAGGCGGCCCGCGCCGCCTGCGACGGCGCTGCACACCACGCCAGCAGCGTCAGCGGCCGGGTAAGGTTGGCCGCACCCAAGGCGGCGCTGCGGCAGCTGATTCATCCACAGCTGCCCGGCCTGCTGCAACTTTATCCACAGTTGTCGCTGGAGTTGCAGGTAACCGACCAGGTGGTGGACCTGATCGCCGACGGCGTGGACATCGCGCTGCGCCTGGGTGACCCGCCGCCCGGCTACGTGGCGCGGCCGTTCATGGAGGTGCGCACCCTGCTGTACGCCGCGCCGGCCTACCTGGCGGCGCACGGCACGCCGCAGCATCCGGCCGAGCTGGTGCGCCACAGCTGCCTGCAGCTGGCGGAGCTGCCGGGCGACGACGAATGGTGCCTGATGCGCGACAACGAGCGGGTGGTGGTGAATGTGCGCGGCCGCTATGCCAGCAACCACAGCGAGATGCGGCGCGAAGCGGCCGAGTGGGGGCTGGGCATCGCCTGCCTGCCGGATTTCTCGGTACGGCAGCAGCTGGCGGACGGCAGCCTGCAGCAGGTGCTGCCGGGCTGGCAGTTGCTGGGGCGCTACCAGGGCAGCTGCTGGCTGGTGTACCACGCCGACCGTTACCGCTCGCCACGGGTGCGCGCGGTGGTGGACTACCTGCTGCAGATTGCTGCCGAGCTAGGCCAGAGTCTAGGCCAGCAGCGCGCGTAGCAGGCCGATGCCGGCACAGGCGGCAATCACCGGGATTACGCCGCGGCCGCCCTTTACCAGCGCCCACAGGCTGGCGGCGGCCAGCAGCGCGGCGAACCAGTCGATGCCGGCGGCGAGGCCGTGCGGCCACAGCAAGTGCCGGCCGAAGAACAGTGCCAGGTTGACGATCACCCCCACCACCGCGGCGATGATGGCGGTAAGCGGCGCGGTAAAGCCCAGCTTGCCGCGGGTGTGCTCCACCAGCGGTGCGCCGGCGAGAATGAACAGGAAGGATGGCAGGAAGGTGTACCAGGTGACCCAGCTGGCGGCGACGATGCCGCTGATGGCCGCGCTGCCGGCACCGAACAGCGGCGCGCCGTAGCCGCCGACAAAGGCGACGAAGGCCACCACCATGATCAGCGGCCCCGGCGTGGTTTCGCCCAGCGCCAGGCCGTCCATCATCTGCCCCGGGCTCAGCCAGCCGAAGTGCGTCACCGCGCCCTGGTAGACGTAGGGCAGCACCGCGTAGGCGCCGCCGAAGGTCAGCAGCGCCGCCTTGGTAAAGAACCAGCCCATCTGCGGCAGCGTGTGCTGGCTACCGGCAAGGCTGACGGCCAGCAGCATCGGCAGCGCCCACAGCAGCGCACCGCTCAGGATCAGGCGCAGCAGCTTGCCGTGGCTGTAGCTGGCATGCGGCGGCGGCGGGGTGTGGTCGTTGATCAGCGCCTGGCTGTCGTCCGGCGCGCCGCTGGCGGCGTGCCCCTTGCCGCCGGCAAATATCTGCGGCCAACGTCTGGCACCCAACCAGCCGGCGATGCCGGCCAGCAGCACGATGGCCGGGAACGGCAGCGCGAACAGCGCCAGCGCCAGCAGCGCGGCGGCGGCGATGCCCCACAGCAGCGGGTGCTGCAGCGTGCGGCTGCCTATGCACCAGGCGGCCTGCAGCACGATGGCCAGCACCGCCGCCTTGATGCCGGCAAAGGCGCCGGCCACCAGCGGCAGCTGGCCGAACACCATGTACAGCCAGGACAGCGCAATCAGGATCAGCAGCGACGGCAGCACGAACAGCACCCCGGCCACCACGCCGCCGCGGGTACGGTGCATCAGCCAGCCCAGGTAGGTGGCCAGCTGTTGCGCCTCCGGCCCCGGCAGCAGCATGCAGTAGTTGAGTGCGTGCAGGAAACGCTGCTCGGAGATCCAGCGCTTGTTGTCCACCAGTTCGCGGTGCATCAGTGCGATCTGCCCGGCGGGGCCGCCGAAGCTGAGTAAGCCCAACTTCAGCCAGAAGCGCAGGGCATCGCGAAATGGCACGGCGGGGTGGGACATGGCGGGCTCCGTTAGCATCTGTTCATGATTAGCCGCGCGTCGGCGATAGCGCGTTAACACCGGCCGCGAAATGCTCATTTACGCTGTGTAAATTCCGCTTTCTCAGCCGGTGTCACCTTGTCTCGCCCTGGCTCGCAAGCGCCTGCACAGGCTCACAGCAAAACACCCCGTGCAGGACGGGGTGTGATGGGGACAAGCTTGGCCGCAGGGGCCGCTTGTGTGCTTACTTCTCGACGAAGGCGCGCTCGATGGCGTAGTGGCCCGGCTCGCCCATGCGCGGCGATTCCTGGAAGCCCAGCTCGTCCAGGATGTGGCAGGTGTCGTCCAGCATCGCCGGGCTGCCGCACAGCAGCGCGCGGTCGGTTTCCGGGTTCAACTGCGGGATGCCCAGCTGCTTGGCCAGCTCGCCGCTCTTGATCAGGTCGGTCAGGCGGCCCTGGTTGCGGAACGGCTCGCGGGTCACGGTCGGGTAGTAGACCAGCTTCTCGCGCACCAGCTCGCCCAGATATTCGTGCTCGGCCAGTTCCTTGGTGATGTAGTCGTGGTAGCCCAGCTCGCTCACCCAGCGCACGCCGTGGATCAGGAAGATCTTGTCGTACAGGTCGTAGACTTCCGGATCCTTGATGATGGACATGAACGGTGCCAGGCCGGTGCCGGTGGACAGCAGGAACAGGTGCTTGGCGCCCGGCAGCAGGTTGTCCTGCACCAGGGTGCCGGTGGGCTTGCCGGAGATCACCACCTTGTCGCCCGGCTGCAGGTGCTGCAGGCGCGAGGTCAGCGGGCCGTTCGGCACCTTGATGGAGTAGAACTCCAGGTGTTCTTCCCAGTTGGCGCTGGCCACGGAATAGGCGCGGATCAGCGGTTTGCCGTTCACCTCAAGACCGATCATCACGAACTGGCCGTTGATGAAACGCAGACCCGGGTCGCGGGTGCAGGTGAAGCTGAACAGGGTGTCGTTCCAGTGATGTACGGACTGGACGGTTTCGGTCGTGAGGGTAGCCATGTCTGGTGGTCTCTAGCATGCGGCAGTAATTCAACAGGCGCGTATTCTAACTCAGCTGCCAAATAACTGCTTGGACGGAAAGGTTCTGTCTTTATTGCCTTTTTTGATATTGCTCAATTTATATAATGATATAGATTCCCAACAAGCAGGCGGGGCGCGGCTGTCAGGCTGTCCGACAGCCTGGCTTGCCGGCTAACGGCGGCCGCGTTATGTTGCTATGCAACAACAACGACGAGAGATCAGGGCGATGAAACTGTGCGTAATTGCCGGCGACGGCATCGGCCGCGAGGTGGTGCCGCAGGCACTGCGGGTGCTGCAACTGCTGTTGCCGGGGCTGCAGACCGTGGCCGCCGACGCCGGCTGGGACACCTTCCGCCAGCACGGCACGGCGCTGTCGGCCGCCACGCTGGCGGTGGCACGCGACTGCGGCGCGGTGATCTTCGGCGCGGTCAGTTCGCCGGCGCACCAGGTGGCTGGCTACCGCTCGCCCATCGTGCAGCTGCGGCGTGAGCTGGGCTGCCACGCCAACCTGCGGCCAACCCTGAGCCTGCCCGGCTGCGGTGCCGCCGGCATCGACCTGCTGATCGTGCGCGAGAACACCGAAGACCTGTACATCGGCGAGGAGCAGTCCGACGGCGACACCGCCACCGCCATCAAGCGCATCACCCGCGCCGCCTCGCAGCGGGTGGCCCAAACCGCCTGCCAGCTGGCGGTGGCTGCCGGCCGGCGGCGGCTGACCATCGTGCACAAGGCCAATATCCTGCCGCTCACCGACGGGCTGTTTCGCGATGCGGCGCGCCAGGTGGCGGCCGGCTACCCGCAGCTGGCGGTGGACGAGCTGCTGGTGGACACCGCCGCGCTGAAGCTGGCGCAGGCGCCACAGGATTTCGATGTGCTGCTGGCGCCCAATCTGTACGGCGACATCCTGTCCGACCTGGCGGCGGCGTGCGGCGGCGGGCTGGGCGTAGCGGCCTCGCTGAACCTGGGGGCGGATGCGGCCATTGCCGAGCCGGTGCATGGCTCGGCGCCGGACATCGCCGGGCAGGGCATTGCCAACCCGGTGGCCAGCCTGTTGTCGCTGGCGATGCTGTTGCGACACTGGTGGCGGCTGCCCGAGTTGGCCGCCAGGCTGGAGCAGGCGGTGCGCGCCACGCTGGCCGCCGGCACCCGCACGCCGGATCTGGGTGGCACGGCCGGCACTGCCGGGTTCTGCGATGCGGTGATCGGGCGTTTGTAAGCGGGGATGATGCGGCCAACGTTTGCTGCCAGGCGATATCGTCTTGGCGGTCTAGCCATTTCAAAGCATGCGGCCGGCGTCGTGTAGCGCCCAAACTGCCCCACGGGGAGCGCCGGTCAAAATGGTGTTCGCCAGGTTTTAAGGCGGCACCTGAGCCGTTTGACGTTAGCAAACGGCGAATTGCCGGCGCCTGGCGAATGCCTTTTTGGCCGGGGTTTCGCGGACCCGTGGTTTATCTAACTGGCCGGCGCGCGGGGGTGGAGGGGGCGGCGGCACGCCCCCGATCCCGTACGCCGGGCGGAACCGGCGACTTTAAACATCATCCGCACAGCGGATTCCACACCCTACAACACGACTAAAACAACGCAGTAAACGTTGGGCTTCGCTTCGCTCAACCGCAACCTACGCCGCGACGTGCTGCGACAAAATGCCGCAGCCGGCGCCACGCCCCCGCCGCGGTGCTAAAGTGCCGGCCATGATGTCTTCCGTTTCCCCGTTTCTGTCCGCCGGCCGGCTGGATGCCGTGTTGCCGCGCCTGAGTCTGCTGCGCTGGGCGATGCTCGGCGGCGCGCTACTGCTGCTGGCGCTGTGCCAGGCGCGGCAGCTGGCGTTGCCCTGGCTGCCGCTGCTGCAGGCGCTGGCCACGCTGGCGCTGTTGAATCTGCTGCTGCCATGGCTGGCGCGGCGTGGGGTGGCCGCGCAGCACCTGCTGGCGCTGGGGCTGGCCGCCGATGTGCTGGTGTTGACCGAGCTGCTGGCCTTCAGCGGTGGTGCGGCCAACCCGCTGGCCTCGCTGTACCTGCCGCCGGTGCTGTTCGGCGCCTTGTTGCTGCCACCGCGCCAGGCCTGGGCGCTGGCGCTGAGCAGTCTGGCCGCCTATGCGCTGCTGTTCGCCTGGCACCTGCCATGGCCGCTGGCTGGCGACGATGCCGCTTACGCCTTCCGCCTGCACCTGGTGGGCATGTGGCTGACCTTCGCGCTGTCGGTGCTGCTGCTGACGCTGTTCGTGTCCTACCTGATGGCGCAGCTGCTGCAGCGCGAGGCGGCGCTGGCGGCGGCGCGCGAGGCGCAGTTGCGCAACGAGCAGCTGGTGGGGCTGGGGGTGCAGGCGGCCAGCGCCGCCCACGCGCTATCCACGCCGCTGGGCACGCTGACCCTGTTGTGCGATGAGCTGCTGCACGCGGCGGATGGGCCGCTGCGCGACGACCTGCTACTGATGCAGCGCCAGCTGCAGCTGTGCCGAGCGGCGCTGGCGCAGCTCAAGGCCGGCAGCGACGGCGACGCGGTGGCGTTGCCGCTATGCCAGCAGCTGGCGCAGCAGTTGCAGGGCTGGCACAGCACGCGGCCGCAGGTGACGCTGATCCGCCACGGCTTGCTGCAGGGCGGCCCGGCGTTGCGGCTGGATGCGCGCTTCTGGCCGGCGTTGTTCAACCTGCTCAACAATGCCGCCGATGCTGCGGCCAACGGTGAGGCGGCTGCCTGCGAGGTGGAGCTGACCGTGGCGCTGGAGCCGGGCTGGCTGCGGCTGGAGATCCACAACCGCCGCGGCAGCCTGAGCGCGGCGCAGCTGCAGCGGGCCGGGCTGGCGCCGCTGGACTCCGCCAAGCCGGCCGGGCTGGGGCTGGGGGTGCTGCTGTCGCACGCCACGCTGTCGCAGCTGGGCGGCGAACTGCAACTGGATAACGCTGCCGCCGGCGGCGTACGCGCCACGCTGCGCCTGCCGCTGGCGGAAGCAAGCTGAGCACGCCATGCACAACATCCTGATCATCGACGACGACGAAACCTTTGCCGCGGTGCTGGCGCGCGGCCTGACCCGCCGTGGCCTGACGGTGCGCCAGGCGGCGGACCCGCAGGCGACGCTGGCCGCGCTGCAGCCGCCACCGGACGGCATCATCCTCGACCTCAACCTGGCCGGCGACAGCGGCCTGCGCCTGCTGCCGCAGCTGCTGGCCGCGGCGCCGGCGGCGCGGGTGCTGGTGCTGACCGGCTATGCCAGCATCGCCACCGCAGTGGCGGCGGTAAAGCTGGGAGCGGTGAACTACCTGGCCAAGCCGGCCACGCTGGACGACATCCTGGCGGCGCTGGGGCAGCCTGCGGCCAACCCCGAGGCGCCGCTGGCCGCGCCGATGTCGCTGAAGCGGGTGAGCTGGGAGCATCTGCAGCGGGTGCTGGCGGCGCACGACGGCAATGTGTCGGCCACCGCGCGGGCGCTGGGCATGCATCGGCGCAGCCTGCAGCGCATGTTGGCCAAGCGGCCGGTAAAAGACTGAAACCGGGCGTATCTGCCGTCTTATGACAGCTAAGTCCCTGATAAAAAAATGGACAACCTAGAGCAATTACGCTAAATTGTGCAGCGCACTCAAGCCGAAAGGTTTTTGTGGTGTTAGCCCCTCGAAGCATCGATCCGGCCCCTCGCCGGCGAGATGTTTCTTCCTCGTGTTGGCCCCTGCGGAAACCCTCAGGGGATTTTTTTTGTCCGCGTGGCGGGCATCATTCCGCCAGCCGTCCCTGCCACAGCGTCAGGTACTCGGCCAGCGCCTCCTGCGGCAAGGGTTTGGCAAACAGGTAACCCTGCGCCGTATCGCAGCCGATCTTGGCGAGGAAATCCGCCTGCTCCGTGGTTTCCACCCCTTCGGCGGTAATGCTCAGCATCAGGCTGTGCGCCAGCGTAACGATGGCGCGGCAGATGGCGCAGTCGCGCACCGCTTCCGGCGTGTCCTTCACGAAGGAGCGGTCTATCTTCAGTCGGTCTATGGTCAGGTGCTTGAGCAGCGCCATCGACGAGTAGCCGGTGCCGAAGTCGTCGATGGCGATGCTCACCCCCAGCGCCTTCAGTTCGCCCAGCACGCGCTGGCTGTCTTCCATGATCTGCAGCGTGCTCTCGGTCACCTCCAGCTCCAGCAAGTGCGGGTACAGCCCGGTTTCCAGCAGGATCAGCCCCACCTTGCGCACGAAGTCCGGCGCGGCGAACTGCCGTGCCGACACGTTCACCGCCACCCGTAGCGGCCGCGGGTAGCCGTCCTGCCATTGCTTGGCCTGTTTGCAGGCGCTGCGCAGCACCCACTCGCCGATGTCGTGGATCAGCCCGCATTCCTCGGCGATGGTGATGAAGCTGTCCGGGAAGATCAGCCGGTCCGGCTCGCGCCAGCGGATCAGCGCCTCGAAGCCCACCAGCTGCGCCTCGCTCAGCGAAATCAGTGGCTGGTAGTGCAGCTCGAACGCCTGGCGGTGCATGGCCTGGCGCAGGCGCTGCTCGGTCTGCATGCGTAGCCGCACCTTGTCGGCCATGCCGTCGTTGAACAGGCAGAAGCGGCGCTTGCCCTGGATCTTGGCCTCGTACATGGCGCTGTCGGCGGCGCGCAGCAGCTTGTCGATTTCCTGGCCGTGCTGCGGGAACAGCGCGATGCCGATGCTGCAGCTGATCACCACCGGCTCGTCGCTGAGCAGGATCGGCGTTTCCAGCTTGGCGATCAGGCGGCTGGCCAGCGCGGTGCATTCCTCCTCGCCGCTGCCGGGGCAGACGATGAAGAATTCGTCGCCGCCGAAGCGGGTGGCGATGTCGCCGCGGCGGATGGTTTCCTTAATGCGCGCGGCGACGATCTGCAGCAGGCGATCGCCGGCGGCGTGGCCCAGGCTGTCGTTCACCAGCTTGAAGCCGTCCAGGTCGATGAACACCAGGCCCAGCGGCTGCTGGTGGCACAGTGCGCGGTCCAGTTCGATTTCCAGCTGCTCCTGCAGCAGGTGGCGGTTGCCCAGCCCGGTCAGTGCATCGTGGAAGGCCATGTGGTTGAGCTCGCGTTGTGCGTTGTGGATGCCGGAGATGTCCGAGCAGGCGATGATGAAGTGCGATAGTTGGCCGCTGTCGTCGTGCACCGCGCAGATGTGCTCCCACACCGGGAACAGCTCGCCGCCGCTGCGCCGGCACAGGATCTCGCCGTTCCACAGCCCGTGCTGCTGCTGCGCCAGCTGCTGGTAGAACTCGACGCTGTGCTGCCGCTCGTGCAGCAGCTGGTCGATGTCCTGCCGCAGCAGCTCGCCCAGGCTGTAGCCGGTCATGCGCAGGAAGGCCGGGTTGGCGATCTGGATCTGCCGTTGTGGCGACACGATGGCGATGCCCTCGGCGGTGGTGTGGAACACCGCGCTGGCCTGGCGCAGTTTTTCCTCCATCTGCACCCGCTCGGTGACATCGCGCAGCACGCCCACCAGCTTGGTGTGGCCGGCAGGTTGGCCGTGGAATTCGCGCGCGTTCAGCTCCACCCACGCCGCCTCGCCGTCCGGGCGCTGCAGGCTGGCGATCATCTCCGCCTGGCCGCGCTGCTGCAGCATGGTCAGCAGCTTGTCGCGGTCGGTCTTGGCCAGCAGGCGCATGAACGACGGCGCATTGTCGCGCAGCGTGCCGGGGCGGATGCCGGTGAGCTGCTGGATGTGGCCCTGGCTGAAGAAGGTGGACTGCTGGGTATCCCATTCCCAGATGCCGAGCTTGGCGGTTTCGATCGCCATTTCCAGCCGCCGGTGCTGGTCGCGGGTTTCCGATTCGGCGGCGCGGCAGGAGAACGCCATGCGCAGCGTGGCGTTGAGCTCGCGCAGCTCGAACGGCTTGAGCAGGTAGCCGTACGGCGCGCTCTGCTCGGCGGCTTTCAGGGTGTTTTCCTCGGCATAGGCGGTGAGGAACACCACCGGGATGTCCAGCTCCTGGCGCAGCACGGCGGCGGCCTCGGTGCCGCTCATCGGGCCGTCCAGGTGGATGTCCATCAGCGTCAGGTCCGGGCGCAGTTCGCGGGCGCGGGCGATGGCCTTTTCGCCGGAGGCGCTGATGTCCACCACCTCGAAGCCCAGGCTGCGGATGCATTCTTTCAGATCCAGCGCCACGATGCGCTCGTCCTCGACGATCTGGATGCGATGGCTCATGGCGTGTCTCCGGCCACCAGCGAGGGAAAGTGCAGCACGAAGTGCGTGCCCTGCTGCGGCTGACTGTGCACCTCTAGCCGGCCCTGCAGCTGGTCGGCCAGCATCGGCAGCAGCTGGAAGCCCAGGGTGCGGCTCTCACCCAGCGCCACCTCCGCTGGCAGCCCCACGCCGTCATCGCGGATGCTGAGGCGGTTGTCCGGCTCGTCCGGCTGCAGCGTCAGCGTCAGTGTGCCGTGCTCGCGCTCGGCAAAGGCATGTTTGAAGGCATTGGTGATGATCTCGTTCACCAGCAGCCCCAGCGGGATGCTCTGCTGCAGCTCCAGGAACACCTCCTGCGGCGGCGGGGAAAACTGCACCGTCACCTTGCGCTGGCTGTCGGCAAACGAGTGCTGCAGCAGCATCAGCAGCCGTTCCAGGTAGGTGGTGAGCGGCACGCGCGAGAAGTCGCTGCGCTCGTACAGCAGCTGGTGGATCAGCGCCATCGACTTGACGTGGTTCTGGCTTTCCACCAGCGCCACCCGCACCGGCGCGGCGGCGTTGCGCGCCTGCAGGTTGAGCATGCTGGAGATCACCTGCAGATTGTTCTTCACCCGGTGGTGCACCTCGCCCAGCAGCACGGTTTTTTCCGCCAGCGCCTTTTCCATCGCCTGCTGCGCCTGGTAGCGCGCGGTGACATTGGTGATCGAGGCCAGGGTCAGCAGCTGGCCGTCGATCTCCAGCGGGTTGAGGCCGATCTCGCACGGAAAGCTGGAGCCGTCGCGGCGCACGGCAAACAGCGGCTTGCGGTTGGCCATGTCGCGGGTGGACGGGCTGGCAAAGAAATGCTGCACCAGCGACTGGTGCTGGTTGCGCACGCTGTCCGGCAGCAGCTGCGCAAAGCCCTGGCCGATCAGCTCGTCGCGGGTATAGCCGAACAGCTCTTCCATGCGGCCGTTCACCAGCCGGATCACGCCGTGGCTGTCCACCATCATCAGCGCGTCCGGGGTGGCTTCCACCACCTGGCGGAAGTGGGTCTCGCTCTGCCGCAGCGCCTGTTCGCTGCGGGTGCGGTCGCTGATATTGTTGGCCGAGCCCACCAGGTGGGTGATCTCACCGCTGTCGTCGCGCAGTGGCGCCAGCATGAAATCCAGCGTCATGCGGCTGTCGTCCTGCATGCGCACCTCGATGTCGCGGCGCACGGTGTCGCCGGCGGCGGCGGTGGTCACCACCTCGTGCGCCAGCTGCTGCATCTCGGGGCTGAAATTCCACCAGAAGGTGTCCCACAGCTTCAGGCCGCGCACGCTGTCCAGGCTGATGCCGGCGGCCTCCAGCGGCGCGCGGTTCACTTCCAGCAGGGTGCCGTCCGGCGCGATCACGCCGACGAAGGTGAACAGGCTATCCAGCACGCGGCGGATGTGCTGCTCGCTCTGGCGCAGGCGGCGCGCGGTGTCGCGGGCGTGGGTGACGTCCTCCACCATGGCGACGATGCCGGCCACCGCGCCATCCTGCAGGTAGGGGTGGTAGCTGGCGTTCCACAGCCGGTACTGGCCGGAGCCCGGCGGCACCTCGGCGCTGGCCTCGAAGTTGCGCCGCGCCTGGCCGCTGGCCATCACGTCGCGCATGATGGCTTCCAGCTGCTCGCCCACGTCCGGCAGCACGTCGCGCGGCGCGCGGCCGATGTGGTGGGCGATGCTGTGGCCGTTGGAATCGGCCAGCAGCTGGTTGATGTGCAGGTAGCGCAGCGCGCGGTCCAGCACGGCGATGCCGATGGGAGCGGTTTCCAGCAGGGCGAGCAGCAGCGGGTCGCTGGCGGCGGACGTGGTCATGGCAGCGAACCCGGGGCAGTTGGCTATAGCTTCAGGGTAGTCGCAAAGTCTGACAAAACAATGTCATTACTGCGCCGGGAGTCCGCAGCGCTCGGGCGGGGGCGCGGGCACCACGCCGGCGGGCCGGGCCGTGGCTAGTGTCGGCGCGCGCGGCGGGCGGCGCTTACAGCCATTTGCCCGGGTTCATGATGCCCTGCGGGTCGATGGCGCGTTTCACGCTGCGCATCAGCGCCAGCGCCGCCGGGTCCTTGTAGCGCGCCAGCCAGTGGCCCTTGAGCTGGCCGACGCCGTGCTCGGCCGCCAGCGTGCCGCGCTGGCGGTAAACGTGCTCATAGACGATGGCGTTCACCGCGTCCTCGTCGTCGAACAGCGCGGCATTGCCCGGCCGGGTATAGCTGATGTTGTAGTGCAGGTTGCCGTCGCCGGCATGGCCGAAGGCGATGATGCGCACGCCGGGAAACGCCGCCTGCAGCGCCGCGTCGCAAGCGGCGAGGAAGGCCGGTATTGCCGAGCTGGGCACGCCGATGTCGTGCTTGATGCTGGCGCCGTCGCGCTTCTGCGTTTCCGACATGTCCTCGCGCAGCTGCCACAGCCGCGCACGCTCCGCCTCGCTGCGCGCCAGCACGCCGTCGCCAAGGTTGGCCGCATGCGCCAGCCAGGCCTCGAACGCCGCCTCCAGCACTGCCGGCGCGCCGCTGTCCGACAGCTCCACCAGCAGCGCCCACGGCGCGAAGAACGGCACCTTGCCCGGCTGGTACTTGTCCAGCAGCCGCTGGCAGGCTTCCGACATCATTTCAAAGGTGGTGAGCCGGTCGCCAAAGGCGTTCTGCAACGCGGTAAGGGTGGCGATGGCCTGCTCGGCGCTGTCCACCGCCAGCATGGCGGTGGCGCGGGCGGTGGGCTGCGGGTAGAGCTTGAGCGTGGCGGCGGTGATCAGCCCCAGCTGGCCTTCGGCGCCGATGAACAGCTGCTTCACGTCCAGGCCGCTGGTGTCCTTGCGCAGGCTGGACAATGCATCCAGCACCGTGCCGTCCGGCAGCACCACCTCCAGCCCCAGCGCCAGCTCGCGCATGGTGCCGTAGCGCAGCACCGCCAGGCCGCCGGCATTGGTGGCCAGGTTGCCGCCGATCTGGCAGCTGCCTTCCGACGCCAGCGACAGCGGGAACAGGCAGCCGGCATCCGCCGCCGCCTGCTGCACCGCGGCCAGTGCCATGCCGGCTTCCACGGTGATGGCGCGCCCCGCCACGTCGACGTTGCGCAGCCGGTTCAGCCGCCGCATGGCGATCAGCAGCTGGCGGCCGCTGCCGTCCGGGGTGGCGGCGCCGCAGGTGGAGGTGTTGCCGCCCTGCGGCACGATGGCGATGTGCTCGGCCGCGCACAGCCGCACCAGCGCCGCCACCTCGGCGGTGCTGGCCGGCAGCGCCACCGCCAGCGGCCGGCCGTGATAGCGGCCGCGGTAATCGGTAACGAAGGGGGCGACATCGTGCTCGCGGGTGAGCAGGTTGGCCGCACCAACGATGGCGGCCAGGCGGGCGAGGAGATCGGTCATCGGCAGGTTCTCTTTACGGTGCGCTCAGGCGTCGCTGTCTTCCGGCTCGGCGAAATCCGGTGCCATCAGGTTGTCCGGATGCTCCCAGCCCGGCTGCGCGGCGATGCGCGCCAGCCAGGCGGCGACATGCGGCCAACCTTTTACGTCGATGCCGGCATCCGCCGCCCACCACAGGTAGGCGCTGGCGGAGACGTCGGCGATGCTCAGGCCGCTGGCCAGCAGGTAGTGCTGCTGCGCCAGCTGGGCGTCCAGCACGTCCAGGTCGCGGCGGCAGCGCGCTTCCAGCCAGGCCTGCACCTCGGCCGGCTGCGGCTCGAACAGGCGCGCGAAGCGCAGATTGGGCAGCGACAGGCCGATGCGGTTGGCCTCCCAGCACAGCCATTCGCGGATGGTCTGCTTGTCGCCGGGGCGGCCGGCCAGCACGCCTTCGCTTTCCGCCAGCCACTGCAGGATGGCGTTGGACTGCACCAGCGCCACGCCGTCCACCAGCAGTGCCGGCACCTCGTCCCAGCGGCTGGCGGCGCGGAATTCGTCCGGGCGCGCTGTGCGCGGCGTGGCCAGATCGACATGGCGGTATTCATGCGGCAGGTCGCCCAGCACCAGCGCCAGGCGCACTTTGTAGCTGTGGCCGGAATCGCGGTTGCCGTACAGGATCAGGTTGCTCATCGGGAAAGGCTAGGCGGGCTGAAAACGCGATCATACGCGGCTGCCGCCCGCGCCGGAATGGCTACCAGCCCAGCTGCTGCGGCAGCGCCAGCAGCCAGCGCAGCAGCTCGGCGCCCAGCCACCACAGCAGCGCGACATAGCCCCACGCCAGCACGGTGACGACATAGCCGGCCAGCAGCATGCGGCCGTCGCGCACCCGCAGCCCCCAGGCCAGCAGCACGGTGGCCAGCGCCGGCACCACATTGTCGAACGACACCATCGGCACCGGCGTCAGCATCGCCAGCCCGGCCAGCGCCAGCATCACGCCGTTGAGGCGGCGGCTGCGCACGTCGGACAGCCGCAGCAGCCGCGGCTGGCTGATGCGCGCCAGCCGGGCGGTGAGCCGCGCCACCTGCTGGGCCAGCGGCGCGCTGAGCCTGCCCGGCAGCCGCCGCTGCTGCAGCCAGCGTGGCAGCGGCAGGCAGCGGCCAAGAAAAATGCTGGCCGCCACCAGCACGCAGAACGCCGCCACGGTGGTGGCCATACCGGGAATGCTCAGCGGCAGCAGCAGCGGCAAGGCCAGCAGGCCCAGCCAGGTGAGCTGCTGCCGCGGGTGGCGGCCGATAGCCTCGCCCAGGGTGTGGTGGTGCAGATGGTTGGCCGCAAGGGCGACGCGCACCCAGGCGGTGCGCGGGCGGGAGGAGGGCGGTGGCAGCATGGCGATCCGGCGGCAAAAGGCAGACTGGCTGCGACCGGGGCGCCGGCATTTGGTTGCATGCGGCCAACCTTTCACGTTGGCCGCAGCGGTTTACTTCTGCCAGTAGGTCTTGACGTTGACGAACTCGTACAGGCCGAACTCGGACAGCTCGCGGCCGTAGCCGGAGGCCTTCACCCCGCCGAACGGCAGCCGCAGGTCGGAGCTGGTGTAGCGGTTGATGAACACCGCGCCGGCCTCGATATCGCGGCCCAGCCGCCAGGCGCGTTCGGTGTCGGCGCTGAAGATGGTGGCACCGAGGCCGAACGGGGTGTCGTTGGCCAGGCGGATGGCGTCGGCCTCGTCGCGAGCGCGCAGGATGCTGGCCACCGGGCCGAACACTTCCTCGTGGTAGACACGGCAGGCCGGGCTGACCTCGTCCAGCACCGTGGCCGGATAGTAGAAGCCGACGCCGTGCGGCATCACGCCGCCGGCCAGCAGCCGCGCGCCGTTGTGCGTCGCATCGATCACCTGGGCGTGCAGCGCCTCGCGCAGGTCGGCGCGGGTCAGCGGTGCCAGGGTGGTGGCGGCGTCGGCCGGGTGGCCGGGCACCAGCGCCGCCACGTGTTGCAGGAAGGCTTCGATAAAGGCATCGGCCACCTGCGGCACCACGATCATGCGCTTGGCGGCGTTGCAGCTCTGGCCGGCGTCGCGGAAGCGCGAATGCGCGGCCTCGGCGGCGGCGGCCTCCACGTCGGCATCGGCCAGCACGATGAAGGGGTTGCTGCCGCCCAGCTCCAGCACCGATTTCTTCAGGTGGCG
>NZ_JBHRXN010000011.1:198143-231657 GCF_042648525.1 Vogesella facilis
ACGCCACCTCCAGCACCTCCAGCCCGGCCGCGCGCACGATGTCCAGCAGCAGCGCGGTGCACTGCGGCACCGATGGCGCCGGCTTCACCAGGCAGGCGTTACCGGCCATCAGCGCCGGCACCGCGAAGCGCAGCACCTGCCACACCGGGTAGTTCCACGGCATGATGGCCAGCACCAGCCCCAGCGGTTCGAACGCCACGCCGCTCTTGCTGGCGCCAGTGGCGATGGCCTGCGGCGCCAAGAGGCGCGGCGCCAGCTCGGCGTAGTAGCGGATCAGCTGCACCGATTTGTCGATTTCGGCCAGGCATTCGCGCAGCAGCTTGCCCACTTCCAGCGATACCAGCTCCGCCAGCGCGTGGCGCTGCGCCGCCAGCGCGTCGGCCAGGCGCAGCAGGTGCTCGGCGCGCGCGGCGGTATCCAGCCGCGACCAGCGGTGCTGCGCCTGGCGCAGGCTGGCGAAGATCGGGGGCAGACAGTCGGCATCGAGGGCGGGGCGGGTGAAGACCACTTCGCCGGAGGCGGGGTTGCAGCTGGTGAAGGCGTTCATGGCGGCGTAACGGGCAGGGTAGCGGGGCGGTTACAGGATTATCGACTGTAACAAATGCGGCCAACCCTGACCATGCCGCAGGGTTGGCCGCATCGGCGGGCAGACGGCTCAGGCGCCGCGCAGATCCAGCGGTTTTTCGCCGGACAGGAAGTAATGAATGGTTTCCTGCACGCTCTTGATGGCGTCGCCGAACGGCAGCGGCTCGCTGCCGCGGAAGAACAGCCCCTTGCTGACTTCGCCGCGGAAGGCGGCGGCCAGCTTGAGATCGATGCAGAACTGGCCGACCTTGGCCAGGCCGTCGCGCAGCCCGCACACCGACAGGCAGTTCAGCGCCTGGGTGCAGCGCGCCGGATCGGCCTTGGCATTGGCCTGCAGCTTGTCTTCGCGCTTGAGGTAGCTTTTCAGGAACGGGGTGAGGATGCCGCGCGCCGGCAGGCCGGCCACCGACATGAATTCCACGATGTCTTCCTGCTTGGCCCCGGCCAGGGTGCGCTTGAAGTCGATGTGGGCATCGCCTTCCTCGGTCACCGCGAAGGCGGTGCCGATCTGCACGCCGCTGGCGCCGTACTCGGCCAGATAGGTGTGCACCTTCTGGTAGCTGTTGACGCCGCCGGCCACGATCAGCGGGATGCGCTCGCGCGCCAGCCCCAGGCTGTGGAACAGCTCGAAGGTTTCCGTCAGCACGCGCTGGAAGTCGAACTTGCCGTCCGCCACCCCGGCGATGCTGGCGGCGCCGAGGTGGCCACCGGCATGGTTGGGATGCTCGATGACGATGGCATCGGGCAGGCGGCCCTTTTTCATCCAGCGCTTGAGCACGATGCCGATGCCGCGCGCTTCCGACAGGATGGGGATCAGCGCCACCTCCGGGTGCTCGGCGGTCATTTCCGGCAGGTCCAGCGGCAGGCCGGCGCCCATCACCACCGCGTGCGCGCCGGATTCGCAGGCCTGGCGCACCAGCGCGGCGTGGTCGTCCACCGCCTTCATCACGTTTACCGCCACCAGGCCGTGGCCGTCGGCGGCGGCCAGCGCGGCGCGCACTTCGCGATCCAGCGCGATGCGGTTCAGGCGGTTGATAGCGTCCTGGCCCTGCAGGTTGGCCGCATCGGCCAGCAGGTCAGGGTGCAGGTGGCGCAGGTCGACGCTGGCGATGGTGCCGACGCCGCCCTGGCGCGCCACCGCACCGGCCAGGCGCTTGGCGGAAATGCCGACGCCCATGCCGCCCTGCACGATGGGCAACAACTGGCGGCCGCGGATGGTCAGCGGGGAAAACGAGTGGGAAATGGCCATGCCGGTTCCAGCGTAAAAAAACAAAGGCTGGATTGTCGGCAGGGACGCGCCCCCCGGCGTTGACCGTGGTCAAGCCGGGGGCGGCTGGGACATCAGGCGGCGAGGCCTTTCTGCAGGCCCAGCACGATGGCATGGATGCGGTTGTTGGCGTCCAGCTTGCGGATGATGTTGGCCGCATGGAACTTCACCGTGCGCTCGCTGATGTCGAGGATGGTGGCGATTTCCCAGTTGGTCTTGCCGTGCATCATCCAGTAGAAGATGTCGCGTTCGCGGTGCGACAGCGGGTTGCTGCCGTTGCCGGCCGGGGTGATGCGCTGCAGGGTGCGGTGCAGGTGCGGCAACAGGCTGCCCAGCATGCGCAGTTCCGCCGCCGGCAGCGCCTGGTCCACCTGCAGCAGGCTCAGGTGGCCGTCGCAGTGCAGCGCCAGGCAGGCCACCGCTTCGCCGGCCTCGGCGGCAAAGAACTGCACCTCGGGGCCCAGCCCCAGGCCGCTGCAGGCCGGGGTGCCGCCCAGCGGCAGCGCCACCACGCCGGCACAGAAGCGGCGCGGCGTGCCCAGCCAGCCCTGGCTGGCGACCGGGCCATGATGAATTTGCAGGGTGCTGGCGCCGCTTTCTTCGGCCAGCACGTCCAGATAGCGCTGCAGTTCCTGCTCGCAGCCCAGCTGCGGCAGTTGCTGGATCCATTGCAGCAGGGTGCACAACTGGGTGTGTGTCAGGCCGCTGGAGACTGTGCCACAGGCAAAGGGGATCCCTTTTGTCACCGTGTGCTCCTCTGTATGGTTGTTGTGAGCGGCTATCTTAGCGAAGCACCGGGAGCGGCCCAACCGGATTTCGCCAAGCCATGAGCTATGCTCATGGCTGCCATCGCCTGCGCTGCGGGCTCAACGCAAAATGAGGCTGGCAGCGGCCAACGGTTGTTGCAAATCGGCATCACTTTGCAAACTGGCCGGAAGGCCGGTTGGCGGGCGGGTTAACTCTTTGAGCCGTTTAGGCGCTTCGCATTTATCAGGTAGTCCATAAATATCTTTAAGCAAAAACCTTTTTCACTTATATTTGACAAAGAATCTGTAAGCCGCCTGCGGTTTTGCACTTGTTGTGTTTTCAAATGACCTGAACAGCCAACGCCGTGGTCGGGTCCTTCGCGAGATAAACCGATGGATACTTTAAAAGCCCTGATGGTCTTCATGACCACTGCCGAGAACGGCAGCTTTTCCGATGCGGCCCGCAAGCTGGGGGTGTCGCCGGCGGCCGTCAGCCAGAGCATTGCCCGCCTGGAGCAGGAACTGGAAGTGCGGCTGTTCAACCGCACCACCCGCCAGCTGACGCTGACCGAGGACGGCCGCCGCTTCTACGCGCAGTGCCGCGGCCCGGTGAACAATCTCGATTCCGCCATCCAGCAGCTGAAGGCCAGCCGCGACGAGCCGGCCGGCCATCTGCGCATCAGCCTGCCCAATGCCTTCGGCCGCCGCTTCATCCTGCCGCTGATGGAAGAATTTTGTACCCTGTACCCGAAGATCCGCGTGTTTTTCGGCATGGACGACCATTTTAGCGACCTGATCGAAGACGGTTACGACGTGGGCGTGCGGGTGGGCATGATGCCGGACAGCCGCATGGTGGCGCGCCACCTGGCGCACATTCCGCAATACGTGGTGGCGGCGCCAAGCTACTGGGAGGAGCACGGCAAGCCGCGCAACCCGGAAGAACTGTCGGCGCACGACTGCATCAACTTCCAGTTCCCCACCTCCGGCCGGCTGTACAAGTGGGAGTTCGAACGCAGCGGCGAGCGCATCCCGCTGGAAGTGTCCGGCACCTACACCGTCAACGACGTGGACGCGGTGCTGGAGCTGGCGCGCCTGGGGCTGGGCGTGGCGCAGCTGCCGGGGCACGAGGTGCTGAACGATGTGCGCAGCGGCCGGCTGGAGGCGGTGCTGACCGACTTCGTGTCGATGGAGCGCTCGATCTACATCTGCTTCCCGCACCGCGACCACATCGCGCCGCGTACCCGCGTGTTCGTCGATTTCGTGGTGGAGAAACTGGTGGAGCACCCGGACATCGTCGCCGACCTGCCGGGGCTGGACCTCTCCGCCAAGCGTGCCGCGCTGGGCGAAGCGCACGAGCTGTAAGCCGGCCGCGCTCGCGGCGGCAGCAGCCCAGGGCCCGGCCATGCCGGGCCCTGTTGCATTGGCGGCCAAGGTTGGCCGCAACCGCTAGCCGGCCACACCGCGCCGACCAGCGCAGTTACCCGCCGCGGCGGGTTTTTTTACGTCAGCTATGTTTAACATATTAGACGTGTGATATCGTTTGACGCATAATGCACTGACAAATGCGCGATGCTGCGCTGCAATGTTTAAGAAATAATACGAGGAGCTGTCATGAGCCAGACTATCGAACACACCGGGTCCTACTACGCCTACTCGGCCAACCCGTCGCCGCAGCGTCCGGCGCTGCGTGGCAGCCTGCGTGCCGATGTCTGCGTGATCGGCGCCGGCTATACCGGCATCTCCACCGCGCTGCACCTGGCCGAAGCCGGCTTCAAGGTGGTGGTACTGGAAGCCGCCCGCGTCGGCTGGGGCGCCTCCGGCCGCAACGGCGGCCAGATCGTCAACAGCTACAGCCGCGACATCGACGTGATCGAGGCGCGCCACGGCGCCGACACTGCGCGCCAGCTGGGTGCCATGGCGTTCGAAGGCGGCAAGATCATCCGCGAACGCATCGCCAAGTACGACATCCAGTGCGATCTGAAGGACGGCAACGTGTTCGCCGCCTTCACCCAGAAGCAGCTGGACGAACTGGCCGCCAAGAAGGCACTGTGGGAGCGTTACGGCCACAGCGGCCTCAAGCTGGTGGACCGCGCCGGCATGAAGGACATCGTGTCCAGCGAGCAGTACGCCGGCGCGCTGCTGGATACCTGGGGCGGCCACATCCACCCGCTGAACCTGGTGCTGGGCGAGGCCGCCGCCTTCGAATCACTGGGCGGGCAGATCTTCGAACAGTCCGCGGTGGTGGACGTGGTGAAGGGCAAGCCGGCGACGGTGAAGACCGCGCACGGCGAGGTGGTGGCCGACACCGTGGTGGTGGCCGGCAATGCCTACCTGGGCAAGCTGATTCCGCAGCTGGCGGAAAAAACCCTGCCGTGCGGCACCCAGGTGGTGACCACCGAGCGGCTGGACCCGGCGCTGGCCAAGAGCCTGCTGCCGGGCGACAACTGCGTGGAAGACTGCAATTTCCTGCTGGATTACTACCGCCTCACCGGCGACAACCGCCTGCTGTACGGCGGCGGCACCGTGTACGGCGCGCGCGATCCGGGTGCAATCGAACGCCTGGTGCGCCCCAAGCTGCTGAAGACCTTCCCGCAGCTGGCAGACGTCAAGATCGAGTTCGGCTGGACCGGCAACTTCTCGCTGACCCTGTCACGCCTGCCGCAGGTTGGCCGCATCGACAGCAACATCTACTACTCGCAGGGCTGCAGCGGCCACGGCGTCACCTACACCCACCTGGCCGGCCGCATCATCGCCGAGGCCATCCGCGGTCAGCGCGAGCGCTTCGACGCCTTCGCCAGCCTGCCGCACTACCCGTTCCCGGGTGGCCGCATCTTCCGCGTGCCGATGCTGACCATGGGCGCCTGGTGGTACGGCATGCGCGACCGCCTGGGCGTGTAAAGTATTGCCGCGCCAGCCACAGCTGGCGCGCTACCGAAAGCAAGATGGCAGCACCGGGGGGCGCTGCCGACTTGTGAGTTTGACCTGCTATTGTCCATTGGGGCCGGTTCACTGCGAACCGGCCGCTTTTTTTTGTGCGCGGCGCACTTCAAAATGCCATTTGGAAATGCTAATGTCCTGGCCGGTCCCAGTGAGGACCATTTTCAATGCGATGGATGCCTGCGCGGCATCATGAAGAGGCTAAGCATGAAGAAACGACTGAGCAAGATTTCGCCGCTGCAATCGGCCAAGACCCTGGCGGTGCTGTATTTCCTGATTTCCCTGCCGATGCTGCTGATCATGGTGCCGGTGCTGCTGCTGGCGCCGGGCGAGCATGCACCGTCGGGCATGATGCTGATCGCCCTGCCGCTGCTGTATGCGGTGCTGGGCTTCCTCGGCACCCTGATTGCCGCCTGGCTGTATAACCTGGCCGCCAAGTGGACCGGCGGCATCGAAATCACTGTCTCCGAACAGCGCTGATCGCCGCGCGTAGTCGCGGGGGGTGACAAGTTGGCCGCATGCCTATCAGGCGTGCGGCCAACTTGTTGCTAAGGGCTGGTTGTAGAAGCTGTTTACGCTCGCGCCAGCTAGGGCGAGACCAGGCGAAAACTGAGGGGTGCGGAATCGACATGCAGTCGATGCGCATTGCCGAGTCGCACTCAACACCGTACGCCGACGCGCAGCAGATCGTAAGCAGATTCTCAGAACGGCCACACCATCTTGGTCTTCGCTACCGCGATGATGTAGATCGGCATCGCCAGCGCCAGCAGCAGCACCGGCCCGCGCAGCGGCGAGCCCTGCAGCCGCTTCAGCCCCAGCGTACCCAGCATGATATAGGCGATCAGCGCCACGATCTTGGCGGCCAGCCACGGCTGCTCCAGCGGCGACAGCCCGGCCCACACTGCCAGGGTGATGGCGGCAGCCAGCAGGCCGCTGTCCACCACGTGCGGCGCGATGCGCAGCAGCTTGCTCTGCAGCAGCGCCGGTTTCAGGTAGGACAGCGCCGCGCGCAGCGCGAACAGCGTCACCGACAGGTAGGCGAGGCCGGCGTGGGTGTGTTTCAGCGTCTGGTAATCCATGTGTTCCCCTAGAAATGATGGCGCTGGGCGCCGCCACGGATGATAGCGGCTCGGCGTGCAACGGTGGAATGCTAAACTGCCGTGTCCTGATGACTACGCCATCATCGCGCCATGCCGCTCAACCTGTATCAATCCAACCGCCTGGAAGCGCTGGGCATCCTCTACCGCCACCTGACTGACAGCCCGCTGGACGATCCGTTCGCGCCGGAAGTGGTGATGGTGCAAAGCCGCGGCATGGGGCGCTGGCTCACCTTGCAGCTGGCGCGCGCGCGCGGGCTGGCGGCGAATATGGAGTTCGTGCTGCCGGCCGGCTTTGGCTGGCGGCTGATGAAAACCGTGCTGCCGGAGCTGCCGCCCAAGTCCGCCTTCGCGCCCGAGGTGCTCACCTGGCGGCTGATGGCGCTGCTGCCCACCCTGCACGGCGAGCCGTTCACCCCGCTGACGCGCTACCTGCAGGGCGGCGCGCTGGCCTGCCACGAACTGGCCGGCAAGATCGCCGACATCTACGACCAATACCTGGTGTTCCGCCCGGAATGGATACGTGCCTGGCAGGCCGGCCAGCGGCTGGACCTGGGCGAGGACGAAGCCTGGCAGGCGGCGCTGTGGCAGCAGCTGGCCGCCAGTGTGCCCGGTCGCCACCGCGTGGCGATGCTGGACGACTTCTTTGCCGCGTTGCGCCGCGAGCACCTGCCGCAGCGGGTGTCGGTATTCGGCATCGCCACCCTGGCGCCGATGTACCTGGCGCTGCTCAAGCGCATGGCCGAGCTCACCGAGGTCAACGTGTTCCTGCTCAACCCCAGCGAAGCCTACTGGGGCGACATTGTCGACGCCCGCGGCCAGCTCAAGCTGTTCGCCCACGGCGAGCAGGCCGACAGCGGCCACCCGCTGCTGGCCTCGCTGGGGCAGCAGGGGCGCGACTTCTTCGACGAAATCGCCGGCGGCATCCATGAGCCGGTATCCGCCTTCGTGGCGCCGGAGGGCAATACACTGCTGCCGCGGCTGCAGCGCGACATCCTGCAGCTGGCGGCGCCTGCGGCCAACCTTGTGCCACCGGCAGACGAGTGCTCCATCGTCTGCCACATCGCGCACAGCCCGATGCGCGAGCTGGAAGTGCTCAAGGACCAGCTGCTGGCGATGCTGGCCGCGGATGCCACGCTCACCCCGGCCGATATCGCGGTGCTGACGCCGGATATCAACAGCTACGCACCGTATATCGATGCGGTGTTCGGCTACCGCGCCGATGCGCCGTCCATTCCCTACAGCATTGCCGACCGCCGCATCGCGCGCGAAGTGCCGCTGCTGGCCACCTTCGGCGCGGTGCTGGAACTGGCCGACTCGCGCTTTGCCGCCGCCGACGTGCTGGCGCTGCTGGATTGCCAGCCGCTGCTGGAGCGCTTCGGCCTGCGCGACGAAGACGTGACCCTGCTCACCGACTGGGTGCGCGGCGCCGGCATCCGCTGGGGGCGCGATGCCGCCCACAAGGCGGAACTGGGGCTGCCGGACGAAGCGGCACATACCTGGCGCTGGGGGCTGGACCGCCTGCTGCTGGGCACGGTGCTGCCGGCCGGCCTCGCCGGCGACGGCATGCCGCTGTTCGGCGGCCTGCTGCCGGACAGCGCCGCCCAGGGCCAGGTGGCCGCGCGGCTGGCCAGCCTGGCGGCGCTGTTCGAACAGCTGGATGGCCTGGCGCGGCTGTGGGCGCAGCCGGCGTCCATCGCCGACTGGGCCGAGCGCCTGCGCAACGCCGCCGCACAGCTGTTCCAGGTGGACGAAGACGGCGAGGCGGCGCTGCAGCTGCTGCACCAGATTGCCGACGAACTGGCCGCCGATGCCGCGCTGGCCGGCTTCGACGGCAGCGTGCCGCTGCCGGTGGTGCGCGACGCGGTGCTGCGCCAGCTGGAAATGTCCTCCAGCGGCGGCTTCCTCACCGGCGGCCTCACCTTCTGCGCCATGGTGCCGATGCGCTCCATCCCGTTCCGCGTACTGTGCCTGGTGGGCATGAACGACGGCGCCTACCCGCGCGACGAGCGCCCGGTGAGCTTTGACCTGGTGGCGCGGCACCCGAAAAAGGGCGACCGCTCGCGCCGCTTCGACGACCGCTACCTGTTCCTGGAAGCCATCCTCTCCGCCCGCGACACCCTGTACCTGAGCTGGGTTGGCCGCAGCGTGCGCAGCGACGAGCCGCTGCCGCCGTCGCCGCTGGTGGCCGAGCTGCTGGATACGCTGGCGGCGATGCGCGGCGGCGACATCCGCGCCGCCATCACCACCCGCCACCCGCTGCAGCCGTTCTCGCGCCGCTACTACGACGGCACGCTGCCCAGCTACGAGCCGCTGTGGGCCGACGCACTGCTGCAGCCACCGGCCACGCCGCAGCCGTTTGCTGCCGAACTGGATTCCCCGCCACCGCTGGTGGTGCACATCGCCGACTTCTTGCGCTTCTGGCAGAACCCGGTGCGCGCCTGGCTGGCGGACAGGCTGGGGCTGAAGCTGGAGCGGCTGGCCGACGAACTGCCGGGGCGCGAGCCGTTCAGCATCGAGCGCGACAGCCGTGGCGAAGTGCGCGACACCCTGGTGCAGGCCATGCTGGCCGGCAAACCGCTGCGCGTGGCCGAAGCGCGGCTGCAGGGGCAGGGGCTGCTGCCGGATGCCGCGCTGGGCGACGCCTGCCTGACGCAGGAACGCGCCGCCAGCGCCCGCTTCGCCAGCCGCCTGCCGCAGAGCCTGCTGTCCGCGCCGCTGCCGCCGCAGCCGGTGCGGCTGGACATCGGCGGCGTCACCCTGCTGGGTGAGCAGGCCGGCCTGCGCCCGGAAGGGCTGCAGCGTGTGGTGCCGCGCAAGGCCTACGCCACCGAAATCATCCGCCTGTGGCTGGAGCACCTGATCAGGTTGGCCGCAGCGGTGCCCGGCGTGGCGGCGGACAGCCGGCTGTACGCCGACGACGGCGTGCACGGCTTCGGCGCGGCGGACGGGGAGGGCATGCCGCTGGAAGCGCCCGCGCTGCTGGCCGCCTGGCTGGCGCGCTACCTGCAGGGCCAGCGCCAGCCGCTGCCGCTGTTCGCCCGCACCTCGCTGGCCTATGCCCGCGCCAAGCCGGGCGAGGAAATGAAGAAAGCGCAGGCGGAGTGGGACCCGGATTTCGTCGGCGACTTCAGCGCGCCGCAAAGCCAGGATGCGGCCAACCTGCTGGCCTTCCGCCACCTGGAGCCACTGTCCGACCCGCTGTTCACCCAGCTGGCCGATACCCTGCTGCGGCCGCTGGTCGCCGCCCTCGATAGCCGTAACGGCTGAGAACGATGCTGACAATTAAAAGCCTGCTGTCCGCGCTGGGGATGGCCTTTGATGACCGGATCAAGTTTGTCCGCCACAAGGACCGGACTATCGATCTGGCCTACCTTTACCGTCACGGGCAACTGGATATCTACCAGGCAACACAGTCGCAACCGGTATTTGACGGTTGCGACCAGATCGTCTCGTTTATCGGTGGCGAAGGCACGCTGGCGACGTTTGTCGGCGTGTACCGCGTGGCTGGCGTCGAACTGCGGGCCGAGCCGCACTGGCCGGCTGATTTTCTGCTGCCGGCTGCAGACGGCCCATGGCCCTACCTTTATGAGCTGCAGCCCGATGAGCGTTTTCGTTCACTGGCCGGGCGTGTGGTAATCGACTGGGGGCGTTCGGCGCTGGCCTGGCATCAATGGGCAAACGACAAGGACAAAGAAGTAGTCGAGGTGCTGCCGGCCGGGTATGTCAGCGAGTTTCCCGGTTATCTCGATTTGGTGCTTAGCCACCATGAGCTGCGCGAAATTATCGCGCACCCGCTGGCCAACCGCCGCTGGCACCAGATGTTGTCTGCGGTCGCCGGGGTCTATCTGATCGTCGATGGCAGCACTGGCAAGCAATATGTAGGTTCGGCCTATGGGCAGGAGGGCATTCTCGGTCGCTGGAAGCAGTATGCGGCCAACGGTCATGGCGACAACAAGCAGCTGGTGGAGCTGCTGCACGCCGATGCTGCTCATGCACGACACTTCCGCTTTTCCGTATTGCGGACCTTGCCGCGCGACCTGCCGTCGCGAGAAGTGATCGCGGTAGAAAATCTCTATAAGACCAAACTCGGTAGCCGCGATTTCGGTCTGAACGCAAACTGAGTAACGGATACGCGATGAAATCCCTCGACGCCCTCAACTGCCCGCTCGCGGGCGTGAATCTGATCGAAGCCTCGGCCGGTACCGGCAAGACCTGGACCATCGCCGCGCTGTACACCCGGCTGCTGCTGGAGGACGCGCCGGATGGCTCGCCGCCGCCGTCGCTGGACAAGCTCTTGGTGGTTACCTACACCAAGGCCGCTACCGCCGAGCTGCGCGAGCGCTTGCGGCGGCGGCTGGTGGAGCTGGCGCTGGTGCTGGACGGCGGGCAGACCGGCGACGGTTTCCTGCGCGCGCTGGCCGACAGGTTGGCCGCAGGCGATCCGGCGCTGACGCGCGAGCGGCTGCGTGCCGCCATCAACGGCTTCGACGCCGCCGCCATCTACACCATCCACGGTTTCTGCCAGCGCGTGCTCACCGATGCGGCGTTCGACAGCGGCCAGACCTTCGCCGCCACGCTGGAGGTGGACAAGCAGGCCGACCTGCAGCAGCTGGCGGATGACTTCTGGCGCCAGCACATCGTGGGCCAGCCGCAGCTGGCGCAGGTGCTGGCCGAAAACGGCGACACCCCGGATGCCTGGCTGGCCGAGGTGCGGCCCTATCTGTCAAAGCCCTATCTGCAGCTGCCGGCCCTGGACAGCGGCGAGCTGCTGGCGCTGCGCGATGCCGCCGCCGCGGCCTGGGCGCCGCTGCAGGCGGACAGTGCGGCGCTGGCCGAAGGCGGCGAGCTGCTGCTGGCGGCGCAGGGGCTGAAGCAGACCAGTTACAAACCGGCGCAGTGCCAGCGCTACCTGCGCCTGCTGCAGCTGCTGGCAGCCGATGCCAGCCTGCCGCAGCTGTCGTCCAGCCAGGCCAAGGACCTGGGGCGGCTCGGCCAGAGCCAGCTCGACGCCGGCGCCAGTAAGGGCGCCACCGCGCCGCAGCACCGGCTGTACCGGCTGGTGGAAGACTGGCTGACGGCGTGGGAGCGCTACGCCGCCGCGCTGGATCGCCACCTTGCCGGCCTCAAGCTGCAGCTGATCCAGTGGATAGACCGCCACGCGGTGGAGCAGCGCCGCGCCAGCCGCAGCCGCGGTTTCGACGACCTGCTCACCGACCTGGCCGCGGCGCTGGACGACGCCGAACACGGCCAAAGGTTGGCCGCACGCATCGCCGGCGATTTCGCCATCGCGTTGATCGACGAATTCCAGGATACCGACCCGCTGCAGTACCGCATCTTCCGCCGCGCCTTCGTGCAGCAGGGGCGGCCGGTGTTCATGGTGGGCGACCCCAAGCAGGCGATCTACAGCTTTCGCGGCGCCGACATCTTTGCCTACCTGAGTGCGCGCGACGACGCGCCGGCCGAGCGCCAGTACACGCTGGACACCAACCGCCGCTCGCAGCAGCCGCTGGTGGACGCGGTGAACCGGCTGTTCGCGCGGCCGCAGCCCTTCCTGCTGGACGGCATCGGCTACCACCCGGTGGCGGCGGCACCGGCCGGTGGCAGCCGGCTGCTGCTGGACGACGGCGATGCCGCCTTCAACCTGCTCACCTTCCCGGGCAGCGACAACCCCAAAGGCATCAACAAGGGCGATGCCACCGCCTACGCCGCCGAGGCCACCGCACACGAGATTGCACGGCTGCTGGCGCTGGCGCGCGACGGCAGGGCGCAGCTGGAGAAGGGCGGCCAGGCACGGCCGCTGGCCGGCGGCGACATGGCGGTGCTGGTGGCCACCCACCGCCAGGGCGACGCGGTGCGCGCGGCACTGGCCGCCCGTGGCGTGCAGGCGGTGGCGCTGACGCAGGAAAGCGTGTTCGCCAGCGCCGAGGCCGGCGAGCTGCTGGTGTTGCTGCGCGCCTGGGCCGAGCCGGCGGCGGAGGGCCGGCTCAAGGTGCTGTGCGCCAGCGAGCTGGTGGGGCTGAATGCCGCCCAACTGCTGGCGCTGACCGAGGACGAGGCGGCGTGGGAAGTGCGGCTTGCGGCCAACCAGCAGGATCACAAACAGTGGCAGCAGCGTGGCTTCATGTCCGCTTGGCGCGGCTTCATGGCGCGCGAGCAGCTGGCGGCGCGGCTGCTGCCGCTGCCGGACGGCGAACGCCGGCTCACCAACCTCGGTCACCTGGCCGAGCTGCTGCAGCAGGAAAGCGAGCGCGTGGCCGGTATCGCCCCGCTGCTGGCGTGGTTCGAAGGCCAGGTGGCCAGCCCGCCGGCCGGCGAGGAGGCATTGCTGCGGCTGGAAAGCGATGCCGAGCTGGTGAAGATCGTCACCATCCACACTTCCAAGGGCCTGCAGTACCCGCTGGTGTTCTGCCCCTTCCTGTGGGACGGCGCGCTGGAGCGCCGCGACACCACCTTCTGGCGCTACCGCGACGGCGATGCCTCCTGGCTGGCGCCGCAGGCACTGGTGAGCGACGAGGCGCGGCAGGCGGCGCGCAGTGAAATGCTGGCCGAGAAACTGCGCCTGCTGTACGTGGCGCTGACCCGCGCCGAGCATCGCCAGTATCTGCTGTGGGGCCATGTGCAGAAGATGCAGACCGCGGCGCTGTCCTGGCTGCTGCACGGCGGCGCGGCGGCGGATCTGGCCGCGCTGGAGCAGGGCGAGCTGTCCGATGCTGTTATCCACGCCGACCTGGCTGCCTTTGCCACCGGCCTCGCCGGCGCGGCGGCCTGCCGCGAAGTGGATGTGGCGCTCAACCCGCTGCCGGCTTTGCAGCAGGCGGGCTTCCAGCCGCAGCTGGCGCGCGTTGATCGCCCGCTGTATACGCCGTGGCGCATCAGCAGCTTCACCTATCTGACCAGTCATTTGCATGGCAGCGCGCCGTTGCCGGCGGCAGCGGAGGCGCCGGACCACGACCACGGCCCGCTGCAGGAGCCGGATGCCGAGCTGGCGCGGGATCGCTTCAGCTTCCCGCGCGGCGCCCGTGCCGGTACCTGTCTGCACGATATGTTCGAGCGCGTGGACTTCACCCGGCCGGAAGGTTGGCCGCAAGCGGTGGCGGAGGCGCTGCAGAAGCACGGCTTCGACCCGCTGTGGCAGGACGCGGCGCTTGCGATGCTGGCCAGCAGCATCAACAGCGAGATCGCACCCGGCGTGCGGCTGGCGGACATTCCGCCGGCGCGGAGGCGGGTGGAGATGGAGTTCACCCTGCCGGCCGATGGCCTGAACCTGCCGGCCCTCAAGCGCATTCTCGCCGACCCGGCTAACGGCCTGGCCGAGCCGCTGCGCGCTGCCGCCGCCACGCTCAGTTTCGAGCGGGTGCAGGGCTATCTGAAAGGCTTCATCGACCTGGCCTTCATCGCCGGCGATGCGCTGTGGCTGGTGGATTACAAGTCCAACCACCTGGGCGACGGCTACGCGGCCTATGGCCAGCCGGCGCTGGCCGCCTCCATCGCCCGCGAACACTACTACCTGCAATACCTGATCTACAGCGTGGCGCTGCGCCGCTACCTGGCGCAACGCGCGCCGCAGCTGCACCTGGGCGGCGTGCGCTACCTCTACCTGCGCGGGGTGGACGGCAGCGGCAACGGCGTGTGGTGCGATGCGCCGTCGGAGGCGCTGCTGGATGCGCTGGACGGGTTGTTTGCGGTGCGGGCGTGATGACGTTTTTGGATAGAGAGGCAAGGATGAGTCTGCTGGCGCTGGATCGTTACCTGATGGCGGTGCCCTACGGCAGTGGCTGGCAGGGCTGGAGACGCGGGCTGCTGGAGTGCTGCTTCTTCGGCCTGAAGGAGGCCCGCGCCTGCCTGTTCGTCGGTCTGTTCTTCCTGTGCGTGCTGCTGGTGCCGCGTGCCGGGCTATGGGGCATCGCCCGCTACGATGTGCTGCTGTTGCTGGCGCTGGCCATCCAGGGCGGTATGCTGGCCTGGCGACTGGAAACCGTGGACGAACTGAAGGCGATCTGCCTGTTCCATCTGCTGGGGGTGGCGCTGGAGGCGTTCAAGGTGTCGGCGGACATCGGCTCCTGGCATTACCCGGACCCGGCGTGGAGCAAGCTGTTCGGCGTGCCACTGTTTTCCGGCTTCATGTACGCCGCGGTGGGCAGCTACGTGATCCAGGCCTGGCGGCTGTTCGCGCTGCGCGTCGAGCATCACCCGCCGTACTGGATGGCCTGGCTGCTGGCCATCTGCCTGTACCTGAATTTCTTCACCCATCATTTCATCGGCGATTACCGCTGGTATCTGGCCGCCTGCGCGCTGGGCTTGTATGCCCGTTCCAGCGTGGTGTTCACCCCCTATGACCGCGAGCGGCGCATGCCGCTGCTGCTGGCCTTCGTGCTGATCGGTTTTTTTATCTGGCTGGCGGAAAACATCAGCACCTTTTTCGGCATCTGGCGCTACCCCAACCAGCTGGGCGCGTGGTCGGCGGTGCATCTGGGCAAGTGGAGCTCCTGGTCGCTGCTGGTGGTGATGACCTTCACCATCGTCATCAATCTCAAGCACATCAAGCAGCGCGTCCACGTGCCGGTCTAGCCGCCAGCCTGGGCAAGGGTTGGCCGCATCGATCGCGGCTGTGCGGCATCACAAATCCATTTTGCGTAAATGGTTGTTAATTTTTTGTCCATTCGTAAGCAAACTGAAAGCCTGTTCTGTTATCTCTAGCTTGGGCATTGCTGCCCGCAAGCATCATACGGAGACAGAACATGCTGAACAGACTGAGCCTGAAGAGCCAGATGTGGCTGCTGCTGGGCGTGCCTTGCCTGGCCCTGCTGCTGGTGATTGCCGTGGCGCTCATTTCCGCCAGCCGGCTGCACGGCCATACCGGCGCCATGTACGAAAACACCGCCAAACCGCTGCGGGCGATGGCCGAGGTGGCGTCGCGGGTGCCGCGCATGCGGGTGGGCATCGACGTGATGCTGCTGCAGGAAACCCCGCTGCGCGACGACAAGGGCGTGGCCGGGCGCATCCGCGATGCGCGCGAGGAGGATATTCCGGCCATGCGCAAGGCGCTGGAGGACGCGGTGGCGGCACAGGTGGACCCGGCGGCGCGCGAGCGGGCGCAGGCCTTGCTGCAGACCTTCCACAGCATGGAGAACGAAGCGCTGCGGCCGCTGCTGGCGGCACTGGAGGCCGGCAATCTGGACGAGGCGCGCGCGCTGTACAAGGGGCCTTACGTCAAGCACTACAACGCCATGCGCGGCGACACCAACAAGATGCTGGACAGCCTGGTGGCGGGCGCCGCCGTGCTGAGCGAGGCCAGTGCCGAAGCCTATGACGCGGCGCGCACGCGCATGTTGCTGATCAGCGGCGCGGCGCTGCTGCTGGCGGTGCTGCTGGGCGTGGCCATCATGCGCTATATGGAGCGCCGCGTGCGCCGCCTGCAGCAGCAGATGAGCCATGCCGCCAGCGAGCTGGCGCTGCAGGCACGCAGCGACCTAGGCGGGGTGGATGAACTGGCGCGCATCGCCGCCTCCTATAACCAGCTGATGAGCAGCCTGGAGCAGGCCATCGGCGGCGTGCAGCGCTTCACCGGCCAGGTGCAGCACACCGCGGCGCAGGTGGCCGGCTCCGCCGAGCGGGTGACGGCGGCCTCGGCCAGCCAGTCCGCCGCCGCGCAGTCGGTGGCGGCCTCGGTGCAACAGGTGGCGGTGAGCGTGCAGCACGTGGCGGATGCCACCGCCGTCACCGCGCAGCTGTCGGAGTCGCTGCAGCAGCGCGCCGAGCAGGGCCAGGGCACGCTGCAGGAAACCAGCGCCAGCATCCAGCGCGTCAGCGATGCGCTGCAGTCGGCGGCGGTGCAGACCCGCGCGCTGGCCGACAACTCGGAGAACATCCGCGGCATCGTCGATTCCATCCGCGATATTGCCGACCAGACCAATCTGCTGGCGCTGAACGCCGCCATCGAGGCGGCGCGCGCCGGCGAGCTGGGGCGCGGCTTCGCGGTGGTGGCGGACGAGGTGCGCAAGCTGGCCGAGCGCACCACCCAGGCCACCGCCGAGGTGGGGCAACTGCTGTCCGGCATCCAGGGGCAGATCCACCAGGTGGCGGGCCAGGTGCAGGGCAGCGTTAGCCAGGTGCAGGATGGCCGCCAGCTGGTGCAGCAGGCCAGCGCGCTGATGCAGGAGATCAGCAGCGAATCCGGCCGCGCGGCGCAGGGAGTGCGCAGCGTGGCGGATTCCAGCCGCGAACAGGGCATGGCGGCGGAAGCCATCGCCCAGAGCGTGGAGCAGATCGTGCAGATGGCGGAGCAGAACCACCACGAAATCGGCGAGGCGCAACAGAGCGCGGTCCAGCTGCAGCAGCTGGCGCAGGCGCTGGGGCGCGAGGTGGCGCGCTTCTCCACCGCGGCCTGAGCCGGTTGAAGCTTGGCCGCAGCGCCGCGGCCAAGCTTTTGTTCCCTTCCGGGCGCTTGCTTTCCGCCCCGGCGCTGCCGCATCCAGACGAGCGATGCGGCGTGCCCATTGCTGCGCCATGACGGCATTTGGCCCCCTGTAATGCGTGTGGCATGGTTTAACATTGCCCCGCATCAACACCGCCGCCGGCGGCTGCCGCCACACTGCGTCCCGTTCTACAATCACGTCATCATTGCCGCCAGCGCCATGCGGCCAACCATCACCGGAAAGATCACCATGTTCGAATCCGCCGAAATCGGCCACGTCATCGACAAGGCCAGCTACAAGGCCGAGGAGGCCGCGCTGCGCGAGGCGCTGCTGGACGTGCAGTACGAATTGAAGCAGCGCGCCGACTTCCCGGTGCTGATCCTGATTCACGGCATGGACGGCGCCGGCCGCGGCGAGACACTGAACCAGATCAACGAATGGCTGGACCCGCGGCTGATCCACACCGCCGCCTTCGACAAGCCCAACGACGACGTGCGCGAGCGGCCGTGGATGTGGCGCTACTGGCGCGAGCTGCCGCAGAAGGGCCGCATCGGCATGTTCTTCGGCAGCTACTATTCCGACGCCATGTTTGCGCGGGTGGACGGCGGCAGCCGCGACACCTACGACAAGCAGCTGTTCGACATCCTGCGCCTGGAGCGCATGCTGGCCAACGACGGCGTGCTGGTGCTCAAGTTCTGGCTGCACCTGACGCGCGAGACGCAGAAGAAGCGCTTCAAGGCGCTGGAGAAAGACCCGGCCACCGCCTGGCGCGTGCATGACGTGGACTGGCAGCACCACGAGCAGTACGAGCGCATCCGCAAGTGCGCCGAACACATGATGCGGCTGACCAATACCGCCTACTCGCCGTGGCTGGTGGTCAACGGCGAGGACGCCAACTACCGCAGCCTCACCGTTGGCCGCGCGCTGCTGTCGGCGCTGAAGCAGCGGCTGGAGATGGATCACAACTGGCAGCCGCGCTCCGATGTGGCGCCGATCACCCCGCCGCTGGACAACAAGCTGCTGCTGGAATCGCTGCCGCTGGACCAGAAGCTGTCCAAGAGCGACTACCAGCAGCAGCTGGAGGCGCTGCAGGGGCGGCTGAACAAGCTCACCCGCCACGCCAGGTTCGGCGAGCACTCGCTGGTGCTGGTGTTCGAGGGCAACGATGCGGCGGGCAAGGGCGGGGCGATCCGCCGCATCACCCAGGCGCTGGACGCGCGGCGCTACCGCGTGGTGCCCATTGCCGCGCCCAGCGACGAGGAGCGCGCGCAGCCGTGGCTGTGGCGTTTCTGGCGCCAGGTGCCGGGCAAGGGCAAGATCACCATCTTCGACCGCTCCTGGTACGGCCGCGTGCTGGTGGAGCGGGTGGAGGGCTTTGCCAGCACCGCCGACTGGATGCGCGGCTACTACGAGATCAACGATTTCGAGCACCAGCTGCACGACAACGGCGCCATCGTGCTCAAGTTCTGGCTGGCCATCAGCCCGGACGAGCAGCTGGCGCGCTTCAAGCTGCGCGAGGAAACCGGCTTCAAGCGCTTCAAGATCACCGAGGAAGACTGGCGCAACCGCGACAAGTGGGACGACTACAAGCTGGCGGTGTGCAACATGATAGACCGCACCAGCACCACCGCCGTGCCGTGGACGCTGGTGCCGGCCAACAACAAGTACTACGCGCGTATCAAGGTGCTGACCACGATGTGCGAGGCGCTGGAAGCGCGGCTGGGTAACTAAGTACGGCGCACCGAAAATATCGAAATATGAAAACGCGCCTTCGCCTCCGTCGCTATTGCTGCGGTTCACGCCTTGCCCGGGTGGCGGAGCCATCGCTTTCCTTGGGTTCCTCTACTTCCGGAACGCAGTACTAGACCACGCATGGACAACACCACCATCGACAACCTGCTGCCGGCGCAGCTCGCCGGCCTGTTCGCCCGCCTCGACCCTGCGCACGGCCCGGCCTTGCAGCCCTTGCTGCAGCGGCTGGTGAACGCGCAGGGCGCCGGCCACGTCTGTCTCGCCGGCCTGTCCGGCGACGACTACGCGCTGCTGCGCCGCACGCCGCTGGCCGGCAAGCCGGGCGATTACACGCCGCTGATCGTCGATGCCGCCGGCCGGCTGTACTTTGCCCGTCAGTGGCGCGACGAGGAGCAGCTGGCCGCCGCGCTGGCGACACTGGCGCGCGACCCGCAGCCGCTGCCGGCCAGCGAGGAGCAGATCGACGCGCTGCTGGATGCGCTGTTCGGCCCGCCGGCGGCGCCGGACTGGCAAAGGTTGGCCGCAAGGCTGGCGCTGCAACGGCGCTTTCTTACCCTCTCCGGCGGCCCCGGCACCGGCAAGACCACCACCGTGGTGCGGCTGCTGGCGGCGCTGGCCTCGCTGTCGCCGCGCCCGCTGGTGATGGCAATGGCGGCGCCCACCGGCAAGGCGGCGGCGCGGCTTACCGAATCGGTGCGCGCCGCGCGCGACGCACTGCCGGTGGCCGAGGCGGTGCGTGCCCAGCTGCCAGACAAGGCGCACACCCTGCACCGGCTGATCGGCCTGGTGCCGGGCAGCGCGCGCCCGCGCCACCATGCGGCCAACCCGCTGCCGCTGGACGTGCTGGTGGTGGATGAAGCCTCGATGGTGGATCTGACCCTGATGGCGCAGACGCTGGCGGCGCTGCCGGCGCATGCCAGATTGATTTTGCTGGGCGACAAGGACCAGCTGGCCTCGGTGGATGCCGGCGCGGTGCTGGGTGATATCTGCAGCCGCCAGGCCTGGCGCGGCGACACCGCCGCCGCGCTGGTGGCGCAGGGTTTCGACGTGCCGGGGCGGGTGGACGACGGCGCGCTGCTGGCCGACAGCGTGGTGGTGCTGGCAAAGAGCCATCGCTTTGGCGAGCACTCCGGCATTGGTCGCCTGGCACGGGCGGTGAACGCAGCCCGGCTGGACGAGGTGGGCGCGCTGCTGGCAGCCGGCGCGGCCGACGACCTGGCGCAGCTGGCGGCGCTGCCGGACGGGGCGGGGCTGATGGCGCAACGCGCCAGTTACTGGCAGGCGCTGGAGGCCGGTGTGGAACCGGCGGCATTGTTCGCGGCATTTGGCGAATTCATGCTGCTGGCGGCGGAGCGCCACACGGTGGCGGCCATCAATGCCGCCATCGAGCAGCAGCTGGAACGGCAGGGCCGCAAGCAGCCAGGCAGCGACTGGTACCCGGGGCGGCCGGTCATGGTGACGCGCAACGACTACAGCATCGGCCTGTTCAACGGCGACATCGGCATTACCGTGCAGCAGGGCGAACGGCTGCGGGTGCTGTTCCCCACCCCGGACGGCGACTGGCGCGAAGTGGCGCCGGCGCGGCTGCCGGAGCACGACACGGTGTACGCGATGACGGTGCACAAATCGCAGGGCTCGGAATTCGGCACCGTGTGGCTGGCGCTGCCGCTGGCGCCCAGCGCGGCGCTGACGCGGGCGCTGGTGTACACCGCCATCACCCGCGCGCGGCAGCGCTTCGTGCTGGCCGGCAGCCCGGCGGTGCTGGCCGCCGCGGTGAGCAACGCCCCGCCGCGGCAGAGCGGCCTGGCGGAGCGGCTGTGGGGCTAGGGCGGATGTGTCAGTAGAACGGATGCCCACAGGGACGATCCGCCACTATGTGCAAGCATGCGGCCAACCTTTGCAGGGTTGGCCGCATTTTTCATGGGGAAACACTCGTAGTCCGGATCTGCGCAGCGCATCTGGGAAGGCTCCCAACGCTGGCCGCACCACCCCGGATACGGCTGCGGCTTATCCGGGCTAACGGTGTCGTAGGTTGGATCCGCCGCAGCGAAGCCCAACGTTTGCCGCGTTGCTGTTGTGGCTTGGTTTGTTTAGGCGTGGAATCCGCTGCGCGGATGCTGTTTGAAGTCGCCGGTTCCGCCCGGCGTACGGGGAGGGGGCGTGCCGCCGCCCCCTCCACCCCCGCTCGCCGGATGGTTTCAAGAAGGGGTTCCGCGAAACCCCGGCAAAAACGGCAGCCGCAAGGCGCGGCCGAACTCGTCCTTCGCTAGCGGCTCAGGACTCAAACATGTGGCCGCTTAATACCTTGCAGCTACCGTTTTTGCCGGCGCGGCCTAAGGGGCCGTTGGGTGCGGCACAACGTTGGCCGCAGGCTTGTGCCTCTGCGAGGCGGTCAACGTTTACAGCTGTGCCAGCTGATCCGGTATCCGCGGCAGCAAATCGGTGACACCGACATCCACGCCGGCCTGGCTCAGCAGGGTGGTGGCCTGGCCGCGGTGGTGGGTCTGGTGGTTGAAGACGTGCAGCAGCACGCTGCCGAACAGTCGCTGCGCGGCCACGCCTTTCATGTTGTGGTAAGTCAGCGGCTGGGCCAGGTCGTCTTCGCTTACCTCGGCCAGCAGCGCGCTGATGATGGCGTCCAACTCTGCACGGCGCGCGTGCATGGCGGCGAAGTCGGGGTACAGCGGCTGGTCCAGCTGCTGCGGCATTGGCGTACCGGCCAGCGGCGCCAGGGTGGCGAAGCCGGCGGGGTGGGCGGCGAAGCGCTTCAGCCACACGGTATCGGCCACCAGCAGGTGGTTGAGCGTGCCTTGCAGCGAGCCGAAGAACGCGCCGCGCTCAGCGTTAAGCTCGTCCGCCGGCAGCGTGGCGGCGGCGTGGTACAGCTTGTCGTTCATCCACTGGTTGTAATCGGCCAGCAGGCGCAGGTGGTAGAGCAGGGACATGGCTTACTCCAGGGCAGCTCGAAAAACGCCCGCTTTCGATGCGATACGGCGTGACTCAGGAAAAACGCCATGTCGCGCCTGGCAATCGGGCTTTTCGAGGCACCCTACGGGTTGGCCGCAAGGCGGCGGGGGTCAATCAAGCAGCTTATCCAGCTGCGTCTCGTTGTACACGGTAATGCCATGCGCGTTCAGCAGCGCGGCGGTGACGCCCATGCCGTGCTGCAGCTGGCCGTCGAAGCGGCCGCTGTACACCTGCCGATTGCCGCAGGACGGGCTGTTGGCCTTCAGCAGCGCCAGCCGGCAGTGCTGTTCCTGCGCCAGTTGCAGTGCCAGCTGCGCGCCGGCGACAAATTCGGCGCTGACATCGCCACCGGCTGCGGTGCGCACCGTGGCCGCCTGGCGCAGCACGGCATGGCCGTCGCCGCCGCTCAGCTCTGCCGGCGGGCGCGGGGTGGGCAGGCCACCGGCCACTTCCGGGCAGATGACGATCAAACGATAGCGTGCGGCCAACGTTTCGCGCAGCGTGGCCGGCAGGCCCTTGCTGTGGCCGTCGTAGCGTACCGGCTGGCCCAGCAGGCAGGCGCTGACCAGTAGGGTGGGGTGTTGGTTCATGTTTGCTCCTTGGGGCACCTCGAAAAACTCCCGCTTTCGTCGCGATACTGCGTTGCTCACGAAAAATGTCTCCTTACATATCAAACATATGCTGCGTCGACATTTTCCGTTCGCGCCTTGTCTCGCCGTATTTATTTCGATTGGCAATCAGGGTTTTTCGAGGCGCCCCTTGCTATTCAATACTTGCGCCATTACCGCCACGCCGTGGCGGATGGCCGCTTCGTCCACGCCGGCATAGCCCAGCACGAAGCCACGCTGCTGAGGCGCGGCCAGGTAGTGGCGGCTCAGCGGCCGCAGCCATACCTGCTGCCGCGCGGCGGCGGCGGACAGCGCATCCTCGTCGCGGCCCGGCGGCAGTGTGGCCACCAGGTGCAGGCCGGCCTCGCCCGGTGACAGCGCCAGGTGCTCGGCGCCGCTGGCGGCCAGCGCGCTGCGCAGGCAGTGCTGGCGCTGGCGGTACAGCTCGCGCATGCGCCGCACGTGGCGTGCGAACAGTCCGCTGCTGAAGAATTCGGCCAGTGCGGCTTGCACCGGCAGCGGCCCTTCGCGGTACAGCCGCGCATTGCAGCCGCGGAACGGGTCGATCAGCGCATCCGGTACCACCAGGTAGCCGACGCGCAGGCCGGGGTACATCACCTTGGCCAGGGTGCCGACGTAGATCACCCGCTCGTCCTGCGCCAGCCCCTGCAGTGCCGGCTGCGGCTGGCTGACGTAGCGGAATTCACTGTCGTAGTCGTCCTCGATGATCCAGGCGCCGTGTCGTTGTGCGCTGTCCAGTAGTGCGAGCCGGCGCGACAGGCTCATCACCACGCCGCTGGGATACTGGTGCGAGGGGGTGGTGTAGATCAGCTTCGGCGGGCGCGGGTCGGCCACCAGCGCCGGGTTCAGGCCGTCGTGGTCCACCGGTGCCGGCACCAGCTGCAGCGCGGCGCCGCGCATGGCGGCATGGGCGCCGACATAGCCCGGCTCTTCCACCCAGGCCACGTCGCCGGGGTCGGCCAGCAGCCGTGCGGCCAACTCCAGCGCCTGCTGCGCGCCCTGGGTGACGATGATCTGCTCCGGCCGGCAGCGCACGCCGCGCGACAGCTGCAGGTAGTCGGCCAGCGCCTCGCGCAGCGCCGGCAGGCCACCATCGGCGCGGTAGCCAAGCTCTTCCGCCGTGGCGCGGCGTTGCTGCCGCGACAGCAGTTGCTGCCAGGCGTGATGCGGAAACTGGCGGATCTCCGGCACGCCGGGGGCGAAGGCGCCGAACAGCCCCACCGGCAGGCCGCTGCTGGCGAACAGTTCATGGCCACGCTGCGACAGCCCTAGCGGTTGGCCGCGCGCCGGGGCGGGCTGCTCCGCTGCCGGCGGGGCGAACAGCCGGGTGACGTAGCTGCCGCTGCCGGCGCGGGTGGCGATATAGCCTTCCGCCTGCAGCTGCTCGTAGGCATCCAGCACCGTGTTGCGGCCCAGGCCCAGGCTGCGCGCCAGGTCGCGGCTGGCCGGCAGGCGGCTGTCGCCGGCCAGGCGGCCGCTGCCTATCCATTGCCGCAGCAGGCGTGCCAGCTGCCGCGACAGCCCTTCCTTGCTATCGCGCGCCAGCGCTGCTTGCAGCGCATCGATGATCCACAGTTCCTGCTTGCGGCTGTCCGGCAAAGTGGTTCCCTTTCGTGCTGATGATCTGGCCCTGTTGCAGGGCCGCCTGTCTTTTTACCATCAATGCCATCGTGATGTCTGTACAGGAGAACGTGGCATGGATCAGCTTGCCTTTTACCGCGCCAAACTGGCGTACGAGATCGACAGCTGGGATGTGGCGGAACAGCAGAAGCAGGGCAAGCCGCTGCTGCTGGTGGATGGCCGCTCGCCGGCTGCCTACGCCGCCGAAACCCTGCCCGGCGCCATCAACCTGCCGCATCGCGGCATTACTGCCGACAGCACCGCGCAGCTGCCGCGCGATGTGCTGCTGGTTACCTTCTGCGACGGCATCGGCTGCAACGCTTCCACCAAGACCGCGCTGAAGCTGGCCGAGCTGGGCTTTAGCGTGAAGGAGCTGCAGGGCGGGGTGGACTGGTGGAAGCGCGACGGCTACCCCACGGTAGCCGGCGGTGCCAGTTGCGATATCAACACGGCGGCCGATTGCGGCTGCGGAGGCTGAAACATGAGCATGCAATACGATGGATACGACCGCCCGCTGGGCGTGACGGTGGACAACTGGCAGGGCGCCACGCCGCCGCAGCGCATCACCCTGCAGGGGCGCTATTGCCGGATGGAGCCGTTCAGCCAGGCGCAGCACGGCGCCGGGCTGCGCGCGGCGCTGGAGCTGGACGTGGACGGCCGCGACTGGGCCTACCTGATGCCGCGTCCGCAGAACGATGCCGACTGGAGCAGCTGGTTCTGCATGATGGAAGACAGCCGCGACCCGCTGTTCTTCGCCATCGTCGATCAGGCCAGCGGCCAGGCCATCGGCAGCTGCAGCTACCTGCGCATCGACGCGGCCGGCGGGGTGATCGAAGTGGGCTGGCTGCGTTTCTCGCCGCTGTTGCAGCGCACCGCCGCCGCCACCGAGGCGATGTATTTGCTGATGCGCCAGGCCTTCGACTGGGGTTACCGCCGCTACGAGTGGAAGTGCAATGCGCTGAATACGCCGTCGATGCGCGCCGCACCGCGGCTGGGCTTTACCTTCGAGGGCATTTTCCGCCAGGCGCGGGTGAACTGGGGCCTGAACCGCGATACCGCCTGGTTCAGCCTGCTGGACGGCGAATGGCCGGCCAACCGCGCCGCCATGGAAGCGTGGCTGGATGCGGCCAACTTCGATGCCGCCGGCCGCCAGCGCCGCAGCCTGGACGACTGCCGCCGCGCGCTGGCTGCCGTCACCGGCCAGCACGGCGTACGGCTGGCCACGCTGGCCGACCTGCCGCAGCTGGCTGAACTGTTCGACGGCTACCGCCAGTTCTACGGCCGCCACGACGATGCCGCCACCTCGCATGATTTCATCCGCCAGCGGCTGGTGCAGGGCGATTCCACCATCCTGGTGTATGAGCAGGACGGCGCGCTGCAGGGTTTCACCCAGCTGTATCCGCTGTACACCTCGGTAGCGGCGGCGCCGGCCTGCCTGCTCAACGACCTGTTCGTGGCGCCGACGGCGCGCCGCGGCGGGGTTGGCCGCAAGCTGCTGGCGGCGGCCGGCGAATTGGCGCTGGCGCGCGGCCTGGCGCGGCTGGAGCTGGCCACCGCCTTCGACAACCTGACGGCGCAGGCGCTGTACGAGAGCATGGGCTGGCAGCGAGAAACCCAGTTCTATCGCTATCGGCTGCCGCTGCCGGTGCGATAAGCGCACACCATACGGCGGCGTCGGGGTAAAATGCCCGGTTTTACAAGGCAGTATCGACGTCCGCCGTATGAAATCGCATCCCCGCAATGCCCGCATCAAGGGCGATCCGTTTGTTCCCAGCCGTTTTGTCTTCGGCGATGCCGTGGAAGAACAGGGCCTGGAGCCGTACGAGTATGTGATCCATACCGAGGCGCCGACCTTTGTCTGCCGGCTGGTGGGCATGGACCAGACGCCGTTCGATGGCCGCGACAAGGAAGGTTTTTCCAGCGCCGTGCTGTACGACGAGCGCGACAACCTGACCCACTACGTCACCAACACCGGCTTCCGCCTGTTCGACTTCAATTTCTGGAGCGAGCTGCCCACCGCCGCCGAGCTGCACAAGGTGTGCGACGAGGCGATGCAGGTGTATCAGCGGCTGCAGAAAGCCTATGCCGAGCGCGAGGTGGCGCCCAAGGAGCGCGACTTCCGCGTGGTGCCCACCGAGCCGCTGCCGCCGGCCGAACGCCAGCGCCGCATCGCCGAGCTGGCCGCGGTGGCCGCCGAGGCCTCCGGCAACCCGATCAAGAAAATGCAGCTGCCGGCGCTGATCCAGCAGGCGCTGCTGGGCGGCGACCAGGCGGTGTTCACCGAGGCGCAGCTGGTGCTGCAGTCGCAGCCGGAGGCGCGCGAACTGCTGCTGGGCTCGGCGCGCGACAGCATCGCCTTCCCCGAGGTGATGCGCCCGGACGGCACCGTGGTGTCCTACGAGCTGTGGGCGCTGCCGCTGATCTTCTCGCGCGCTCACGGCGGCTTCTGGTGGCATTTCCCGCTGCTGGAGCGGGTGGAACCGGCGCTGGCCGACGCGCTGGCGCTGCCGGAAAACACCGTGCTGTGGCTGTCGCCGACCATTTTCAGCTCCGACATGCTGGCCGAGCGTTCCTGCCAGTCGCTGGTGCACCTGGCGGCGGTGATGGACGCCGGCTGCGACCTGGCGCCGCAGGAGGTGGAGGCGGCACGCGCCACCTACCAGGCGGCCAGCAAGACGCACGAGCCGCAGTTGATCCTGTGCTGGCTGCCGTTCATCGTCGAGCGCGGCAAGCTGGAGATGGCGCAGGTGCGCAGCCATGCGCGCAAGGCGCTGGATGGCGCCATGCCGCTGGTGCAGCAGGCGCTGGCCAGCGAGATGATGTTCGGCGAGGCCGAGCTGTTCTCGCCGCTGCCGTGGTGGGAGGCGTTGGCCGCCGGCGTGCATGCCTACAACCGCAAGCGCCTGGGGCTGACCGTGGCGGTGGCGGTGGGCGTCAATGGCAAACCCGATGGCGTGGAGGCGGTGGCGGAATACCTGCCGGAGCACCAGGCCTACGACGTGCAGCTGCTGGCGCAGGATGGCGGCAAGCTGCTGGGGCGCACGCCGTGGCTGCTGGTGCCGGACCTGGCGCCCAGCCGCATCCAGGCCTGGCACGATCTGGCGGAGTGCCTGAAGGCCGCCGACATCAGCCTGCGCGAACAGGCACCGCGTTTTCATTGATGGCAGGCAAAACGGCAGCTATCTACAAAACTCCATTGAAGATGATTGCTGTTTTTACAAGCTAATGCCGGCTGGTTTGTCGGTCATATGTGCGCACGGCATAATTCGTCAATCAAATATACGCAAATGAGGCAAGGCGATGGCATTACTGGGACTGCGTGGCAAATCCCTGCTGGCATTGCTGCTGGCCTGCCTTATCGCCCTGGTGCCGGCGGCGCTGATCGGCTGGCAGGTGGTGGACAGCATCCGTACCCATCTGGGTGAAGCATACGTACGCAATGTCACCCTGCTGCAGCGCGAGCGCATCTTCGCGCCGGTGTCGCGCGAGCTGGCGCTGTCGTTGCGGCTGGCCGACTCGGTGCTGACCCGGCAATGGCTGCTGGACGAGGACAATGCCGAGCGCCGCCGGCAGTTTTTCGCTGAGGCCGAGGGCTACCGCCGCGACTTCCGCGACCATTCCTACTTCCTGGTCAGCAACCAGAGCTTCAGCTACTACTTCAACGACCGCAAGAACGCGCTGTCCGAGCAGCCGCGCTACTTCCTGCAGCACGGCAAGGCGGAGGATGGCTGGTATTTCGCCACCATGCGCAATACCAGCGATTTCAACATCAACGTCGATTACGACCACGCGCTGAAAACCACCAAGGTGTGGATCAATGTGCTGGTGCACGATGGCGCCAGCAAGATCGGCCTAGCCGGCACCGGGCTGGACCTCAGTTCCTTCCTCGACGACTTCATCCGCCAGCGCGATACCGGCGTCACCCCGATGATCCTGAACCGCCACGGCGCGATCCAGGCGCACCCGGATTCGCGGCTGATTGCGCTCAATTCTGCCGCGCAGCACCAGCCGCAGCAGCAGACCGGGCTGCAGCGGCTGCTGGACGATGCCGGCGCCCGCGGCCTGCAACAGGCGATGCGCAGCGCCGAGGCCAAGCCGGGGCAGGTCAGCGTGTTCTGGGGTCAGCTGGACGGCAAGCGCCAGCTGTTCGCACTGAGTTTCATCCCGGCGCTGGGCTGGCACGTGGTGACCGCGGTGGACCTGAACGCCGCCCGCGTGTTTGAAGGCCCGTGGCTGACGCCGGCGCTGATTGCGCTGGCGGTGCTGTTGGTGGCCCTGCTGTTGGGCTTTGCCTGGGCGGTGGAAAAACTGGTGCTGCGGCCGATCAGCCAGCTGCGTCACTCGGCGCAGGCGATGGCCGCCGGCCAGTACGAGGTGGCGCTGCCGGCCGAGCGCGACGACGAGATCGGCGAGTTGAGCGCCGCCTTCGGCGTGATGGCACACAAGGTGCGCAGCCACACTACCGAGCTGGAGCAGCGCGTGCGCGAACGTACCCGCGAGCTGGAAGAGGCCAACCGCGAGATGGCCGCCGCGCACAAGAAGATCGACGATTCCATCGACTATGCCAGCCTGATCCAGCGCGCGATGCTGCCGGACCGCCAGCTGGTGCAGGCGCTGGGCGAAAAGCACGCCGTGCTGTGGCACCCGCGCGATGTGGTGGGCGGCGACTTCTACGTCTACCGCGCTGGCGAGCACAGCTGCCTGTTCGGGGTGGTGGATTGCGCCGGCCACGGCGTGCCCGGCGCGCTGATGACCATGCTGGCGCATGCCGCCATCGACCAGGCGATCAGCGACATCGGCATGCAGGACCCGGCCGCCATCCTGGCGCGCTGCGACCGCATCCTGCGCGGCATGCGCCGCGACGAGGACGGCGGCCAGATGCTGGCCACCAATATGGATGTCGGCCTGGCCTTTGTTGACCTGCGTGAAAGACAGGTGACCTTTGCCGGTGCCAAGATCGCGCTGTACTACAGCGATGGCGACAATGTGGCCGAGCTGGCGGGCGCGCGGCGCGCCATCGGCGACAAGCGCGTGGGCGACTACCGCAACGCTAGCGTGCCGCTGCAGGTTGGCCGCAGCTTCTACATGACCACCGACGGCTTCCTCGACCAGGCCGGTGGCGAGCTGGGCTTCGGCTTCGGCAGCAGCCGCTTTACCGACATGATCCGCCGCCACGCCGGCCTGCCGCTGGCAGCGCAGGGCGAGGCCTATCGCGCCACGCTGGCCGACTATCAGGGCAGCCATGCACAGCGCGATGACATTACCATGCTATGTTTCCGCTTCGACTGATGTCCAACCCCGGGGAGACTCTATGGAATCGTTAGACCTGTTCAGCATGCGCGAGACCTTCAGCCGGCAGCACATCATGCTGTGCTTCAACGGCCCGATCTCGCGCAGCCTGATCGAGGAGATCGGCACCGCACTGCGCAACTACCTGGTGGCCGACCATGCGCACCCGTCGTCGGCGATGGATGTGTTCGGCGTCTACATCGAGCTGACGCAGAACATCCGCCATTACACCCAGCAGCAAGGCTGGACCGAGCAGGACGCCACCGCCACCGTGGTGGTGGCGCGCGACGCGGATGGGCACTACGTGGTGAGTGCCGGCAACATCATCCAGCGTGCGGACGGCGAGGCGTTGCTGGCGCGGCTGGACAGCCTGGCGACGCTGGACAAGGCGGAGCTGAAGGCGCGCTACAAGGAGCAGTTGCGGCAGCCGCGCGAAGCCGGTGCCGCTTCCGGCGCCGGGCTGGGCCTGATCGACATCGCGCGCAAATCCAGCGCGCCGTTGCAGGCCAATCTGCGCCAGCTGGCGGATGGGCGCGCCTATGTCAGCGTTCGCGCCGTGATTTGAGTTTTTAGCGAGTATTCCACGATGAGCAATCTTTCCATTCCAGGCAGCCAGGCTACCCCCGCGATCGACGGCAACTGGGACAGCGGCGTGCTGTCCATGCAGGGCGACTCCTATCCCGAAAACTCCTACGAGCTGTTCCAGCAAGTGTTCGACTGGGTGTCGCGCTTCCTGGCCGAGGAAGCCCGCCCGCTGACGCTGGAGCTAGGGCTGTTGTACCTCAATACCAGCAGCATCAAGGCGATGATGGATATCTTCGACCTGCTGGAAGACGCGCATGGCGACGGCAAGGCGGTGGCGGTGAACTGGCGCTACGACCAGCGCAACGAGCGCGTGGCCGAGCTGGCGGAGGAGTTCAAGGAGGACTGCTCTTTCCCGTTTGCCATCGTCAGCCAGTGAGGCAGCCATGAATCGCGACACCCGCGAGCTGGAAGCGCATATCCAGGCCCTGCTGGCGGAGCCGGCGCCGCAGGCGCCGCCGCTGGCCCAGGCGCTGTCCGAGCTGTGGCAGCAGTACCAGGATCTGCTGGAACGCATGGAGCGCATCACCCGGGTGTCCGATGCCTACCAGAGCATGGCGCGCCAGCGCGAGCTGAGCCTGGCCGAACGTTTCGACAAGCAGCTGCGGCAGCTGGAAAAAGTGGCGCGCATCTCCGACCGCTACCAGAAAATGATGCGCGAGCTGAACCTGGCGCTGAAGGAAGCGGCGACCCACGACCCGCTGACGGCACTGGTCAACCGCCGCCCGCTGCTGGACCGCCTGCGCGCCGAGATGGAGCGCAGCGACAGCCGCGGCCACGCCTTCTGCGTGGCGATGCTGGACATCGACAGCTTCAAGCCTATCAATGACAGCTATGGTCATGATGTTGGCGATAGCGTGCTGGTGGAGGTGTCGCGGGTGATGGAATCCGAGGTGCGCGAGTACGACCTGTGCGGGCGCTGGGGCGGCGAGGAATTCCTGATCATCCTGCCGGAAACCACGCTGGCCGAGGCGGAGGCCATTGTCCAGCGCGTGCGCAGCGGCATCGGCGCCCTGCGTATCCGCGTCGGCGCCGATGCCCTGTCGGTCACCATCAGCGCCGGCCTGGCGCAGTACCGTGCCGACGAGCGCTACGCCGAGCTGCTCAACCGCGCCGATGCCGCGCTGCTGCAGGCCAAGCGCGCCGGGCGCGACTGCCAGCAGAGCGCCGCCTAGGCTGCCGCCCACCGATAAGGATTCCCCGTGTTGCAAGCTATCTGGCCAGGCTCGCTGCAGGCGCGCCTGGCTTTGTTCTGTTCGCTGGCCATCCTGCTGGTGTCGCTGCTGCTGTGCGGCGTGGGCTATCTGCAGGACAGCGCCCGTCTGCGCGCGCAGCAGCAGCGCCATGCCGAAGAAGTGGTCGCCCGGCTGGCAGACGACATCGACGAGCGCGTGCGCAGCCGCCAGGTGCTGCTGGAACAGGCTGCGGCCAACCTGCAGCCGTCCGCCGACGACATCCGCCTGCATGGCGGCGAGATCATCCGGCAGTTCCATTACCTGAAGGGCAGCTTTGGCAGCGTGGTGCTGTACGACGCCGACGGCAGCATCGTGGCCGACTACCCGGCGCTGCCGGGGCGCGTCGGCCTGCAGCTGGGCGACCGCGCCTATTTCCAGCAGACCCGGCAGACGCTGCGCGCCGGGGTGTCGGAGCCGCTGCGCACCCGCGGCAACCTCAATCGCAGCGTGGTGGTGTTCACCGCGCCGATCCTGGACAGCCACGGCCAGTTCGCCGGCATGCTCGGCGGCAGCCTGGAGCTGTTCTCGCCGGAACTGTTCGGCGAATTGCGCGGCATGCGCATCGGCAACAGCGGCTACATCACGCTGACCAGCCGCCAGTCGCAACTGCTGCTGCTGCACCCGGAGCGGGCGCGCGTGCTGCAGCCGGCGCCCAGCGGCAGCGACGCCACGCTGGCGCGCGCGCTGGCCGGCTGGGACGGCAGCGTGCTGATGGCCGGCAAGCCGGGCGACGCCAGCCTGCGCGTGTACCGCAACCTGCATAACGTGAACTGGCTGCTTACCGGCATCTACCCGCAGCAGGAGGCGCTGGCGCCGCTGGCGGCGGTGGCCAGCGAATACCTGGTGCTGCTGCTGCTGGCGCTGCTGAGCGCGGTGCCGCTGGCGTGGTGGGGCACCCAGCGCCTGCTGCGGCCGCTGACCGCGCTGCAGCGCAAGGTACGGGCGCTGCCGGACGGCGGCGGCGAGGCCATCCTGGTGGAGGGCTGCCATGAGCTGCAAGTGCTGGCGGCCACCATCGCGCAGGTGTTCCACGAGCGGCGTCAGATCGCTGACACCCTGGCGATGCGCGAGGCGATGTTCTCGGCGCTGAACGACACCTCGCCGCTGGGGGTGTTCGTCTGCAATGCCGACGGCGTGCTCAGCTACGGCAACAAGGCGGCGCTGGCGCTGGCCGGCATGGAGCGCGGCTCGGCGTACTGGTTCGGCCGCAGCTGGCTGGAGGCGGTGCACAGCAGCCACTACCAGCAGTTGGCCGCAGACTGGAAGCGCTGGAGCCGCGAGCCGACCGGCGAGTTCCTGCAGCGCTTCCGCCTCAACCACGTGCGGCACGAGCCGCTGCTGGTGACGCTGCGCTGCAGCCGCATGCCCGGCGCCGGCGCGCCCCGCTTCCTGGCGGTGCTGGAAGACATCAGCGAGCGCGACGCCAACCAGACCTGCCTGGCCGCCGAGCGCCAGCGCCTGCAGGCCTTGCTGCAGACGGTGGGCGACGCGGTGATCCTGACCAACCAGCACGACGAAGTGCTGCAGATGAATGCGCCGGCCTGCGAACTGCTGGGGGTGAAGCTGGAGCAGGCGCACGGCCGCAGCATGGGGCTGTTCGTGGCGCTGAGCCTGCCGGAGCACGACCAGCCGGTGACCCTGGCGCAGCTGGCCGAGCAATACCACGGCCAGACCGTGGCGCTGAACCTGCTGGGGCGCGACATGCGCCTGCTGCCGGTGCTGTTCAGCCTGTCGATGGTGACGGCCGCCGGCAGCATGCACGGCTACAAGGTGTGCGTGCTGCGCGACGACAGCGTGCGCCGCCGCCGCGACAGCGGTCTGCGCGCCGAGTCCGAACACGACGCGCTGACCGGCGTGCTCAACCGCCGCGGCATGCTGGCGATGCTGGGCGCGTTGCTGGCGGACGACAACGCCCGCCAGCAGCCGCACTGCGTGGCGCTGCTCGACCTCGACCACTTCCGCCAGTTCAACGACAAGGGCGGCCCGCAGGCGGGCGACCGCCTGCTGCAGGAAGTGGCGCGCATCCTGCAGCGCCGGCTGCGCACCAGCGACTGCGTGGCCAGGCTGGATGCCGACTGTTTTGCGCTGCTGCTGTACCGCTGCAGCAGCGACACTGCCGCGCGCATCCTCAACGATATCCGCCACGAAGTCGGCCAGCTGCGCAGCGGCAGTGACGATGGCGCACAGCCGCTGACCGCCAGCATCGGCCTGAGCACGGTGCAGGGCGGCGACCGCCTGGCGCAGGAGGTGCTGCAGCGCGCCGAGCGCCGTTGCCGGCATGCCAAGCAGCAGGGCCGCGACCAGCTGATCGCCAGCGACCGCTAGCCGCGCACAAAATAAAACCGCCGCCATCTTGCGATGGCGGCGGTTTTGCCGTTAGCGGGCAGCCG
>NZ_JBHRXN010000011.1:231732-248371 GCF_042648525.1 Vogesella facilis
TCTGTTGCGGCTTTGAGCCTGCACACGATCCGCTGTGCGTCGGCGAAACGGCGTTGAAAGCGTCTTCGCAATGCTCATTGACTTTATGCCAACTCCGCGTCCCTCAGCCGCTTTTGCCTTGTCTCACCTTAGCTCGCTAGCTCGTGAAGCAGTTTTTACTTATCGATGCCGCCCAGTAGCACGTACTTGATTTCCAGGTAGTCTTCGATGCCGTACTTGGAGCCTTCGCGGCCGAGGCCGGACTGCTTCACGCCACCGAACGGTGCGGCTTCGTTGGACAGAATGCCGCTGTTCACCGCCACCATGCCGTATTCCAGGCCTTCGGACACGCGGAAGATGCGGCCGATGTCGCGGGCGTAGAAGTAGGAAGCCAGGCCGAACTCGGTGTCGTTGGCCATCTGGATCGCTTCTTCTTCGGTCTTGAAGCGGAACAGCGGTGCCAGCGGGCCGAAGGTTTCTTCCTTCGCCACTTTCATGGCCGGGGTCACGCCGGTGATCACCGTCGGCTCGAAGAAGCTGTAGCCCAGTGCGTGGCGCTTGCCGCCGGTTACCAGGTTGCCGCCCTTGGCCAGCGCGTCGGCGATGTGCTCTTCCACCTTGGCCACCGCGTTCTCGTCGATCATCGGGCCCTGGGTGATGCCGGCTTCCAGGCCGTTACCCACGTTCAGCTTGGCCACCGCGGCGGCGAATTTCTCGGCGAAGGCATCGTACACGCCGTCCTGCACCAGCAGGCGGTTGGCGCACACGCAGGTCTGGCCGGCGTTGCGGTACTTGGAGATCATCGCGCCTTCTACCGCCGCGTCCAGGTCGGCATCGTCGAACACGATGAACGGTGCGTTGCCGCCCAGTTCCATCGATACCTTCTTCACGGTTTCGGCACACTGGCTGATCAGCTTGCGGCCAACCTCGGTGGAGCCGGTGAAGGAGAATTTCTTCACGGTGTCGCTACCGGTGAGCACGCCGCCGATTTCGGTGGAGCCGCCGGTGAGTACCGAGAACACGCCAGCCGGGATGCCGGCACGCTCGGCCAGCACGGCGATGGCCAGTGCCGACAGCGGGGTCTGGCTGGCCGGGCGTACCACCATCGGGCAGCCGGCGGCCAGCGCCGGGGCAGCCTTGCGGGTGATCATGGCGTTGGGGAAGTTCCACGGCGTGATCGCGGCGGTCACACCGATAGGTTCCTTGCTCACCAGGATGCGCTTGTCGGCGCCGGTGGACGGAATGGTGTCGCCGTAGATGCGCTTGGCTTCTTCGGCATACCACTCGATGTAGCTGGCGCCGTAGGCGATTTCGCCCTTGGCCTCGGCCAGCGGCTTGCCCTGTTCGCAGGTCAGGATCACCGCCAGGTCGTCCTGGTTGGCCATCATCAGGTCGAACCACTTGCGCAGGATGCCGGCGCGTTCCTTGGCAGACTTTTTCTTCCAGCTCTTGAAGGCTTCAGCGGCGCCGTCCACGGCGCGCTGCGCTTCGGCGCTGCCCATTTTCGGCACATGGGCGATGGTTTCGCCGGTGGCCGGGTTGGTGACCGCAATGGTCTGGCCGCTATCGGCATCCAGCCATTGGCCGTTGATGTAGCACTGCTGGCGCAGCAGGGAAGGATCTTTCAGGTTCAGCATGGTGTGTGTCCTTGGTATGCAATGCGGCCAACGTTGCGTGGTGCAAGGTTGGCCGCAATCTAGCTCAGTTCGGGTGATCAGGCCTTGATGGCGGCAACCAGCTTCTGCAGCGCTTCTTCGAAGATGGCGTCTTCGATGGTGAGCGGGAACAGGAAGCGTACTACGTTACCGTACACACCGCAGGTCAGCAGGATCAGGCCGGCTTCCAGCGCCTTGGTTTGCACTTTCTTGGTGAAGTCGGCATCGGCTTCGTGGCTGCCGGCCTTGTTGAATTCCACCGCGATCATGGCGCCCAGACCGCGCACGTCGGCGATCTGCGGAATCTCGGCTTTCAGGCCGTTGAGGGTTTCCTTCAGCTGGTTGCCCAGCTGGTTGGCACGCTCCAGCAGTTTTTCTTCCTGGATCGCCTGGATCACCGCCTTGGACGCGGCCAGCGCCAGCGGGCTGCCGGCGTAGGTGCCGCCCAGGCCGCCCGGTGCCGGCGCGTCCATGTACTCGGCCTTGCCGACTACCGCGGAGATCGGGAAACCGCCGGCCATGGACTTGGCCATGGTCATCAGGTCCGGGGCCACGTCGTAGTGTTCCATGGCGAAGAACTTGCCGGTACGGGCAAAGCCGGCCTGCACTTCGTCGGCGATCAGCAGGATGCCGTGCTGGTCACAGATGCGGCGGATTTCGCGCACCCACTCGGCCGGGGCGGCGTAGAAACCACCTTCGCCCTGTACCGGTTCGAAGATGATGGCGGCCACGCGGGTGGCTTCGATGTCGTACTTGAACAGGCGCTCCACGCTGGCGATGGATTCTTCCACCGACACGCCGTGCAGCGGGTTCGGGAACAGGCCGTGGTACACGTCGGACGGGAACGGGCCGAAACCGATCTTGTACGGGGCGACCTTGCCGGTCAGCGCCATGCCCATCAGGGTGCGGCCGTGGAAGCCGCCGCCGAAGGCGATGATGCCCGGGCGGCCGGTGGCGGCGCGGGCGATTTTCACCGCGTTCTCCACGGCTTCGGCGCCGGTGGTGTAGAACGCGGTTTTCTTGGCGTAGTTGCCCGGGGTCAGCTGGTTCAGCTTTTCGGCAACTTCGATATACAGTTCGTACGGCACCACCTGGTAGCAGGTGTGGCTGAATTTGTTCAGTTGCTCGGCAACGGCAGCCTGAACCTTGTCATGCAGGTGACCGGTGTTCAGCACGCCGATACCACCGGCAAAGTCGATGTAACGCTTGCCTTCGGTGTCCCAGATCTCGGCATTCTTCGCGCGCTCGGCGAAGAAGGAACACATTACGCCTACACCGCGCGGGGTAGCGTTGGCTTTACGTTGCATCAGTTCTTGCGGGCTCATTGAATCTCTCCTTGTAGACGACGGTTCCGGCGGGCGCCGGACGGGGGGCCGGCGTGGCTAGAGCATGGGCTTCATTCTAGTCTCGTGTTTAGCAAAAAGCCACATGTGATGGATAAATTAAACACTCGTGCTGCCGTGAGTGTTGTTTGTTCCGCTGGGCGGTTTTTTGTACCGCCAGTCGGCGCAATGCCTAAGTAAAAACGCTACGGCCAACCTTGGCAAGGCTGGACGCAGCGTTTTAACGAAATAAAGCCGGGGCTGGGCCGGCGGCGGCTCAGAAGAAGCGGTTGACGGTGGCCACCGCCTGGTCGTCCAGTTCGCCGGCGGCCAGCGCCAGCGCCAGGCGCGCATACAGCAGGTTGTAGCGGGCGGCGGCCAGCGCGCGCACCGCGTCCTGGTAGCTGCTTTCGGCGTTCAGCAGGTCGATATTGGTGCGCACGCCCACTTCGCGGCCGAGGCGGGTGGCGTCCAGCTTGCTCTTGGCGGAAACCAGCAGCTGCTCCTGCGCCTTCACCTGCGCGGTGCCGTTGCTCACCCCCAGCCAGGCGCTGCGTACCGCCAGTGCCACGTCGCGGCGCGAGGCCTCCACGTCGCTGCGCGCTTTCTCCAGGTTGGCCGCCGCGGCGCGCACCTGCGAATTGATGCCGCCACCGGCATACAGCGGCAGGGTCAGGTTCAGCCCCAGGCTGTTGCCGGCGGTGCTGGCGCGCCCGGCCAGGCGGCTGCTCGGTTCGGTGGTGTGGGCATTGCTGTAGCCGGCGGTCAGCTCCACGGTGGGCAGGTGCTTGCCGCGCGCGGCGGTCAGGTTTTCTTCCGCCAGCTGCTGCTGCTGCTGTGCGCTCTTGATGCTGAGGCTGCCGGCTTCGGCGCGCTCCAGCCAGCTTTGCAGGCTGCCGAGGTCGGCATCCAGCGCCACGCTGCCGCGCAGGTGGTTGATCTGCTCGGCGTTGAGGCCGGTGAGCTTGGCCAGGGTGTTGCGCTTGATTTCCAGATCGCTGACGGCGGCGATCTCGCTGGCCTGGGCGCTGTCGTAGCCGGCCTGCGCCTCGTGGGTATCGGTAATGGTGGCGGTGCCGACTTCGAACGCCTTCTTCGCCTGCGCCAGCTGGCGTTCGTAGGCTTTCTTGGTGGCGCGGGTGACGTTCAGCACGTCCTCGGCCAGCAGGGTATCGAAATACGCCTTGGCCACGTCGGCGATCAGCTGTTGGCTGCTGGCGCTGAACTGCACGCCGGCCAGCTCGCTGCCGATCACGCCTTTCTTGTAGCCGGTGTAGCTGGCCACGTCGAACAGCGGCTGCGTCAACTGCACGCCGACGCTGCGGGTGTTGTAGGCGTCGGCCGCCGGCTTGATGGCGTCGGTGCGGGTGACGCCGGCGGAAAGGCCGATGCTGGGCAGCAGCAGGGCGCGGCCCTGTACCGCCTGTTCCTGCCCGGCCAGCAGGCTCTGGCGGGCGCCGGCGTAGCTGGCGTCGTAGTCGCGGGCGGCCTGTACCGCGGCGGCCAGGTCGAAGGCGGCGGCCGGCAGGCTGGCGCCCAGCGCCAGGGCGCCGGCCAGCATCAGGTGAGTGTGCGCTTTCATCGAATTACCTGCATCGAGTTATCTATCAGTTCTGAAGCGGACTGAAAGCCAGACCATAACGCATAGTGGTCCGGCTTTCAGCCCCAAGTTTATTAAGAGCTGCTAACGTTGGCCGCCGTTTGCGGGCGCCGCACCTTGAACCAGGCGGCGTACAGCGCCGGCAGGAACAGCAGGGTGAGCACGGTGGCGATCAGCAGGCCGCCCATGATGGCCACCGCCATCGGCCCCCAGAAGGTGCTGCGCGTCAGCGGGATCATCGCCAGGATGGCGGCCAGCGCGGTGAGCATGATCGGGCGGAAGCGGCGCACGGTGGAGCCGACCACCGCCTCGAAGCGCTCGATGCCTTCGGCGATGTCGCTTTCGATCTGGTCCACCAGGATCACCGAGTTGCGCATGATCATCCCGGCCAGCGCGATCACCCCCAGCATGGCGACGAAGCCGAACGGTGCGCCGAACAGCAGCAGCGTCAGCGTGACGCCGATCATGCCCAAGGGCGCGGTAAGCACCACCAGCAGCGTGCGCTGGAAGCTCTTCAGCTGCAGCATCAGCAGGGTGAACACGATGATCAGCATCAGCGGCTGCACCTTGGCGATGGCACCCTGCGATTTCTGGCTGGCTTCCAGCGAGCCGCCCAGTTCGATGTGGTAGCCCAGCGGCAGAGTTTTTTCCAGTGCCTGCAGCTTGGGCCACAGCGCCAGCGAGATGTCGGACGCCTGCACGCCGTCGGCGGCATCGGCACGCACCGAGATGGTGGGCAGCCGGTTGCGGCGCCAGATGATGCTGTCTTCCGGCGCGTAGCGGATGTGGCCGATCTGCGCCACCGGCACGTACTTGCCACTGCCGGTCTGGATCATCAGGCTGCCCAGCGCCGCCACGTTGCGGCGCTCGTCGTTGGCGAGGCGCGCCACCACGGCAATCGCCTTGTCGCCCTCGCGCCACTCGGTAACGCTGCTGCCGGTGAGCAGCAGCTGCAGCTGGCGCGCCAGCTGCTGGCTGGAAATGCCCAGCGCGCGCGCCTTGTCCTGGTCGATGTCGACGCGCAGCGCCTTCACCTGCTCGCCCCAGTCGTTGTTGACGTGGCGGGCAGCCGGGTGGGCGCGCACCAGCGCTTCCACGTTGGCCGCAATGCTGCGCACCTGGTCATGATCCGGCCCCATCACGCGGAACTGCACCGCGTAGCCCACCGGCGGGCCGTTCTCCAGCCGGGTGATGCGGCCGCGCACCAGCGGGAAGTCGGTTTCGAACAGATGCTCCAGCTGCTGCTTCACGTCCTCGCGCACGTGCTCGTCGCGGGTCATCACCATCAGCTGCGCGTAGTTCAGGTGCTGCTGCTGCTGGTCCAGCGGCAGGTAGAAGCGCGGGCTGCCGCCGCCGACGTAGCTGGTGACGCTCACCACCTTGTCGTTGTTCTTGAGGCGGGCCTCCAGCTTGGCCACTTCGCGCTGGGTGGCGGCGTAGTTGGCGCCCTGCGGCAGCCACATGTCCACCAGCAGCTCCGGCCGGTTGGAGGAGGGGAAGAACTGCTGCTGCACGAACAGCTTGAACGCCACCATCGACAGCAGGAAGGCGGCCAAGGTCAGCGAGATCACCGTCTTGCGGTGGTCCAGGCACCATTCCACCGTGCGGCGGAAGCGGCGGTAGAACGGCTTCTGGTACACGTCGTCGTGCTCGTGGCCGGCCATGCTGGCCGGCAGCAGGTGGTAGCCCAGATAGGGGGTGAACACCACCGCCACGATCCACGACAGGATCAGCGCCAGCGACACCACCGCGAACAGGCTGAACACGTACTCGCCGGCATTGGACTTGGCCAGCCCCACCGGCAGGAAGGTGGCGGCGGTGATCAGCGTGCCGGTCAGCATCGGGAAGGCGGTGCTGGTGTAGGCGTAGGTGGCGGCCTGGAACTTGTTCCAGCCCTGTTCCAGCTTCAGCGCCATCATTTCCACCGCGATGATGGCGTCGTCCACCAGCAGGCCCAGCGCGATGATCAGCGAGCCCAGCGAGATGCGCTGCAGGTCGATGTTGAAGAAGTACATGGCGAGGAAGGTCATCGCCAGCACCAGCGGAATCGACAGTGCCACCACCACGCCGGTGCGCATGCCGAGGCTGAAGAAGCTCACCGCCAACACGATCACCACCGCTTCCACCAGCGAGTGCATGAATTCGCTGACCGCGTTCTTCACCACCTTGGGCTGGTCGGACACCGCGTTCACCTGCACCCCCACCGGCAGCTTGGCCTGCAGCTCGCTCATCACCGCTTCCAGGTTCTGCCCCAGTTTCAGCACGTCGCCGCCGGTCTTCATGCTCACCGCCAGGCCGATGGCCGGCTTGCCGTCAAAACGCATGCCGAAGCTGGGCGGGTCGACGAACTGGCGCTCTACCTTGGCCACATCGCCGAGGCGGAAGCTCTTGCCGTTGGCGGCGAGCGGGGTGTCGGCGATGGCCTGCACCGAGTTGTAGCTGCCGGACACGCGCACCCAGATGCGTTCGCTGGCGGTGTCGTAGCTGCCGGCCGGCGTCATGGCGTTCTGTGCGGCCAACGTGGCCCACAGCGTGCTGGCGTCCAGCTGCAGCGCGGCGAGTTTCGCCGTGTCCAGCGTCACGTAGATGCGTTCTTCCTGCTCGCCGACGATGTCCACCTTGCCCACGTCGGGCACGCGCAGCACTTCCAGCTTGGCCTGCTCCACGTAGCGGCGCAGGTCCTCGTAGCTGAAGCCGTCGCCGGTGAAGGCATACAGGTTGCCGAAGGTGTCGCCGAACTCATCGTTGAAATACGGCCCCTGCACCCCGGCGGGCAGGGTGTACTGCATGTCGCCGATCTTCTTGCGCACCGTGTACCACAGCTGCTGCACGTTCTTCGGCGGCACCTCCTCGCGGATCGACAGGATCAGCGTGGCCTCGCCCGGCTTGGTGTAGCTCTTCACGTATTCGAGCTCGCCCAGCTCCTGCAGCTTCTTCTCGATCTTGTCGGTGACCTGGCGCTCGGTCTCCTGCGCGCTGGCGCCGGGCCACAGCACCCGCACCATCATCGCCTTGAAGGTGAACTCCGGGTCTTCCTTCTGCCCCAGCTGGGTATAGGAGAACAGCCCGGCCACCATCAGCACGATCATCAGGTAGCGCACCAGCGAGCTGTTGCGCAGCGCCCATTCCGACAGGTTGAGTTTTTTCGTCATCGTCGGCCCCTTACTGCTGCAGCAGGCTGACGCGCTGGCCGTCGCGCAGCAGGTGCACGCCGGCGGTGACCACTTTCTCGCCCGCGCTCAGGCCGCGGGTGATGGCAATGCTGCTGCCGTCGATGGCGCCGACTTCCACCGCCTTGCGGCCAACCTTGGACTGGGCGTTGATCACCCACACGTAATGCTTGCCCTGGGTATCGAGCATGGCGGCCAGCGGCAGGCGCAGCGCGCTGCCGTCGTGGCCGGCCAGCTGTGCGCGCACGCTGGCGGTCATGCCCAGCCGTACGCTGTCGTCGCTGCGGTTCAGCGTCAGGCGCGCGGCGTAGGTGCGGGTGGCGCTGTCGGCGTCGGCGGCCAGCTCGCGCAGGCGCGCATCCAGCTCGCGGCCGTCGGCCCACAGTTTCACCTTGAAGCCGCTGGCGCCGCGTACCGCAGCCACGGCGTTTTCCGGCACCTGGAACGCGACTTCGCGTTCGCCGCTGGCGGCCAGCCGTGCCACCGCCTGGCCGGCGGACACCACCATGCCCGGCTCGGCGCTGATGCTGCTGATCACGCCGTCGCTATCGGCCAGCAGCGCGGTGTAGTTGCCCTGGTTGCGGCTGGCGACCAGCGCCGCCTGCGCCTGCTGCGATTTGGCGCGCGCGGCGTTCACCGTGGTCTGCTGCCGTTCCACCTGCGCGGCGCTGATGAAGTTCTGCGTCAGCAGCTCGCGGTAGCGCTTGAGGTCGGCCTCCTGCTGCGCTTGATCGGCCTGCGCCGCCGCTAGCTGCGCCAGCTTGGCGCTGGTGTCCAGCTGGTAGTCGCTGCCGTCCAGCACTGCCAGCAGCTGGCCCTTCTTCACGCTGTCGCCGGCGTTGACGCGGCGCTCCAGCACCTTGCCGGCGACGCGGAAGGCCAGCTGGCTTTCGTGGCGGGCGCGGATCTCGCCGCTGAACAGCCGGCTGTCGCCGGCGGCATCGCTGCCGGCCACCACATAGCGTACCGGGCGGATTTCCTCCACCGGTTGGACCTCTTGCTTGCAGCCGGCCAGTGCCAGCAGCGTCAGGCTGGCCAGCGCCAGCGTGCGGTAATGCGGTGTCATGTCGAATTCCTCGTGCGTCTTGTTGTTGTGTGTGCGGGCGGCTTAGTCGCGGGCTTTCAGCCCGTTCAGCATCAGGTCCAGCGCGATTTCCAGATATTCCAGCGGCGGCAGGCTGCGGTGCAGGCTGTCTTCGATGACGCGGCCCAGCGAGCATTGCCAGGTCATGCTCAGCAGCATCGGCGCCACCAGGGTGTCCACCACCGCGTGGGCGGGCATCGGGCGGAACTCGCCGCTGGCCACGCCGCGCTCCAGCACCCGCAGCAGCACCTGGTGGCTGGGCTCGATCACCTCGCGGTGGTAGAAGCGCGCCAGCTCGGGAAAGTTGGTGGCCTCGGCGAACATCAGCTTGCAGATGCCGGCCAGCGGCGATTCGCCGACCTGCTGCCACCAGCGCCGCATCATCAGGTGCAGCAGCTCGGCGCTGCTGCCGTCGAACTGCGCCGCCAGCTCGGCCAGGTCTGCCAGCCGGGTGACCAGGTTGTCGCGCACCACCGCCTTGAAGATGTCTTCCTTGTTTTCGAAGTACAGATAGGGCGTGCCCTTGGTGACGCCGGCGGCCTTGGCGATGTCTTCCATCTTGGTGGCCTTGAAGCCCTTGTCGACGAACAGCTGCAGCGCGGCATCCAGGATCTCCGCCGGGCGCACTTCCTTGCGGCGGCGCCAGCGGGTGATCGGGCAGTTCGATTCCTGACTCATCTTGCATCTCTGAATATTGGTTCAGTAATCGCGGCACTTTAGGGTAATGACTCGAATGCTGGCAATTAATAAATCGATATTCACTAAACTGCTTGGGTAGAATGCAACACTTGTGGATGTTGGCCGCCGTACCCTGCGGCCTGTTTATGCGTACTGGAGAAAGTGACGTGAGCGTAGCCCCCCTCGACAAGGCCGCCATCCTGGCCGAAGCACTGCCCTATATCCGTTCCTTCAACGGCAAGACCATCGTGGTGAAGTACGGCGGTAACGCCATGACCGACGACAAGCTGAAGGAAGACTTCGCCAAGGACGTGGTGCTGCTGAAGCTGGTGGGCCTCAACCCGGTGGTGGTGCACGGCGGCGGCCCGCAGATCAACGAGCTGTTGGAGCGCGTGGGCAAGGAAGGGCAGTTCATCCAGGGCATGCGTGTCACCGACCGCGAGACCATGGACGTGGTGGAAATGGTGCTGGGCGGCCTGGTGAACAAAGAAATCGTGTCGCTGATCAACAAGCACGGCGGCAAGGCGGTGGGCATCACCGGCAAGGACGGCCACTTCATCCGCGCCAGTAAGCTGTTCCTGAAGTCGGAAGCCGACGAGCAGATCGACATCGGCCAGGTGGGCGATATCGAGCACATCGACCCCAGCCTGGTGGCGCTGCTGGACAGCCAGGACTTCATCCCAGTGGTGGCGCCGATCGGCGTCGGCAGTGACGGCGAGGCCTACAACATCAACGCCGACGTGGTGGCCGGCAAACTGGCGGAAACCCTGAACGCGGAAAAACTGGTGCTGATGACCAACACCCCGGGCGTGCTGGACAAGCAGGGCCAGCTGCTCACCGGCCTGACCGCGGCCAAGGTGGACGAGCTGTTCGCCGACGGCACCATCAGCGGCGGCATGCTGCCGAAGATCAGCTCGGCGCTGGATGCGGCACGCAGCGGCGTGAACTCGGTACACATCATCGACGGCCGCGTGCCGCACGCGCTGCTGCTGGAAATCCTCACCGATGCCGGCGTCGGCACCATGATCAAGGCCGGCTGAGGCTGACGCTTGCTTGTTTGCAGGGCCGCCGCGGGCGGCCCTTGTCGTTTTTGCCGCGCTGGGGTTGGCCGCACCGTGCATCGGGATTTCCTGTAGCGGTCGCCGTATGCTGTCTATAGTGTTAAAGCCGCTTGCCGGCGTTGACTAGTCTTGTCCTGAAGAGGGGAGGGTGGCATGCAGACAGTGCGACAGTTGTTGCTGCACAAACGCAGCGGGTTGATCACGGTGGGGCCGGACGCCACGGTGTTCCAGGCGCTGCAGATCATGGCCGAGCACGATATCGGCGCGGTGCTGGTGATGGACATGGGCGATGTGCTGGGCATTTTCTCCGAGCGCGACTACGCGCGGCGCATCGTGCTGCAGGGCCGTACCTCGGCCGGCACCAAGGTGCGCGACATCATGACCAGCAAGGTGGTGTACGTGACGCCGGAGCAGTCGGTGGCCGAGTGCATGGCGCTGATGACCGACAAGCGCTTCCGCCACCTGCCGGTGCTGGAGGACGACAAGGTGCTGGGGCTGCTGTCGATCGGCGACCTGGTGCGCGCCACCATCGACGAGCAGCAGTTCGTGATCGACCAGCTGGTGAATTACATCCGTGCTTGAAGTAGCGGCGGCGGAAAGCAAAAAAGGTTGGCCGCGGCCAACCTTTTGCGTTGTGGGCGGCGTTCAGCCGCCGGGCACCAGCTGCCGTGCCAGCTGCATCAGTGCTGGCGCGATCTGGCTGCGCATCAGTTCCGGGCTGAAGGCGAACGCCGGGCCGCTGGCGTTCAGGCACAGCGCCGGCATGCCGGGCGCCGGCGAGGGCAGCGCCACCCCTACCGCCATCACGTCGCGCTCGAACTCGCCGAACGATTCGCTGTAGCCGCGCTGCAGGTATTGCTGCCGCGCCTGCTCCAGCCGCTCCTGCAGCGATGGCCAGTCCTTGCCGTAGCGCGCTGCCAGCTCGCCATCCAGCTGCGCGCGCTCGCTGTTGTTCAGCGCCGCGTAGCCGGCGCGGCCGATGGCGGTGCTGGCCAGCGGCACGCGCGAGCCGACGGTGAGCTGCACCGACACCCGCGCCTGGCTGCGACAGCTTTCCAGGTACACGATGTCGCTGCCGTCGCGCATGCCCAGGCTGACGGAGATGGTGTGCTTGAGCGCGAACTCGCGCATCAGCGGCGCGGCGATGCGGCGGATGTCGTAGCTGCCCAGCACCGCCGAACCCAGCGCCAGCACCGCCAGCCCCAGCCGGTAGTAGCCGGTCTCGCCGTCCTGCGACAGGTAGCCCAGTTTGGTCAGGGTATAGGTCAGCCGCGACACGGTGGACTTGGGCAGCCCGGTGCGCTGCGCCAGCACCTGGTTGGACAACGCACTTTCCCCCGGCTGGAACGCTGCCAGCACGCGCAGGCCGCGCGCCAGCGCCACCACGAACAGGCGGTCCTTTTCTTCGTCTTCTTGCGGTAGCAACGACATCGTCAACGGTTTCCTCTCAACAGAGTGGCAAGAATAGAGCAGCCCTTGCCGGGGTCCAAGAAAAAAACTTTACACACCGCAGGCGGCTTGTTAGTCTATTTTGCATTGTAGAACTGAATTCCGCAAAGCGGAACAGTACAAAGGAGAAATGCCATGGCCGCCACTTCCGCTCGTGCCCCTTTCGCTTGGGACGATGCCCTTCTGCTTAACGATCAGCTCACCGACGAAGAACGTATGGTGCGCGAGACCGCCTACGCCTACTGTCAGGAGCAACTGCTGCCGCGCGTGCTGACTGCCAACCGCGAGGAACGCTTCGACCGCGAAATCATGAGCGAGATGGGTGAGCTGGGCCTGCTGGGCTGCACTATCGACACCCACGGCTGCGCCGGCCTGTCGCATGTGGCCTATGGCCTGATCGCCCGCGAAGTGGAGCGCGTTGACTCCGGCTATCGCTCCGCCATGTCGGTACAGTCCAGCCTGGTGATGCACCCGATCTGGGCCTACGGTACCGAGGCGCAGAAAGACAAGTTCCTGCCCAAGCTGGCCACCGGCGAATGGGTGGGCTGCTTCGGCCTGACCGAGCCGGATGCCGGCTCCGACCCGGCCGGCATGAAGACCCGCGCCCGCAAGACCGACGGTGGCTACATCCTCAAGGGCAGCAAGATGTGGATCACCAACAGCCCGATCGCCGACGTGTTCGTGGTGTGGGCCAAGGATGACGAAGGCGAGATCCGCGGCTTCGTGCTGGAGAAAGGCATGAAGGGCCTGTCGGCGCCGAAGATCGAAGGCAAGTTCTCGCTGCGTGCGTCGATCACCGGCGAAATCGTGATGGACGACGTGTTCGTGCCGGAAGAAAACGCCTTCCCGGACATCCGCGGTCTGAAAGGCCCGTTCGGCTGCCTGAACAAGGCCCGCTACGGCATCGCCTGGGGGGCGATGGGGGCTGCCGAGTTCTGCTGGCACGGCGCCCGCCAGTACACCCTGGATCGCAAGCAATTCAACCGTCCGCTGGCCGCCACCCAGCTGGTGCAGCTGAAGCTGGCCAATATGCAGACCGAGATCAGCCTGGGCCTGCAGGCCGCGCTGCGCGTCGGCCGCCTGATGGACGAAGGCCGTGCCGCGCCGGAAATGATCAGCCTGATCAAGCGCAACAACTGCGGCAAGGCGCTGGACATCGCCCGCATCGCCCGCGACATGCACGGCGGTAACGGTATCAGCGACGAGTTCCACATCATCCGTCATGTGATGAACCTGGAGGCCGTCAACACTTATGAAGGCACGCACGATGTGCATGCCCTGATTCTGGGCCGGGCCCAGACCGGTATTCAGGCATTCGCCTGATGTGATGTTCCGCCGGCGGCCTCCACCCCGGCGGGATGTTGGTTCCTGTCTGTCCTTGAGGCCCGGTGCGACCGGGCCGTTTTTTTGTATCCATGCCAGTGGGGCTGCCCAGCGGCATGGGTATCCGGCCCTTGCGGCCAACATCGAACACAATAAGGAGTGGCGTTATGTCTGGAGCACTGTCCGGTATCAAGGTGCTGGATCTCACCCGCGTACTGGCCGGCCCGTGGACCGGCCAGCTGCTGGCCGATCTTGGCGCCGAAGTCATCAAGGTGGAGCGCCCGGGCAGCGGCGACGACACGCGGCAGTGGGCACCGCCCAGCCTGGCGGACGGCACCGCCGCCTACTACCTGGCGGCCAATCGCGGCAAACAGTCGCTGACGGTGGACATCACCACTGCCGCTGGCCAGGAGATCGTGCGCAAGTTGGCCGCACAGGCCGACGTGCTGCTGGAAAACTACAAGGTGGGCGGGCTGAAGAAGTACGGCCTTGACTACGACAGCCTGCGCCAGGTGAATGCGCGGCTGGTGTACTGCTCCATCACCGGCTTCGGCCAGGATGGACCGTATGCCGAGCTGCCGGGCTACGACTACATCGTGCAGGGCATGTCCGGCCTGATGAGCATCACCGGCCCGGCCGACGGTGAGCCGCACAAGGTGGGCGTGGCGGTGACCGACCTGTTTACCGGGCTGTATGCGGCCAACGCGGTGCAGGCGGCGCTGATTGCCCGCAGCCGCAGCGGCGAGGGTCAGTATATCGATATGGCGCTGTTCGACTGCTCGCTGGCGATGCTGGCCAACGTCAACATGAACTGGCTGATCGGCCGCGAAGTGCCGCCGCGGCTGGGTAATGCTCACCCCAATATCGTGCCCTACCAGGTGTTCAAGACTGCCGGCGACAGCCACTTCATCCTCGCCTGCGGCAACGACAAGCAGTTCCGCGCGGTGTGCGAGGTAGTGGGGTTGCCGGTGCTGGGCGCCGACGAGCGCTATGCCACCAACCCGCAGCGGGTGCGCAACCGCAACGAGCTGGTGCCGCAGTTGGCCGCAGCCTTCCTGGCCAGGACCCGCGATGAATGGCTGAAGCTGCTGGATGCGGCCGGTGTGCCGTGCGGCCCGATCAATACCGTGGACGAGGCGTTTGCCGACCCGCAGATCCAGCACCGGCAGATGGAAATCCACCTCACCGACAGCGCCGGCCAGGATGTGCCGCTGGTGGCCTGCCCGATCAAGATGTCCGGCACGCCGCCGCGCTACGAGGTGGCGCCGCCGAAGCTGGGCGAGCACACCGATACCGTGCTGGCTTCGCTGGGCTACGACACTGCGGCGATTGCACAACTGAAGGCGGATGGTACCGTTTAAACGCTCGTTTGATTTTGACGCATTGCGGTAACCATTGCATTATTGGGCGATCTGACCCGATACGGCGCATAAGGAGTAGCGGTGGAACGCGAATACATGGAATACGACGTGGTGATCGTCGGTGGTGGCCCTTCCGGCCTGAGCACCGCGATCCGCCTCAAGCAGCTGGCTGCGGAAAAAGGCCAGGAGATCAGTGTCTGCCTGTTGGAGAAGGGCTCCGAGATCGGCGCCCACATCCTGTCCGGCGCCGTACTGGAGCCGCGCACGCTGAACGAACTGATTCCGGACTGGAAGGAAAAAGGCGCGCCGCTGAACACCCCGGCCGCAAAGGATCGCTTCCTGCTGCTGACCGAGACCGAGTCCATCCAGCTGCCCACTCCACCGCAGATGCACAACGAGGGCAACTACATCATCAGCCTGGGCAACTTCTGTCGCTGGCTCGGCCAGCAGGCCGAGGAATACGGCGTAGAAATCTACCCCGGCTTCGCCGCCGCCGAAGTGCTGTACCACGCCGATGGTTCGGTGAAGGGCGTGGCCACCGGCAACGTCGGCACCGGCAAGGATGGTGAAGAAGAGGGCGAACCGGGTATCGAGCTGTGGGCCAAACAGACCATCTTCGCCGAAGGCTGTCGTGGCTCGCTCACCAAGACACTGTTCGAGCGCTTCAAGCTGCGTGACGGCGCCGACCCGCAAACCTACGGTATCGGCATCAAGGAACTGTGGGAAGTGAAGCCGGAGCTGCACCAGCCGGGCAGCATCACCCATACCGCCGGCTGGCCGATGGATCAGAAAACCTATGGCGGCTCCTTCCTCTATCACCTGGAAAACAATCAGGTGGTGGTGGGCTTCGTGGTGGGCCTGGATTACCAGAACCCCTACCTGTCGCCGTACGAGGAATTCCAGCGCTTCAAGACCCACCCGGCGATCAAGGGCGTGTTCGAAGGCGCCCGCCGCCTGTCCTACGGCGCGCGCGCCATCTCCGAAGGTGGCCTGCAGAGCATTCCGAAGCTGACCTTCCCGGGCGGCGTGCTGGTGGGCGATACCGCCGGCTTCCTCAACGTGCCCAAGATCAAGGGCACCCATACCGCGATGAAGTCCGGCATGTTGGCCGCAGAGGCGGTGTTCGACGCGCTGGCCAATGCTGCGGAAGGGCAGGCCATCGAGGCTACCGCCTATACCGACAAGTTCAAGCAAAGCTGGCTGCACGAAGAGCTGCACAGCGTACGCAACATTCGCCCGTCGTTCCGCTGGGGGCTGTGGCCGGCAATGATCTACTCGGCTATCGACACCTACCTGTTCCGCGGCAAGGCGCCATGGACGCTGCGTCACAAGCATCACGACCACGAGTGCCTGAAGCCGAAGGACGAATGCACCCCGATCAGCTATCCCAAGCCGGACGGTGTGTTGACCTTCGATCGCCTGTCGTCGGTGTTCATCTCCAACACCAACCACAGCGAAGACCAGCCGCCGCATTTGCAGCTGAAGGATGCCACCGTCCCGATCCGCATCAACCTGGAAAAGTACGATGCCCCGGAGCAGCGCTACTGCCCGGCCGGCGTATACGAGATCGTCGGTCGCGACGAAGGCCAGCCGCGGCTGCAGATCAATGCGCAGAACTGCGTGCACTGCAAAACCTGCGACATCAAAGATCCGACCCAGAATATCAACTGGGTGACCCCGGAAGGTGGTGGCGGCCCGAATTACCCGAACATGTAAGCAATAGACCGCCCGGCGCCAGCCGGGCTTTTTCCTGCAAGGTTGGCCGCGGCCAACCTTTTTGCTTTTTGGTGTCCTTACGGATCAATCACTTGTCGATTTTGTCTGGTTTTTTGCGGTTGTAGGTGTTGACGAGGGTAAGGCTGGTGGGTATAGTTTGCCTCCTCTGCTGACGACGCAACGAAACGAAGTCAGCCCGCTCTTTAACAAACCAAATAACCGATAGGTGTAAGTGCCTGGC
>NZ_JBHRXN010000012.1:0-60835 GCF_042648525.1 Vogesella facilis
CCGTGTCACTTTCTCTTGCAGTGCAAGTGTCTGGCTTGCCAGGCACTTACACCTATCGGTTATTTGGTTTGTTAAAGAGCGGTGCTGACTTCGTTTCGTTGCGTCGTCAGCTGATGGAGCGAACTATACGCAGCCGATTTCACCTCGTCAACACGTTTTTTTACAAAAACCGCCACATTTCAAGCAAACGCCACATAACCACCTGAAATCAAATAAAAATACCAAATGAAAATTTCAATTAACCAGCGAGCAAACGGAGAAAGGAGGCTGGAATACGGCCGCGCCACCGAGGCAGATGTGCCATTTCGGTCATTTAATGCTGTTTTTTATCGTGAATGGTCAATATGAAAAACAAAGGGCCGCGAATGCGGCCCTTGCACAGTGCCAGCCTGGGCTGGCAACAACTATCTGATCAGCTGCGGTAGTCGGCGTTGATCTTCACATAGTCATAGGAGAAGTCGCAGGTCCACACCGTGGCGTTGGACAGGCCGCGCCCCAGCACCACGCGCACGGTGATCTCATCCTGCTTCATCACCCGCTGGCCGTCTTCCTCTTTGTATTCCGGATTGCGGCCGCCATCCTTGGCCACCAGCACGTCGTCCAGATACATCTCCAGGCGGTCGACATCCAGGTCGGCAATGCCGGCGTAGCCGATGGCCGCCAGCAGGCGGCCGAGGTTGGGGTCGGAGGCAAAGAAGGCGGTCTTCACCAGCGGCGAGCGGCCGATGGCGTAGCCGACCGCCTTGCACTCGGCGACAGTGCGGCCGCCTTCCACCTGCACGGTGATGAACTTGGTGGCGCCCTCGCCATCGCGCACGATGGCCTGCGCCAGCTCGATGGCCACTTCCAGCACCGCCGCCTTCAGCTGCTCGTAGGCGGCAGAGGTGGCGCTGTCGATGCGCGGCGCATTGCTCTGGCCGGTGGCGATCAGCATGAAGCTGTCGTTGGTGGAGGTGTCGCCGTCGATGGTGATGCTGTTGAAGCTGAGGTCGGCCACTTCTTTCACCAGCTGGTTCAGCAGCGGGCGGGTCACCGGCGCATCGGTGGCGATAAAGCCGAGCATGGTGGCCATGTTCGGGTGGATCATGCCGGCGCCCTTGGCGATGCCGGTAATGTTCACCGTCTGGCCGTCGACCTGGATGCTGCGGCTGGTGGCCTTGGGCGCCACATCGGTGGTCATGATGGCCTCGGCGGCGTCGGCCCAGCTGGCGGCCTTGCGCTGCGGCAGTGCGGCCACGATCTTGTCTACCGGCAGCGGTTCCAGGATCACGCCAGTGGAGAACGGCAGAATCTGTTCCGGCAGGCAGTCCAGCTCTGCGGCCAACGTTTCGCACACCGCGCGGGCGTGCTGACGGCCGGATTCACCGGTACCGGCATTGGCGTTGCCGGTATTCACCACCAGCGCGCGGATCTGCACGCCGGCATCCAGGTGCTGCTTGCACAGCTGCACCGGCGCGGCGCAGAAGCGGTTCTGGGTGAACACGCCAGCCACAGTGTTGCCCTTGTCGAGGCGAATCACCAGCACGTCCTTGCGGCCCGGCTTCTTGATGCCGGCTTCGGCATAGGCCAGATCGACACCGGCGATGGCGGCGAGCTGGCTGTTATCTACAGGCTTGAGATTCACGGGCATGACGTTTCTCCGAAATTCGATGTCGCAAGATTGTAACTGAACGCCGCGCCCCGATCACCTTCAGCTGTCGCCCGGCTCCTGCACCAGCGCCAGCAGCGCCTCGCCGTAGCGCGCCACCTTCAATTCGCCCAGGCCATAGACTTTCCGCAATGCGGCCAACGTTGCCGGCCGCTGCTGCACCAGTTCCTGCAAGGTGCGGTCATTGCATACCGCGTAGGCCGGCACATTGTGCTCGTCGGCGGTGGCCTTGCGCCAGCGACGCAGCGCCGACCACAAGCGCTCCTCGCGCTCGGTGCGCAGCCAGCGTTCGCTGTACACGCTCTGGCGCTGGCGCGCCTCGGCCAGCGGCCGCAGCTCGATGCTCTCGGCGCCCTTGAGGATGGCGCGGCAGGCGTCGGTGAGCAGCAGCGACTGGCCACGCACCACGTCCACCTGCAACAGCTTGCGCGCCACCAACTGGCGGATCACCGAGCGCCAGGCTTTCTGGTTGAGTTCCTTGCCGATGCCGAAGGTGGACAGCTGGTCGTGGCCGGCCTGCTGCACATACTGGTTGGGGCGCCCCAGCAGCACGTCGATGATGTGGCCGGCCGGGTAACGTTGGCCGCATCGATAGATGCAGGACAACAGCTTCTGCACCGCCACGGTGGCGTCGTAGGTGGCCGGCGGGCGCAGGCAGTTGTCGCACTGCCCGCAGGGCTGCGCCGCCTCGCCAAAGTAGGCCAGGATCTGCTGCCGCCGGCAGCTGGCGGTTTCGCAATAGCCCAGCATGGCGTCCAGCTTGGTCAGCTCCACCTGCTTCTGCTGCCCCGGGCTGTCGCCGCCTTCTATCATCTGCGTCAGCTGCACCATGTCGTTGAGGCCGTAGCACAGCCAGCTGGTGGCCGGCAGGCCGTCGCGACCGGCGCGGCCGGACTCCTGGTAGAAGTTCTCCGGGCTCTTCGGCAGGTCGATGTGGGCGACGAAGCGCACGTCCGGCTTGTCGATGCCCATGCCGAAGGCGATGGTGGCCACCATCACGATGCCGTCCTCGCGCAAAAAGGTGCGCTGGTTGCGGTCACGCTCGTCGTGGCTCATGCCGGCGTGGTAGGGCAAGGCGCGGATGCCGTTCTCGCCCAGCCACTGCGCGGTGTCGTCCACCCGCTTGCGCGACAGGCAATAGACGATGCCGGAGGCGCTGGGGTAGTCGTTCTCGATGAAGGCCAGCAGCTGCTTCTTGGCGCTGTCCTTCTCCACCACCTGGTAGAACAGATTGGGGCGGTCGAAACTGGTGACGAACTGGCGCGCGTCCTGCAGCTGCAGGAAATGCAGCATGTCGGCGCGGGTTTCGGCGTCGGCGGTGGCGGTCAGCGCGATGCGCGGCACCTGCGGCCAACGTTGGAACAGCTGCCCCAGCTGCTGGTATTCCGGGCGGAAGTCGTGCCCCCACTGGCTGACGCAGTGCGCCTCGTCCACTGCAAACAGCGCGATCTGCGGCAGGCTGGCGAGGAATTCCAGGAAGCGCGGCGACAACAGCCGCTCCGGCGCCACGTACAGCAGGTCGAGCTGGCCCTCGCGGGCGAAGTGGGCGATGGCGCGCGCCTCGTCCGGCGAGGTGGCGGAATTCAGGCAGGCGGCGGCCACGCCGGCTTCGCGCAGCGCGGCCACCTGGTCCTGCATCAGCGCGATCAGCGGCGACACCACCAGCGCCAGGCCCGGGCGCAACAGCGCCGGAATCTGGTAGCACAGGCTCTTGCCGCCGCCGGTGGGCATCAGCACCAGCGCGTTACCGCCGCCGCTGACGTGGTCGATGATATCGGCCTGCATGCCCCGGAACGCCGGGTAGCCAAAGGTAGTCTGGAGAAGGGAGAGTGCGTCCTGCATCGGGTTTTCCGCGTGAAGGGCGCCATTGTACGCAAAAACCGCCCGCCCCGTTGCCGGCAACGGCAGCGGCTTTTCGGAGAAACACTATTGTGAAGCCGCCCTATATGCGAGACTTGCGCTGTTTATGCAGCCAGAGCCTGACCATGAAGCCTTATATCCTGTTTGCCCTTGCCCTGCTGGCCCTGACCGGCTGCGCCAGCACCAGCAGCGTCGGCGGCAAGAGCAGCGCCAACAAGGGCGTGATCCAGCTGCCTTCGCGCCAGGCGCCGCAGGGCCGGCCGCCGGTGGTGGCCAACGCGGAATGGGTGATTCTGGGCGTATCGCCCAACGGCAACATCCTGCACGAGATCGACAAGCTCAGCATCCGCCGCAAAGGCACACTGACGCTGTTCCGCGACCGCAAGACCATCTTCAATCCGAAGAAGGAAAACTTCCTCGCCACGCCGCAGCACAAGCAGTCGATCAATAGCTGGGAAGTGGATTGCGTCGCCTCGACTTTCCGCCTGGCCGCCATGCAGCTGCTGGACGAAAACGGCCGGGAAATCCTCAGCCGCACGTATAATGACAGCGAAATTCGACCGATGCCGGTAGTGCGCCAGTCGGCCTCCTTCCAGCAGCTGGACTACGTCTGCAAACAGGCCATCGCCGCCTGAGCACGCACGGGCGGGCTGCGGCCAACTTGAAAAGGGTGATCATGCGACGGGTGGTATTCAATCAGAAAGGTGGGGTGGGCAAGTCCACCATTACCGTCAACCTGGCCGCCGCCGCCGCCAAGGCCGGCCGCAAGGTGCTGTTGCTGGACCTGGACCCACAGGGCAACGCCAGCCACTACCTGACCGGCAGCAGCACGGTGCCCGAGGCCAACGCCGCCAGCTTTTTCAACCAGATGCTGAACATCAGCCTGTTCGAAAAGCAGGCGCAGGATTTCATCGCCCCCACCCGGCACGACAATCTGCACCTGATGGCCTCACACCCGGAACTGTCCGAGCTGATGGTCAAGCTGGAAGCGCGCTACAAGATGTTCAAGCTGCGCGAAACCCTGCTACAGCTCCAGCACAGCTACGACGAGATCTGGATCGACACCCCGCCGGCGCTGAACTTCTACACCCGCTCGGCGCTGATCGCCGCCAACCGCTGCCTGATCCCGTTCGACTGCGACACCTTCTCGCGCCAGGCGCTGCTGGGCCTGCTGGACAGCGCCGCCGAAATCCGCGCCGACCACAACCCGGAGCTGCAGATCGAAGGCATCGTGGTGAACCAGTTCCAGCCGCGCGCCAGCCTGCCGGTGCGCATGGTGCAGGAGCTGCGCGACGCCGGCCACCCGGTGCTACAGCCGCCGCTGTCGGCGTCGGTGAAGATCCGCGAATCGCACGAACGCAGCCTGCCGATGGTGTTCCTCGACCCCCGCCACAAACTGGCGCAGGAGTTCAGCCAGCTGTACGCCAACCTGGCGCAACACTGAGCCGCCACCGCGGACGCGCGCCGGCCCCCGCCGATGAAGGCCCGACTCAAGCCCGCCACCCTGCTGCTCACCAGCGTGCTGCTGGCGGGCGGGCTATGGCTGCTGGCGATGCTGCTGCAACAACAGGCCGAAGACAGCAACCGCCGCAGCCAGCAGCTGTCGCAGGCGGCGCAACACCTCGCGCAGCTGAACCAGCAGCTGCTGCAGCTGCTGCAAAGCGGCCAGACCGCCACCGAGCTGCTGCTGAGCGCGGAAAACGGCAGCACCGGCGGCAGCTTTGCGCGTTATGCCCCCTATGTGCTGTCGTCCAACAGCGCCTTTGACTTCCTGGCGGTGATCCAGCGCGTCGACCCGCGCCAGCGCGACAATATCGAGCTGAACCAGGGCATGCTGCTGCGCCAGTTCAATGGCAACCGCCTGGAGCCGGCCGCCAGGCGGGCGATGTACTTCCCGGTCGCCCAGCAATACCCGGACGACAGCCAGGCGCTGCCGCTGCACCTGGACCTGGGCGCGCAACCGGAGGTGCTGGCCACCCTGCTGCGCGCTGCCGCCGACGGCCTGCCGGCGCTGGCACAGCTGCATACCGGCAGCAACCAGCGGCTGGTGCTGTTCTTCACCACCAAGGCGCGGCCGCAGCCGCTGCTGCTGGCCATCGGCCTCAACCCGGAACAACTGCTGGCCGGCAACAGCCAGGGCGCCGCCGCCGAGCAGCTGCGGCTGCGCATCCTGATCCAGGACCGCCGCCACCCGCTGCTGGCCGACAGCCACCCCACCCTGCCGCTGCCAGCGCTGCCGCTGCTGCGCGCCAGCCGCATCATCGGCGGCCAGCAGCTCACCTTCGAACTGCTGCCGGTGGAAGAACACGGCAACCACGGCCACCTGCTAGCCGGCACCCTGCTGCTGGTCGCACTGGCGCTGCTGGCCGCCACCGCGCAGCAGCTGGCACGCCAGGGCCGCCAGACGCTGCAGTACCAGAGCGGCATGATCGCCCGGCTGCAGGAAAACAACGCCGGCCTGAAAACCCAGCTGGCGCGCCAGCAGCAACGGCTGAAACCGCTGCAGGAAGTCGAGGACCGCTACCGCAGCCTGCTGACGCAGCAGAGCGACGGCGTGATCCTGCTCGACGCGGACGGCCAGGTCCTGCAGGTGAACCCGGAGGCCGCGCACCTGATCGGCCAGCCCCCGGACGCGCTGCTGCAACTGCCGGCCGGCGCGCTGATCAGCGAGCTGTACCCGCCGCTGCACGGCCACTTTGCCGAGCATGTCGCGCCGCTGCTGGGCCACCCGTTCGAGGCGCTGCTGATCTGCGACCAGGCCTTCATGCTGCAGGTGGAGCTGTCGCTGAGCCTGATCCTGCCGGCGAACGCCGCGCCGTTTTACCTGGTGGTGTGCCGCAATATCGCCGCGCGCAAGGAGCGCGAAGCCGCGCTGCTGCGGCTGACCGACACCCTGGCCGAGCAGGTGGAAACCCAGTCGCGCCAGCTGGCGGCGCTGCTGGATGCCAGCCCGATGGCGATGGCCTACATCGTCGACCGCCATTTCAAGCAGGTGAACAAGGCCTTCCTGGCGCTGTTCCACTACCGCGAGGATGACATCGCCGAGCAATCCACCCGCCTGCTGTACGACAGCGACGAGCACTTCCAGCGCACCGGGCGCAGCATCTACCCGGCGCTGAACACCGGCAGCGTGTCGCAGGACGATGTCTGCCTGCAGCGCGGCAACGGCAGCAGCCTGTGGGTGCGCATGTACGGCCGCGCGGTGAAGCCGGGGCAGCCGGCGCTGGGCTCGGTATGGCTGTACCAGGACATCTCCGCGCAACGCAATACCGAGGACGCGCTGCGCCGCGCGCGCGACCTGGCGGAAGAGACCAGCCGCGCCAAGACCGACTTCCTCGCCAATATGTCGCACGAGCTGCGCACCCCGCTGCACGCCATCCTCGGCTTTGCCGAAATGGGCCAGCAACAGGAGGCCGCGGTGGCCGCCCCGCGCCTGCAGCGCTATTTCGAGCGCATCCACAACAGCGGCAGCCGGCTACTGGCGCTGCTGAACGAGCTGCTGGACCTGTCGAAAATGGAAGTTGGCCGCATGGAATACCAGATGCAGCGCAGCGACCTGCAGCAGGTGGTGCGCGACTGCCTGGACGAGCTGAAAGGCCTGGCCGACCAGCACGCCATCGCGCTGCTGTACGTGCCGCAAGCCTACCCGGTGGTGCTGGAGATGGATCCGTTCCGCATCGGCCAGGTGGTGCGCAACCTGCTGTCCAACGCCATCAAGTTCAGCCCGCACGGCGCGCGGGTGACGCTGGACATCCAGAGCGGTCCGGAGAGCGAGGCGCCGGTACGGCTAGAGGTGCGCGACTATGGCCCCGGCGTGCCGGAAGACGAGCGCGAGCGCATCTTCGACAAATTCATCCAGAGCAGCCTGACCAAGACCGGCGCCGGCGGCACCGGCCTCGGCCTGGCCATCTGCCGTGAAATCATTCATGCCCACGGCGGCGACATCAGCGTGCACAATGCCAGTGGCGGCGGCGCGGTATTCAGCGTCAGCCTGCCGCGCCGGCAACAAGGCCCGCACAAGGAGAACTGACCATGGCCAAACGCGTGTTACTGGTGGACGACGAGCCATTCAACCTGGAGCTGCTGGGCGAGCTGCTGGAAGATGCCGGCTACCAGACCGTGGCCGCCGACAACGGCGAAGAGGCCTGGCAGATCCTGCAACGCGACGGCGAACAGTACGCCGCGGTACTGCTGGACAAGATGATGCCCGGCCTCAACGGCTTCGAGCTGCTGCGGCGCATGAAGGCCACGCCGCGGCTGGCGTTCCTGCCGGTGATCATGCAGACCGCGGTGGGCGCCGCCGCCAGCGTGCAGGAAGGGCTGTCCTCCGGCGCCTTCTACTACCTGACCAAGCCGTTCTCGCGCGACATGCTGCTGGCGGTGGTGGCCGCCGCCGCCGTGCACTGGGATCGCCACCAGTACTTCCGCGAGCTGGCCAACCAGCAAAGCGGCGCGCTGCAGCACCTCGACCACGCCGAGTTCAGCTTCCGCACCCCGCACGAGGCACGCCACGTCACCGCGCTGCTGGCCAAGACCAGCCCGGAACCGGAAAAAGTCGCCACCGGCCTGTTCGAGCTGATCGTCAACGCCATCGAACACGGCAACCTGGGGGTGAGCTACGAGGAGAAAACCCGGCTGCAGCAGCAGGAGCAATGGGAGCACGAGCTGGAGCAACGGCTGGCCGACCCGGTGCTGGGGCAGCGCAAGATCAGCGTCAGCCTGACACGCAGCCCGCGCCAGCTGCAGTTCGTGATCCGCGACCAGGGCGACGGTTTCGACTGGCAGCACTTCCTCACCCGCGAGCCGGGCGAGCTGCTGGCCAGCCACGGCCGCGGCATCATGATTGCGCGCCGGCTGTCGTTCGACGAGCTGGAATACCGCGAGCGCGGCAACGTGGTGTCCGCCATCAGCTACCTGCCGCCCGGCGGCGCCTCCCAGTAGCGCGCCGTCCGCCGCGCCAGCAGCACACTGTCCCGCCCCAGCCGCAGCTGCAACGCGCCGTGCTGATCGGTGCGCCACAGCCGGATCGGCCGTGCGGCCAACCTGGCCAGTACCTGCGGATGCGGGTGGCGGTAGCGGTTGCGGTAACCGGCGCTGATAATGGCATGCTGCGGCTGCACCGTATCCAGCCACGCCTCCGCCGTGGCGCTGCGGCTGCCGTGATGGCCCAGCACCAGCACCTGGCTGCGTAACGCCGTGCCGTAGCGCGCCAGCAGTTCTTCCTCCACCGCCTGCGGCGCATCGCCGCTGAGCAGGATCGCCTGCCGCCAGGTGGCCACCCGCAGCACGCAGCTGTGGCTGTTGTCGTCGCCCGCCGTCTCCGGCCGTGGCCACAGCACGTCGAACTGCACGCCGTCCCACACCCAGCTCTGTCCGGCGCGGCACGGCGTGGCGGCGTGTTGCGGCACACTGCCCGGCTGGCCGCGCCACAGCGCCGTCACCGGCAGCACCGCCAGCAGCCCTTCGGCGGCGCCGTCGTGGTCGGCATCGTGGTGCGACAGCATCAGCGCCGGCCGCGTCGCCCCCAGCGCGCGCAGCACCGGCAGCACATTGCGCCCGGCGTCGCCGGCGCCGGTGTCGAACAGCAGATCGTGCCGTGCGGTCTGCAGCAGCACCGCCAGCCCCTGCCCCACGTCGATCACCTCCACCGCCAGCTCGCCATCCGCCGGCCGTGGCGCGCGATACAGCAGCAAGGGCAGCAACAGCAGCAGCCCGGCCAGGCGCAGACTGCGCGCCAGCGGCAGCAGCAGGCACAGCGTGCCCAACAGCGCCGCCGGCAGCAGCTGCCACGGCAGTGCCGGAAACCACCACTGCGGCCCGGCCGCCAGCCAGTCCACCCAGAGCCAGAAGCCGGCGGCCACCCAGCCGGCCAGTTGCGCCAGCCAGGCCCACGGCAGTGCGGCGGCCAGCAGCGCCAGCGGCGTCAGCAACAGCGACACCAGCGGAATGCCCAGCGCATTGGCCAGCGGCGACAGCAGCGGCCACTGCCCGAACATCAGCGCCAGCGGCAACAGCGACGCCAGCGTCACCCGCCACTGCGCCGCCAGCAGCGCCGGCCAGTAGCCGGGCCGGCGGCGGCGGCCAACCTCGCCCGCCAGCAAGGCGCCGACCAGGCCGAACGACAGCCAGCAGCCGGCCGCCAGCGCCGCGAACGGGTCCAGCAGCAACACCAGCGTCAGCGCCGCCAGCCACACCTGCCACGGCGACAGGCTGCGCCAGCGCCACAGCGCCACGGTGCTCGCCGCCAGCATCCACACCGTGCGCTGCGTCGGCACCGAAAAACCGGCCAGCAGCGCGTAGGCCAGCGCCGCCAGCATGCCGCCCAGCAGCGCCAGCCGCTGCGGCTGGCACTGCGGCCAACGTTGCAGCAGGCGGCGCAGCAGCCACAACACCAGCCCGGCCAGCAGGGTGATGTGCAGCCCGGACACGCTCACCGCGTGCGTCAAGCCCGTCGCCGCCAGCGCCTGCCACTCGCGCCGCTCAATGCCCTGCTGTGCGCCCACCGCCAGCGCCGCCACCAGCGCGGCGTCGCGCCCGGGGCCGATCGCCGCGTTCAGCCGCACCACCAGCCGCTGCCGGCTGGCATCCAGCCACGGCCAGAAACCGCTGGCGGCGGGCAGCGCCTGCCGGCCCTTGCCGACGCTGCCGCTGGCCAGCACGCCCTCGCTCCAGTACCAGCGGCCGGCATCGAAACCGGCCACGTTGGCCGTGCCGCGTGGCTGGCGCAGGCGCACCTGCAGCTGCCAGCGGCTGCCCGGCGGCCACGGCCGCTTGGCGTAATCGTTCAGCTCCAGCAGCGGCGGCAGCGCCAAGCGCGCCTGCTCCGCCGCGTCCGGCACCAAACGGAAGCGCACGCCGAATTCGCCCGGATCCGGCAGGCCGCGTACCGTGCCGCTCAGTTGCAGCGGCACGCCTTCCAGCGCCGCCGGCAGCCGCCCGTCGTGGCGCAGCTCGATGCGCCAGCCGGCATAGGCCATGCCCAGCAGCAGCACGGCCAGCAGCAGCGGCAGACGCCGCCGCCACCACAGCGGCCTGGCGGCGATCAGCAGCGCCAGCAGCAGGTGCCAGTCCGGCGTTTGCGGCAGCCAGACCGCCAGCAGCAGCCCGAGGCAGAAGGCGACGAGTTTTTCCATGCCGACATGCTATGCAATAGGCATTGAAGTGACCAGCAGATTGCCGCCGCCGCGCGCTTGCCGTATCTTCGCCGCCACTTGCAAGGACACCGCCCGATGACTGCTACCCCGCTCTACTGCGCCGAACCGGCACGCCGCGACCACGCGCAACAACTGGCCGCGCGCTTTGCGCTGCCGCTGCTGACCCAGCGCCCGACCGACGGCTACTGGCTGGAGCTGGGGCCGGAGCGGCTGGAGCTGCTCACCAGCGGCAAGCACGGCGCGGTGTATGCCGAATTCGTCGAAGGCGCTGCCAAGCACCGCCGCGAACAGGGCGGCGGCCGCGGCCAGCCGGTGGCCAAGGCCATCGGCCTGAAAGGGGCGAAAGAACTGCCGCGGGTGGTGGACGCCACCGCCGGCCTGGGCGGCGACAGCTTCGTGCTGGCCACGCTGGGCTGCCAGGTCACCCTGCTGGAGCGCTCGCCGGTGGCGGCGGCGTTGCTGTTCGATGCGCTGGAGCGCGCGCGCTGGCACCCGGACACCATGGACATCGCCGCCCGCATGACGCTGGTGCACGCCGACGCCCGCAGCTGGCTGGCGGCGCAGGCCGAGCTGCCGGCGGCGCAGCGGCCGGAAGTGGTGTTCGTCGACCCGATGTTCCCCGACACCGACAAGAAAAGCGCCGCCGCCAAGAAAGGCATGCAGGCGTTCCAGCAGGTGATCGGCGACGACCTGGACAGCAGCGAGCTGCTGGCCGCCGCCATCGCCGCCGCCACCGTGCGCGTGGTGGTGAAGCGGCCGCAGCGCGGCGCCGCCATCGCCGGCGTCAAGCCGTCGGTGGTGCTGGACGGCAAATCCACCCGCTTCGACCTGTACGTGATCAAGGCGCTGCGGCCGCAAGGCTGAGGCGGCCAAGCTTGCACCGCCGGCCAGCGCCCGGCTGCGCTACACTCCCTACCCCGTGATGCGGGCGCGCAGCCGCCCGCGACTTATCCAGTAACCAGCCGATGGAGCCGCTGATGTCTGTTTTTGCCGTTGAATTCAAGGTGCGTGATTACGAATGCGATATGCAGGGCATCGTCAATAACGGCGTGTACTTCAACTACCTGGAGCACGCCCGCCACGAGTTTTTGCTGGCAAAAGGCATCGACTTTGCCGAGCTGGCGCGGCAGCACATCAACCTGGTGGTGGTGCGCTCCGAGCTGGACTACAAGGCGTCGCTGACCAGCGGCGACCAGTTCGTGGTGACGGTGGCGTTCGAGGCGGTGTCGAAAGTGCGCTTCGGCTTCCGCCAGCAGGTGATCCGCCTCGCCGATCAGAAAGTGGTGCTGGAAGGGCTGATCATCGGCACCGCCATCAACGAGCGCGGCCGGCCGGCGATTCCGGCCGAATTCGCCGCCAGCCTGATGGCCTGATGCCAAGCTAGCACCATGAAAAATGCGGCCAACGTTGGCCGCATTTTTTCTGGCTACACGAAACGCCGCTGCAGGCGCAGCAGCAGCGCCAACGCCAGCGCCAGCAGCACCAGCAGCCAGAAGAAATCATGCCCGGACTGCAGCACCAGCTGCGCCGACTCCGCCGCCGGCCGCTCCGCCGCATGCGCCATGCTGCGCTGCTGCATGATGATCACCCCCCACGACAGCCCCACCGCATTGGCCACCTCGCGCATGGCGTTCTTCACCTGGTAGGCATGGCTGAACACCGTCTCGTCCACCTGGCTGAAGGTGGCCGCCGCGGTGGTGCCGAGGAAGAACGGCATGAACAGGCTGTGCAGCAGGAACAGCCCGGCCGGCAGCAGCCAGCCCGGGCTGGCGTGGGTGATGTTGGCCAGCAGCAGCGCCGCCGCCGCCAGCAACAAGGCGCCGGCAAACAGGTAGCGGCGCACATCCGGCCAGCGCAGCATCAGCTGCAGGTGCAGGATGGCGAACGGCAGCGCCAGCAGGCCGCTCAGGCCCAGCCACAGCCCGCTGTGCAGCTGATCCATGCCCAGCCCCTGCGCCATGTACAGCGGCAGCACATAGCCGCAGCCGGACACCACCAGGTAGCCGACGCCATACACCGCCATGCCCCACAGGTAGCGCTCGCTGGTAAAGCGGCGGTACGGCACCAGCGGCGAACGGCGGCGCCATTCGTGGCGCAGGTACAGCAACAGCAGCAGGCAGGCCACAGCGCCCAGCGCCCACAGCAACGCGCCGTGGGTCCACAGTTCGAACCGCGCGCGCTCCAGCACGAACTGCAGCAGGAACACCCCGGCTGCCAGCAAAGCAATCGCCCACGGGTGCAGCCGGTCCGGACGCTCGTTTTCCACCGGCTCGTGCTCCGGCACCGCGCGGCGCACCAGGTAGTCGGTCAGCCACACCAGCGGCAGCATCACCAGGAACAGCGCCTGCCAGCCGGCCAGCGCCAGCAGCAACGCCGCCAGCAGCGGCGCCAGCCCGGAGCCAAGCATGATGCCGCCGGGCAGGAACAGCATCGCCTGCAGCCGTTGCGGGCCACGGTAATGCATGATCTGCACCCGCGAGGCGGTGAAGAACGCCGCCCCGCCCAGCGCCTGCACCATGCGCGCGGCGATGAACAGCTGCGGCGTGCTGGCCAGCGCGCACAGCAGCGCGCCGCCACCGAAGGCCAGCAGCGACCAGCGCAGCATGCTGCGATAGCCCAGCCGCTGCACCCACCAGCGGTGGCTGAGTATCATCAGCACCGCCACCGCGGCGTAGCAGGCGGCCGCCAGGCTGAACTGCTGCGGCGTGGCGCCCACCCCCAGGCTGACGGCGTGGGAGCCGAACGCCACCATCACGCTCTGCAGGTATTCCAGCAGCACGATCAGGGCGATGGCGAGGTGATGCCGCGTGTAGGGCGGCGCAAACAGCGAGGGCGTAGACATGGCGACGGACAAGGGGCAACGGCAACACTGGCATTATCGGCAAGCGCCTTACCATCATGGAAATCGATTGTTAACATACAGCTCATGAATGAATTCGATTTCCATCACGACGAGCTGCGGCGGCTGGACCTCAACCTGCTGGTGGCGTTCGACGCGCTGATGCAGGAGCGCCATGTCAGCCGCGCCGCGGCACGGCTGTACCTGGGGCAGCCGGCGATGAGCCATGCGCTGGCGCGGCTGCGGCTGCTGCTGGACGACCCGCTGTTCGTGCGCAGCGGCAACCGCATGCAGCCCACCGCCCGCGCGCAGCAGCTGGCGCCGGCGGTGCGCGACTGGCTGCAGCAGGCGCGGCAGCTGCTGGCGGCGCCGGCGGCCTTCGACCCGGCGGCGGCCAACGCCAGCTTCCGCCTGGCGGCGCCGGACGGCATGGAGGCGATGCTGTACCCGTCGCTGATCGCCGCCCTGCGCCAGCAGGCGCCGGGGGTGCAGCTGCGCTCGCAGCTGCTGGAGATCGAGCAGCAGCTGGCGGCGCTGGACAACGACGACGTCGACCTGCTGCTGACCGCCGCGCCGCTGCCGCTGCACGACTGGCACAGCCGGCTGACGCTGCGCGAGACCGATTTCAGCGCGGTGTACGCGCCCAGCCGGCTCAGCCTGCCGGCCACGCCGACGCTGGCCGACCTGGCAGCGGTGGAACAGGTAGTCAGCAGCTACCGCGGCACCGCCGCCGGGGTGGTGGACCACCTGTTCGCCCAGCACGGACTGAGCCGCCACATCGTGGCGCTGTCGGCCAGCCTGATGGCCATCGGCCACATCCTGCAGCAGGCGCCGCTGCTGTCGATCCAGCCCACGCTGTACCTGCCGCTGTTCCGCCAGCAGGGCGATATCCGCAGCGTGCCGCTGCCGGCCGACGTGCGCATCCGCATCGACCTGGTGTGGCACCGCCGCAACGACGGCAACCCGCTGCACCGCTACCTGCGCGAGCTGCTGCTGACGCAGTTCGCCCGGCTGTTCGCCGCCGACTAGCGCCACCGGCGCCAGGTCACACGCGGTCACAAAGTGTCACGCAGATAGCGCAACCTGCCGGCCGTGAATATGGTCAAATCACTGTCAGCTTATTTCTACAGGAACACCACCATGAGCACCCGTCTCGCCACCGCCACGCTGACCCTGCTGTCTGTTGCCCTGCTGGGCGGCTGCGCCAATATGTACGGCTCCGAATCCGCCGCCGTGTACAGCAAGTCCGACATGCGCCAGATCCAGGAAGTGGAATACGGCAAGGTGCTGGATGTGAAGGTCGTGAAGATGGAAGGCGACAAGAATGATCTGCTGACCCTGGGCGGCACCGCGCTGGGCGGCATCGCCGGCAGCAGCATCGGCCAGGGCCGCGGTTCCGCCGCCGGCGCGGTGATCGGCGCCATGGTCGGCGGCGTAGCGGCGCAATCCATGCAGCGTGGCGCCACCAAGGACGCCTACGAGCTGACCATCCACACCGACAAGGGCCGCACCATCTCCATCGTGCAGGAAGCCGACGTGGCCATCAGCGTCGGCCAGCGCGTGAAGGTGATCACCGGCAACGGCACCGCCCGCGTGCTGCCGATGTAAGCAGCGCCCCCGCCGTACCCGATGCCGCCGGCCCCGCCCGGCGGCATTGTCATTTGCGGCCAACCTTTGCCGCTCGCCTCTGCCAGCGCCATGCCATGGTGCTGCCTATACTGGCTGCACCATGCAGAACACAGAGGAGAGCCACATGCGATTTCTCGACAACCTTGGGCTGCGCGCCAAGTTCCTGGTCAACTTCCTGGGCAGCGGCGGCATCCTGGTGCTGGCCATCCTCTACTGCCTGTGGCAGATCCGCGATATCAGCCAGGATACCCGCGCCATCACCGACACCGCGCTGCCCTCGCTGCAGGCGGTGGCCGACATCAGCCAGCTGCGGCTGCGCTACCGGGTGCGCAGCCTGGAATACATGCTGGCCAGCCAGCCGGAAGAACAAGCCAAGCTGAGCAAGTCGATGGACGAGCTGGACGGCTCGCTGGGCAAGGCGTTCCAGGCCTACCAGCCGCTGATCGGCAACGACGAGGAGCGCCAGGTGTTCCAGCAGGCGGTGCAGGCGGCGGCGGACTACAAGGCCGCGGTGGCGCAGGCGATCTCGCTGCGCGGCAGCGGCCAGGAAGACGCCGCGCAGGCGCTGCGCAAGGGCGAATGGGTGAAGCGCGCCAACGCGCTGCGCGACCACACCGACGCGCTGAGCAAGCTCAATGCCGCCAGTGCGCAGGCGGCCGGCGAACGGGCGCAGGCGGCGGCGCAGAGCAGTATCCGCAACAGCCTGATCGCGCTGCTGCTGGGCATCGCGCTGGCGCTGCTGCTATCGCTGCTGATGGCCGGGCGCATTGCCGGCCGGCTGGCGGACACCGTGGCGGCGGCGCGGCGCATTGCCGGCGGTGACCTGCGCAGTGCGCTGCCGGCCGGCAGCCGCGATGAAGTCGGCAAACTGATCCAGGCGATGGCGGACATGCAGCAGGCGCTGCGCGAAACCATGCAGGGCACCCGCCGCAATGCCGACTCGCTGCGGCAGTCGTCGCTGGATCTCAACGACTCGGTGCTGCGCATGGAGCAGGCGGTGGACCTGCAAAGCGAGGCCGCCGCCGGCATTGCCGCCAACGCCGAGCAGCTGACCACCTCGATCAGCCACGTCGCCGACAGCACGGTGGAAGCCGCCGAGCTGACCCACAGCTCCGACCTGCAGGCCAGCCAGGGCCATGACGTGCTGCAGGGGCTGATCGGCCAGCTGCGCGAGGTCACCCGCGTGGTGATGTCGGCCGCCGAGCGCATCGCCCAGCTGCAGCAGGAATCGGCGCGCATTTCCAGCATCGTGGCGGTGATCCGCGACATTGCCGACCAGACCAACCTGCTGGCGCTGAACGCCGCCATCGAGGCGGCGCGCGCCGGCGAGCACGGCCGCGGCTTTGCGGTGGTGGCCGACGAGGTGCGCAAGCTGTCGGAGCGCACCGCGCAGTCCACCAGCGAGATCGTGCAGATGGTGAGCGCCATCCAGCATGCCACCGGCGAGGTGGTGCAGGAGGTGGGCAACAGCGTCAGCCTGGCCAACGACAGCATGAGCAATGCGCAGCTGGCCGGCGACGCCCTGGCGCAGCTGCGCCAGCTGTCGCAGCAGGTGGCCAGCATCGTCGACCGGCTGAGCAGCGCGCTGCGGCAGCAGTCGATCGCCTCCACCGAGGTGGCGCAGCGCATCGAGGTGGTGGTCAACCACTCCGAGAACGTCACCCACATCGCGCACCATGCCGCCGCCACCTCCAGCGTGATGAAGGACGTGGTGGCGGACATGGAGAAAATGGTCGCCCGCTTCCAGGTCTGAGCCGCCGCGCCGCCGCCCGCCCTCTCCGCCCGCCGCCACCGCGGCGGGCGGCGTCGTTTCACCCCGTGGCCGGCTCGACAAGCCCACCGTCTGCCGCTATCCTCGCGCCCTTTTTTCCCTGGCAAATCATAACTTTGTCTATACAAATGATCGCGATACCCGTTGCTATTCTCCTGATGCTGGCCTTGTCGCTGGCGCGTGTGCATGTCGTCATCAGCCTGCTGCTGGCGTCGCTGAGCGCCGGCCTGCTGGCCGGCATGGATCTGGCGCAGACCCTGGCCGCCTTCAACAAGGGCATCGCCAACGGTGCCTCGGTGGCGCTGTCCTACGCGCTGCTGGGCGCCTTCGCCGTGGCCATCGCCAAGTCCGGCCTGCCGCACGCGCTGGCCGATGTCGCGGTGCGCCAGCTGCAGCACGGCGGCGGCAAGACGCGGCTGAAATGGCTGCTGATCCTGCTGCTGGCCACCGTCAGCGTGATGAGCCAGAACCTGGTGCCGATCCACATCGCCTTCATCCCGCTGCTGGTGCCGCCGCTGCTGTACGTGATGGCGCGGCTGCAGCTGGATCGCCGCCTGGTGGCCTGCGTGCTCACCTTCGGCCTGGTAACACCGTACATGCTGTTCCCGGTCGGTTTTGGCGACATCTTTCTGCAGCAGATCCTGCTGGGCAATATCGCCAAGGCCGGCATGGATGTGCGCGGCGTCAACGTGATGCAGGCGATGGCGATCCCGGCCGCCGGCATGCTGGCCGGGCTGCTGCTGGCGGTGTTCGTCAGCTACCGCAAGCCGCGCCACTACGACCTTGGCCGCATCGAGAACGTGGAGCGCACCCGCAGCAAGATCCGCCCGCGCGCGCTGTGGACCGCCGTGGTGGCCATCGCCGCGGCGTTCGCGGTGCAGCTGTACAGCGATTCGATGCTGCTGGGCGCGCTGGCCGGTTTCCTGCTGTTCCTGGCCAGCGGCGTGGTGCGCTGGCACGAGGCGGACAATGTGTTCGGCGAGGGCATGAAGATGATGGCGATGATCGGCTTCATCATGATCAGCGCGCAGGGCTTTGCCGAGGTGCTGCAGGCCAGCGGGCAGATCGGCCCGCTGGTGGCGGCCTCCGCCGAGCTATTCGGCCACAGCCGCGCGGCGGCGGCGTTCGTGATGCTGCTGGTGGGGCTGCTGGTGACGCTGGGCATCGGCTCGTCGTTTTCCACCGTGCCGATTCTCACTGCCATCTACGTGCCGCTGTGCCTGCAACTGGGTTTCTCGCCGCTGGCCACGGTGTCCATCATCGGCACCGCCGGCGCGCTGGGCGATGCCGGTTCGCCGGCGTCGGACTCCACCCTCGGCCCCACGGCCGGCCTGAACGTGGACGGCCAGCACGACCACATGCGCGACACGGTGCTGCCCACCTTCCTGCACTACAACCTGCCGTTGCTGGCCGCCGGCTGGCTGGCGGCGCTGGTGCTGTAAGCCTGTACATGTTGGCCGCAGCCATGCGGCCAACATTGCCCTACAATGCGCGCTGACCCCGCAAGGAACCGCTATGGACTCCCGCCTTACCGAACTGGAAATCAAGGTCGCGCTGCAGGATGAACTGCTGGACGCGCTGAACCTGACCGTGGTGCGCCAGCAGCAGCAGCTCGACCTGCTGCAGGAACAGCTGCGCCACCTGTACCGCCTGCAGCAGGCCGGCAACCAGCAGGACGGCCACGGCTCGCTGCGCGACGACATCCCGCCCCACTACTAAGCCATGACCACACCACTGGAATTTGCCCGCGCGCTGGCGCCGGCGCTGGCCGGCCACTGCTGGGCCATTGGCGGCAGCACGCTGCTGCAACAGCTGGGGCTGGTGGAACAGCCGCGCGACCTGAACCTGGTCACCACCGCCGCCGATTTTGCCGCCGTGCGCGCGGTGCTGGCCACGCGCGGCAGTGACATCACGCCGTCGCCGCAGCCGCCGTTCGGCACGCCGCACTTCGCCCGTTTCGACGTCGGCGATGGCCTGTGCGTGGACCTGAGCGCCGAGCTGACTATCAAACTGGACAAGGGCAGCTATCGCTGGCCGTTCGATGCCGGCGCGCTGCAGCTGGCCGACGGCCTGCCGTGGTGCTACGCCGAGGACTGGGCGCTGCTGTACCGGCTGCTGGCACGGCACGAGCAGAGCGAGGCGCTGGACGAGTGGCTGGAAGAGCACGGCGTGCAGCAGCCGCAGCGGCTGGCGGCCAACCTGTTTGCGCAGTACCCGGAAAAACTGCTGCAACCGCCCCCGGCCTGGTGGCCGTGGGAGGAATGATCACCCGCTCGACAAGCGCGCCGAGCATTGCCTATGCTGAACGCTGCCTGAACGCCGACCTGCCATGAAATCCCTGCTCCTGTTACTGCTGCTCAGCCCGGTGTGCCTGGCCGCCCGCCAGGTGGTGCTGACCGCCACCGAGTTCCCGCCCTACACCAGCACCGCCCAGCCGGAAGACGGGGTGATGGTGGCGCTGACGCGCGCCGCCTTTGCCCAGCGCGGGCTGCAGCTGCGGGTGGAATTCCGCCCGTGGGCGCGCGCGCTGGCCGGCGCGCAGGACGGCCGCTTTGCCGGCGTGCTGGCGCTGTGGTATTCGCCGGAACGCGCCGAGCGGCTGTTCTACAGCCTGCCGCTGTTCAGCACCACCGTCGGCTTCTACGCCCGCTGCGACCGCCCCATCGACGTATCGTCGCTGCCCATGCTGCAGCGCTACCGCATCGGTACCGTGCGCGGCTACAAGAACCCGGACAGCTTCGAGCAGGCCGGCCTGCGCGGCATCGACGCCGACGACGACCTGATCAACCTGAAGAAACTGGCCGCCAACCGGCTGGAACTGGCGCTGATGGACCGCGAGGTTGGCCGCTACCTGCAAGAGCAGCAGCTGGACAAGACCGCCTCCCGGCTGTGCTGGCAGGAGCCGGCGGTGGAGGCGATGCCGCTGTACATCGGCTTCAGCAAGCGCCACCCGGACGGCGGCATGCTGCAGACCGAGTTCAACCTGGGCATGACCATGCTGCGGCAATCCGGCGACTACCTGCGCATTCTGCGTCGCTACGGCGTGGCGCCGTAAACGCGCGCCGCGTCCGGCTGCGCCGCCGGTGCGGCAAACAGCCAGCTGCCCAGCCCGCCGCCCAGCGCGGCGCCGAGCAACTGGGCGGCGATGAAGCCGGCCACATCCTGCGGGCGGATGCCGGCAAAGGTATCGGTGAGGCTGCGCGCCAGTGTCACCGCCGGGTTGGCGAACGAGGTCGAGGCGGTAAACCAGTACGCCGCCACGATGTACAGCGCCACCAGCAGCGGCAGCCGCTGCGGCGCATGCCGCACGCCACCGAGTATCGTCAGCAGCAGGCCGGCGGTGGCCACCACCTCGGCCAGCCACTGCGGCCAACCATGGCGCGCATGCTGCGACAGCTGCCACAGCGGCAGGCCGAACATGGCGTGCGCCAGCCATACCCCGGCCAGCGCGCCCAGCAGCTGGCAGCCGAAATACGGCAGCAGCCGGCGGCGCGGCAGCTCGCCGCGCCAGCACATCACCACGCTCACCGCCGGATTGAAATGCGCCCCGGACAGCGGTGCCAACAGCGTGATCAACACCAGCAGGCCGGCGCCGGTGGCCAGCGCATTGGCCAACAGCGCCACGGCGACATTCCCCGCCGCCAGCTGCTGCGCCATGATGCCGGAGCCCACCACCACCGCCAGCAGCAAGGCGCTGCCCAGCGCTTCCGCCACGTAAGCCCGTGCACTCATTGCTGGCCGATCTCCTGCAGCTTCTGGCGCAGCGCCAGCGCGTCCAGCTTGTCCACCGGCAGCGACATGAACAGCTCCACCCGGCGCTTGAGCAGCATGAAGGCCTTGGCAAACGCCGCCATGGCTTCTTCATCGTTGCGGCCAACCCCGGCCGGGTCGTCCACGCCCCAGTGCGCGCGCATCGGGTGGCCGGGCCACAGCGGGCAGGCTTCGCCGTCGGCATTGCCGCACACCGTGAACACGAAATCCATCTGCGGCGCGCCGGGGGCGGCGAACTCGTCCCAGCTCTTGCTGCGGTAGCCCTCGCTTTGCAGGCCGTGCTTTTGCAGGGTCTTGAGCGCATACGGGTTCACCGTGCCGGTGGGCTGGCTGCCGGCGCTGTAGCCCTTGAAGCGGCCCTGGCCCAGGTGGTTGATCAGCGCCTCGCCGAGGATGCTGCGCGCCGAGTTGCCGGTGCAGAGGATCAGTACGTTGTAGGTCTTGTCAGTCACGGGCTTTCCTTTCGCGGGAAACGATGGCTTCGATGTTCTTGCGTGCGATCAGCTGCACTTTTTGCGGTGCTGGGGCGCAGCAGCTGCCGGCATCCGCGCTAGTGGCCGCCGGGGCGCAACAGGCGTCGGCGCTGGCCAGCGTCGACGGGGCCGGCGCGCAACAGCTGTCAGGGTTGGCCGCAGCGGCAGCCGGCGCGTCGTGGTAAGTGGGCGCGCTGCCCAGCGTGTGATAGGCCTCCCAGGCGATGCCGGACGGGTCCTGCAGCCAGTGCTTGTCCGATTTGGCGTAGCAGCAGGTGGTGCCCTCTTCCGTCAGCGCCGCCATGCCGGCAGCGTCGATGCGCTGCTTCAGCTCGGCCAGCTCGTCACCGTTCTCGGCCTGGACGCCGAGGTGATCCAGCCCGGCTGGGGCGCCGCGCTGGCTGATGGCGAAGTTGACGCGCGGATCGTCCAGCAGCCACTTGGCGTAGTCGGGTTTCAATACCGTCGGCGCGGCGCCAAACAACGCGTTGTAAAAACGGACGCTGGTAGCCAGGTCGTCCACCGCGACGTGAATATGCAGGCGTTTCATGACAGTTCTCCTGTTCAGCAGCCGCAGCCAGCGGCCAGGCCGTCCGCTGCCGATCCGCGGCAGCAGTTTTCGCTGAGGTAGCCCAAGAGGCCGTTCATGGCGGCAAAGTTGGCCGCATAGATCACGAAGCGGCCTTCCTGGCGGCCTTCGATCAGCCCGGCGTTGGCCAGCTCCTTGAGATGAAAGGACAAGGTAGCCGGCGCGCAGTCCAGCGCCGCGGCCAGCTCGCCGGCGGCGCGGCCGGCCGGGCCGGCTTCCACCAGCTGGCGAAACGCCGCCAGCCGGGTTTCCTGCGCCAATGCGGCCAACATCTTGACGGCAGATTTCGTTTCCATATTTTGATAATCATTGAAATATTGAAACGATTATCGCCGCCCTGCACCGACAAGGCAAGCACCGGCGGCGGCAGACGCAGGCGGACAGGCAGCAAAAAGCCGCTCGGCAGAGCGGCTGGTTGCGACGTCGACTGAACTCAGGCGCTGGCCGTTGCCGGCGCCGGCCGGGGCTTGGCAATGATATGCCCGGACATCAGGCTGGCACTGGCGATCAGCAGGCCGCCGAGCCATTCCTGCGGCTTCATCGCCTCGCCGGCAAGGAAATAGGCGGAAATGGCGGCGAACACCAACTCCAGCAGCATCAGCGTCATCACCTGGGTGGCCGGCAGAATCGACAGCCCGTGCATGGAGATGATGCTGGTGGCCAGCAGGGTGAAGCCCAGCGCCAGTACCACCAGCAGCACTTCCGGCTGCGGCAGCAGCGCCAGCTCGGCAGCAAGTTGGCCGCGCCACAGCAGCGATGCCAGCCCGCAGCCGGCCACGCCCAGCCACACCATCGCCGACTTCAGCGCCACCGGCAACGCATGCGCCTTCTTGGACAGCACATTGCCCAAGGCGAAGCTGATGCCGCCGGACAGCGCCAGCCAGTCGGCGCGGCTGGAGAAGAAGTCGCCGGCAAACAGGCCGGGGCGGTACAGGATCACCACCAGCCCGCTCAGCGACATCGCCACCACCAGCCAGCCGATACGGCTGAGGCGCTCGTGCAGCAGCAGGCGCGAGAACAGCGCACTCCACAGCGGCGACAGGTAGAACAGCAGCAGCACGCGCATCACCTCGCCTTCCGCCACCGCCCAGGTGTAGGCGAAGTTGCACCAGCCATACAGCAAGGCCAGCGGCAGCAGCATGAACTCGAAGCGCGCCTGACGGCGGAATACCTCGCGATAGATCGCCACCCCGGCCACGGTGGCCACCGCGTATACCGCCAGCGAGGTGGCGGCGGTGGAAAAACCGGCGGCGTGCAGGTGACGGAACGGGTACCACATCAGGCCCCATACTAGCGCCGTGGTAATGGCACAGCCGACGGCGAGCAGCTTTTGTTTTACAAAATCCATTGTATTTTCTTACTATTGCTGTTTTTGTTGCACCGCAAATCCCGCGAGGAAGTCCGCGTTGAATCCGCATCTTGAGTTGCTGCACCCGTACCCGTTCCAACGCCTGCGCCAATTGCTCGCCGGCGTCACGCCGCCGGCCGACAAGGCCCACATCAACCTGTCGATCGGCGAGCCGAAACACCCGACACCGGAAGTGGTGAAACAGGCGCTGATCGCTGCGCTGGACGGCCTGGCCGCCTACCCGGCCACGCTGGGCAGCGAGGCGCTGCGCGGCGCCTGCGCCGACTGGCTGGCCCGCCGCTACCAGGTAACGGTGGACCCGGCGCGCGAGGTGCTGCCGGTGTGCGGCAGCCGCGAGGCGCTGTTCTCCTTCGTGCAGGCGGTGATCGACCCGCGCGGCGATGACAAACCGGTACTGATTTCGCCCAACCCGTTCTACCAGATTTACGAAGGCGCCGCACTGCTCGCTGGGGCAGTTCCGCATTACGTGAATTGCGTGGCGGCCAACCGTTTCCAGCCGGACTGGCGCAGTGTGAGCGAGGAAACCTGGCGCCGCACCCAGATCGTCATCGTCTGCAGCCCGGGCAACCCCACCGGCGCGGTGATGTCGCTGGACGACTGGCGCGAGCTGTTCGCACTGTCCGACCGCTACGGCTTCGTGATCGCCAGCGACGAGTGCTATTCCGAGATCTACTTCGACACCCCGCCGCTGGGCGGGCTGGAGGCGGCGCGCCTGCTGGGCCGCGGCCACGAGCGGCTGGTGATGTTCACCAGCCTGTCCAAGCGCTCCAACGCGCCGGGGCTGCGCTCCGGCTTCGTCGCCGGCGACGCCGCCATCCTGGCGAAATTCCTGCTATACCGCACCTACCACGGCAGCGCCATGAGCCAGACCGTGCAGGAAGCCAGCATCGCCGCCTGGAATGACGAGGCGCACGTGGTGGACAACCGCGCCGCCTACGCCGCCAAGTTCGCCGCGGTGACCGCGCGCATCGGCCAGGTATTGCCGGTGAGCCGCCCCGATGCCGGCTTCTACCTGTGGGCGGAAGTGCCCGGCGGCGACGATGCCGCCTTCGCCCGCGAGCTGTTTGCCCGCGAACACATTACCGTACTGCCCGGCAGCTTCCTGGCGCGCGACGCCCACGGCGTGAACCCCGGCGCCGGCCGCGTGCGCCTGGCACTGGTGGCGCCGCTGGCCGACTGCGTGGCCGCCGCCGAGCGCATCGAGCAGTTTGTACGCTGACCCAACCGGATACCCCCATGACCACGATCCATATAACTAAAGGACTCAACCACATGCACCCGATCCAGCCCATCATCGAGGCCGCGTTCGAAGACCGCGCCAACATCACCCCGTCCAGCGTTTCGCCGGAACTGAAAGCCGCCATCGAGCAGGTGATCAGCGAGCTGGACAACGGCCAGCTGCGCGTGGCCGAGAAGATCGACGGCGAGTGGGTGGTGAACCAGTGGGCGAAGAAGGCCGTGCTGCTGTCGTTCCGCATCCGCGACAACGAAGTGCTGGACGATGGCGTGAGCCGCTACTTCGACAAGGTGGACACCAAGTTCGGCGACTGGAACGAGCAGCAGTTCCGCGATGCCGGCTTCCGCGCCGTGCCGGGCGCCGTGGCGCGCAAGGGCAGCTTCGTGGCCAAGAACACCGTGCTGATGCCGTCCTTCGTCAACATCGGCGCCTACGTCGATGAAGGCACCATGGTGGACACCTGGGCTACCGTGGGCAGCTGCGCCCAGATCGGCAAGAACGTGCACCTGTCCGGCGGCGTCGGCATCGGCGGCGTACTGGAGCCGCTGCAGGCCAACCCGACCATCATCGAAGACAACTGCTTCATCGGCGCCCGTTCCGAAGTGGTGGAAGGCGTGATCGTCGGCGAAGGCTCGGTGATCTCCATGGGCGTGTTCATCGGCCAGTCCACCAAGATCTACGACCGCGAAACCGGCGAAGTACACTACGGCAAAGTACCGCCGGGCTCGGTAGTGGTGTCCGGCAGCCTGCCGTCCAAGGATGGCAGCCACAGCCTGTACTGCGCGGTGATCGTGAAGAAGGTGGATGCGCAGACCCGCAGCAAGACCAGCATCAACGATCTGCTGCGCGGCGTGTAAGCAACTACATACAAACGCTTGATCTGACTGTGCATTTGTCGGGAAATTGTCACTCGCGGTAACACTTTTCCTACCGTTTTAGCGCAGTGGCATTTGTCGCAGTGCACACTAGGCAGATAAAATACCAACAGGGAGTCGTGACTACGGCTCCCTGTTTTTCTGTTACCCACAGGACTGAATGTGTCTTCCGACAGTTTCATCACCCTTCGCAATGTCGGCTTTGCCTACAACGACCGCCCCATCCTGCAGGATGTGTCGCTGTCGATTCCGCGCGGCAAGCTGGTTGCCATCATGGGTGGCAGCGGCAGCGGGAAAACCACGCTGCTGCGCCTGATCTCCGGCCAGGTACGCGCCCAACACGGCGAAGTGCTGGTCGACGGCCGCGACGTTGGCCGCATGAGCAATGCCGAGCTGTACCAGCACCGCCGCCGCATGGGCATGCTGTTCCAGTTCGGCGCGCTGTTCACCGACCTGTCCGTATTCGACAACGTGGCGTTTCCGCTGCGCGAACTCACCCGCCTGCCGGAAAGCGTGATCCACGACCTGGTGCTGCTGAAGCTGGCCGCCGTCGGCCTGCGCGGTACCGAGCGGCTGATGCCGGCCGAGCTGTCCGGCGGCATGGCGCGCCGCATCGCGCTGGCACGCGCCATCGCGCTCGACCCGCAGCTGATGCTGTACGACGAGCCGTTCACCGGGCTGGACCCGATCTCGCTGGGCACCATCGCGTTGTTGATCAAGAAGCTCAACGCCGCGCTGGGCACCACCGCCATCATGGTCACCCACGATGTGCACAAGTCGCTGGATATCGTCGACTACGTCTATTTCGTCGCCAACGGCCGCATCGTGGCCGAGGGCACGCCAGAGCAGGTACGCCACGCCGAATCGCCGTGGCTGGCGCAGTTCGTGGCCGGCGAACCGGACGGCCCGGTGCACTTCGCCTACCCGGCCACCGATACGCTGGCGCAAGCGTTCGGCCTGCAGGAGAACGCATGATGGAAAAACTGCTGTCTCCGTTCCGCCAGCTGGGCGAGCTGACCGTCAACGCTATCTGGCGCCTGGGCTTTGCCAGCCGCTTCCTGCTGGCCATCCTGCTCAACTCCGGGCAGAGCCTGCTGCGCTTCCAGCTCACCATCCGCGAGGTGTATTTCGCCGGCGTGCTGTCGCTGATCATCATCATGGTATCCGGCCTGTTCGTCGGCATGGTGCTGGGCCTGCAGGGCTACAACACGCTGGCACGCTTCGGCTCTTCCGATGCGCTGGGCGCGCTGGTGGCGCTGTCGCTGCTGCGCGAGCTGGGGCCGGTACTGGCGGCACTGCTGTTTGCCAGCCGCTCCGGCTCGGCGATGACCGCCGAAATCGGCCTGATGAAGGCCACCGAGCAGCTGGAAGCCATGAGCGTGATGGCGGTGAACCCCATCGCCCGCGTGGTGGCGCCGCGCTTCTGGGCCGGCGTGATCTCCATGCCGGTGCTGGCCGCCATCTTCAACGTGATGGGCATTTTCGGCGGCTACTTGGTGGGCGTGGTGATGATCGGCCTGGACGAAGGCACGTTCTGGTCGCAGATGCAGAACAACGTCGACCTGCACTACGACGTGGTCAACGGCCTAATCAAGAGCCTGTTCTTCGGCATGGCGGTCACGCTGATCGCGGTATTCGAAGGCTACGACGCCACGCCAACGGCCAGCGGCGTCTCTTCCGCCACCACCCGCACCGTGGTGACGTCGGCACTGGTCATCCTGGCGCTGGACTTCGTCCTGACGGCCTTCATGTTCTAGGAATAAACACTGATGAAACGTTCTACCATTGATTTGTGGGTTGGCCTGTTCGTTGCTATCGGCATCGCGGCGGTCACTTTCCTGTCCCTGAAAGTGGCCAACCTCACCCCGCAGAGCGACAGCAACACCTATACCCTCACTGCCGAGTTCGACAATATCGGCGGGCTCAAGGTCAAGGCGCCGGTGAAATCCTCCGGCGTACTGGTTGGCCGCGTCAGCAATATCGCGCTGGACACCAAGCGCTACGTCGCCGATGTGACACTGGTTCTGGATGGCAAATACCAGTTCAGCCGCGACACCAGTGCCGAGATCCTGACCGCCGGCCTGCTGGGCGAACAGTACATCGGCCTGACCCAGGGCGGCGACCCGGACAATCTGAAAGCTGGCGACCATATCAGCATCACCTCCTCCGCCATGGTGCTGGAGCAGCTGATTGGCAAGTTCATGACCAGCTTTGCCGATAAACCGGCCGCCGGCGGCAGCGATGCCAGCCAGAGCCAATAATTCTTCGCATAGATAAAAGAAAGACGCACATCATGAAAAAGCTGCTTACCTCCCTGATGCTGTTGCTGGGCCTCGCCACCCCGGCACTGGCCGCCGACGAGCCGGTAGGCCTTGTGCAGGACACCTCGCAAAAGGCGCTGGATATCCTGAAAAAGGAAAACGGCAAGAACACCCGCCAGGTGCGCGAACAAGTGGAAAGCATGGTGATCCCGCTGATCGACTTCACCCGCATGACCGCGCTGGCAGTCGGCAAGGACTGGCGTGCGGCCAACCCGGCACAGCAGGAACAGCTGGCCAGCCAGTTCAAGACCCTGCTGGTACGCACCTACTCGTCCACCATGGTACGTTTCAAGACCGCCCAGATCGACGTCAAGCCCGCCGCGCAGTTCAATAATGGCGGCCGTGAAGCCGTGGTGAAATCGGAAGTGACCCTGCCGGGCAATGCCGACAAGAAAAACGTCAGCATCGATTACACCCTGTACAAGGGCGCCCAGGGCTGGAAAATCTTCAACGTCAGCGTGGAAGGCGCCAGCCTGGTTACCGTCTATCGCACCCAGTTCGGTGAAGAAATCCGCAAGAACGGCATCGACGGCCTGATCAAGCAGCTGAAAGACAAGAACGAGGGCGTGAAGCCGGCATGAGCCTGATTACCGTCACCGCCGGCCAGCTTGCGCTGCAAGGCGTGCTGGACATGGACACGGTTGCCAGCGTCCAGCCCCAGCTGCTGCAAGCCATGCAAGGCGGCACGCTGCACCTGGACCTGTCCGCCGTCGAGAAAGCCGACGCCGCCGCCCTGGCCATGCTGCTGGGCGCCGCACGCCAGCAACAGCAGCGCGGCGGGGAGCTATTGCTGCAGCACCTGCCGGCCAGCCTGGCCAGCCAGGCACGCCTGTATGGCATTGCCGACCTGCTGGGCATGCCAGGAGACGCACCATGAAACAGCGCCTTACCGTCCTGCTAGCCAGCAGTGTATTGCTGGCGGGCTGTGCCAGTACCCCCAGCCATCCGCAGGATCCGCTGGAGCCGATGAACCGGGCAGTATTCCAGTTCAACGACAAAGCGGATCGCTATGTGATGAAACCGGTGGCGGAAGGCTACCGTGCAATCACCCCGCAGCCGGTGCGCACCGGTGTCGGCAACTTCTTCAACAACCTTGAAGACCTCTACAGCATGCTGAACCACGGCCTGCAGCTGGAGCCGCGCAAGACGCTGACCGACTTCATGCGCATCTCGTTCAACAGCACCTTCGGTCTGTTCGGCCTGATCGATATCGCCACCCCGATGGGGCTGCAACGCGAGCCGGCCACGCTGGGGGACACCATGGCCCACTACGGCTGGAAGAACAGCAACTACCTGGTGCTGCCACTGCTGGGCCCGTCCACCGTGCGCGATGGCCTGGGCACTGCGGCCAACTTCACCGTCGCCAATCAGCACGACCTGGTGTTCCACACCGAGTCGCAGGCGACCGCGGCCACCGTGCTCAAGGGCATCAGCACCCGCGAGCAGATGCTGGGCGTGGAAGATACCCTGCAGCAAGCGGCGCTGGACCCGTACAGCTATATGCGCGATGCCTGGCTGCAGTACCGCAACCGCCAGGTTGGTTTTCAGCCGAGCGCCCAGCCGGATGCCAGCAGCCCGGTGCAGGAAGAGAATATCGACGACCTGGTTGGACCCGATGCTGTCGCACCGTCAGCCTCTGCTCCGCTCGCGGCAGCCCCGGCATCCGCGGCGGCCTCGGCAGCACAATAAGCGCTCACGGCAATAAAAAATGGCCACCTGTCGGTGGCCATTTTTATTATGCAAGCTACTCGCAACACCTTGGCGATGGCAGTCAGACAACGCCAGCAGCCAAGTAAAACACCCCACAGCCGAACCGGAGTTCACACTTGGGGTGTCAGCTCTGCCGCAGAAACCTCACGACGCCAACCAGGCCTTAGCGCCGCCCCGGAAAGGTAATCACCTTTGCCGTCTTGGCCGCCTCGTCCACTGCCGGCTCAGGCTCGCTAGCAGCGACGGCTTGCGGCGGCGTGGCCGGTTGCGACAGCGCCTCCAACTCGAACCCCATCCCCTCGCCCGACTCCCGCGAGAAGATAGAAAGCACATTACCGACCGGTACCCAGATCTCCCGGGAGACACCACCAAAACGGGCAGCGAAGGAAATCCAGTCGTTATCGAGCTGCAGATTCTGCGTCGCGCCATAAGCTACGTTCAGCACGATCTCGTTGTTCTTCACATACTCCATCGGCACCTGCACGTTTTCATCCACCCATACCACCATGTAAGGCGTCTGCCCCTGGTCGGTACACCACTGGTGAATGGCGCGAAGAAGATAAGGCCGGGTACTGACTGTCATGGCCGCCTCTTACTTGCGCATGGCCTTTTCGGCCGGAGTCAGCGAATCGATGAAAGACTGGCGCTGGAACAGGCGCTCGGCATACTTCAGGATCGGCGCGGCATTCTTGCCCAGATCGATGCCGTAGTGTTCCAGGCGCCACATCAGCGGCGCAATGGCCACGTCGATCATCGAAAAGTCATCGCCCAGCATGAACTTCTGCTTGGCAAAGATCGGCGCAATGGTGATCAGGCCATCGCGAATCGCTTCGCGAGCCTTGGTGGCTTCCTTGCCGGTTGCCCCTGCTTCCATGGTTTTTACATGAATGAACAGTTCCTGCTCGAAACGGAACAGGAACAGACGGGCGCGGGCGCGCATTACCGGGTCGGCCGGCATCAGCTGCGGATGCGGAAAACGCTCATCAATATATTCGTTGATGATATTGGACTCATGCAGGATCAGATCGCGCTCCACCAGTACCGGCACTTCGTTGTACGGGTTCATCACGGCGAGATCTTCCGGCTTGTTCAGCACGTCCACGTCAATAATCTCGAAATCCATACCCTTTTCGTACAACACGATGCGGCAACGCTGGCTGAACGGGCAAGTGGTTCCGGAATAGAGTGTCATCATGGCGGACTGACTTCCTTTTGGCGGCAATTGATGAAATAACAGGCAATTTTAGCACTTTCGCTTGGCAAATAGCGAATAAAATTGCATAAGCCAATGATTTCAAAAGAAAAAGCGGAGCTTTCGCTCCGCTTTATTCTGCAAGAACCCACGGTGCTTTAGTGGATTTCTTTCCAGTAGGCCTTCTTCAGGAAGTAGGCAAACGGCAACAGCAGCAGGATCAAGTACATCAGCACCACGTAACCAATCTGCTGACGTTTAACCTGTGCCGGCTCGGCCATGTAGACCAGGAAGTTGGTCAGGTCAGCCATACGCTTGTCGAATTCGGCGGTATTGGCCTTGCCGTTTTCCAGCTTGGTCAACGTGCCGGCCTTGACCAGCTGCAGCGAATGCTCCTCATGACCTTCCGCATTCTTCTCGGTCTTCAGTACCTGCTCACCCTGCCATTGCCACAGGATGTGTGGCATGCCCACCTTGTCGAATACCAGGTTGTTCCAGCCGGTCGGACGGGAGTCGTCACGGTAGAAACCACGCAGGTAGCCATACAGATAGTCGGCACCGCGCGAGCGAGCAATCACGGACAAGTCCGGCGGTGTGGCACCGAACCAGGCTTTGGCGTCTTTCTTGTCCATGGCAACGTTCATCTGCTCACCGATCTTGTCGGTGGCGAACATCAGGTTGCCCTTGATCTGCTCTTCAGACAGGCCGATGTCGGTCAGCCGGTTGTAGCGCATCGCGCTCGCCGAATGACAAGACAGGCAGTAGTTGGCGAAAGTCTGCGCACCGCGCTGCAGGCTTTCGGTGTCCTGAATGTTGATCGGCGCCTTCTCCAGGGCCGGACCCTCGGAGGAAGCAAATGCACCGACGGCCGGCAGGACGAGGGCAGCAGCAGCAATCAATTGACGAATGGTCTTGTTCATAGTGCCCCCTCTATCAGATGAATTTCGCAAACAGGGTCGCAGCTACCACGGTAACCGCTACCAGCACCAGGAAACGGATCTGGCGGGCCGGGGTACTCATGGTCACGCGGGTCGGAACCGGCGTGCTGCCAACGTCGTTCTTGGTATAGAACGGCATGCCCAGGAAGAAGGCGAAGTAAATGACGGAGAGCAACTGCGCTACCACGGTACGTACGTTGGTAGACGGGGCGGCACCCAGAATACCCAAACCGATGAAGGCAATAATGAACAGCACCAACATGAACTTGAACTTCGGACCGCGGTAACGGATCGACTTCACCGGCGACTTGTCCAGCCACGGCAGGAAGGCGATCAGCACCACCGCCGCGCCCATCGCCAGCACACCCCATACCTGGGTACCGGCAAAGGACGGCACCGCGCGCAGAATGGCGTAGAACGGGGTGAAGTACCAAACCGGCGCAATGTGCGGCGGGGTCTTCAGCGGGTCAGCCTGGTCGAAGTTCGGATGCTCCAGGAAGTAGCCGCCCATTTCCGGCGCAAAGAACACGATGCCGGAGAACACGATCAGGAATACCGCTACACCCAGGATATCCTTCACGGTGTAGTACGGATGGAACGGGATGCCATCCAGCGGCGTACCGTCCTCGCCCTTCAGCTTCTTGATTTCCACGCCGTCTGGGTTGTTGGAGCCCACTTCGTGCAGCGCGATCAGATGCGCTACCACCAGCGCCAGCAGGATCAGCGGAATGGCGATCACATGCAGCGCGAAGAAGCGGTTCAAGGTGGCATCGCCAACCACAAAGTCGCCACGGATGAACACCGACAGATCCGGACCGATCACCGGTATGGAAGCAAACAGGTTCACGATCACCTGCGCCCCCCAGAACGACATCTGGCCCCACGGCAGCAGGTAACCCATGAAGGCCTCGGCCATCAGCAGCAGGAAGATCAGGGTACCGAAAATCCACACCAGCTCGCGCGGCTGCTTGTAGGAGCCGTAGATCAGGCCGCGGAACATGTGCAGGTACACCACCACGAAGAACATGGAGGCGCCGGTGGAGTGCATGTAACGGATGATCCAGCCACCCGCCACATCGCGCATGATGTATTCGACCGAGGCGAACGCTACCGGGATACCCGCGCCATTGAGCGTGGCATCCGGCTTGTAGTTCATGGTCAGGAAAATACCGGTAACAATCTGGATCACCAGCACCAGCATGGCCAGCGAGCCGAAGAAGTACCAGAAGTTGAAGTTTTTCGGTGCGTAGTACTCGGTAACGTGCTCCTTCATCATCGAAGACAGCGGGAAGCGATCGTCTACCCAGTTCAGCACTTTTTGCCCAATGCTCATGTTCACTCCCTCGCTTATTTGTCTTCGCCGATCAACAGGCGAGTGTCGGCCAGGTATTTGTGCGGCGGGATGACCAGGTTCTTCGGTGCCGGTACGCCGTTGTAAACGCGGGCGGCCAGGTCGAACTTGGAGCCGTGACACGGACAGTAGAAGCCACCCACCCATTTCGGCCCCAGATCAGCGGGGGCGATATCCGGGCGGTGGGTCGGAGAACAGCCCAGGTGGGTACAGATACCCACGGCAACCAGCACCTCCGGCTTGATGGAGCGATGCTTGTTCTTGCAGTACTCCGGCTGCTCGGAACCCTCGGACGACGGATCCAGCAGATCGCCTTCGATGGTGGCCAGGTTCTTCAGCTGCTCCGGGGTGCGGGACAGCACCCATACCGGCTTGCCGCGCCACTCGACGTTGATCTTCTGACCCGGCTCCAGCTTGCTGATATCTACTTCGACCGGGGCACCAGCAGCCTTGGCACGCTCAGACGGCGCAAAGCTCATCAAAAACGGCACGGCCACACCGGCCGCCGCCACACCACCAACCGCGCTGGTGGCCACCGTCAGAAAGCGACGGCGCCCCGCATCAACGTGTTGTTCACTCATTACAGTCATCCTCAAACGTGGAAACCGAGCTCTAAACTTGAAACCTTACGATTCTACCCGAATCCAACACGGAACTTGAAGCGCATATGCGAGAAATCGCCTCATTGCCAACATGGGATTGTCGTCAGACCGGGTTGAACAGATCGATAAAGCTGACATCCAGTGCGTATTCCGCAGCCAGCCATTCACCCAAGGCTTTTACACCATAGCGCTCCGTTGCATGATGACCTGCCGCAAGGAATGTGACGCCATACTCCTCTGCCAGGTGCAGGTTCTGCTCGGACACCTCACCAGTGATAAAGGCGTCCACCCCCAGCGCGACCGCCTGCTCGAAGTAGCCCTGCGCCCCGCCCGTACACCATGCCAGCCGCCGGATAGGACGCTCAGTCGGGCCCAGCACTAGCGGCTCACGCCCCAGGCTGTGTGCCAACTGTGCGGCCAACTGTGTTCCGCTTAACGGCTGCGCCAGCTCACCCTGCCACAGCAGCGGCTCATCCGGGCTGGCTTGGCATGCCTGCAAGCCCAGCTTCTTCGCCAGCTGTGCATTGTTTCCCAGCTCAGGATGCGCATCTAGCGGCAAGTGGTAGGCCAGCAGGCTGATGTCGTTTTGCAGCAACGTGGCAATGCGCTGGCGCTTGATGCCGGTCAGTGGCGCCGGCTCGCTTTTCCAGAAGTAGCCGTGATGCACCAGGATGGCATCGGCCCGCAAGCGCACCGCCTCATCCAGCAGCGCCTGTGACGCCGTGACGCCGGTGACGATTCGCTGTACCTGCGCCCGCCCCTCTATCTGCAAGCCATTAGGCGCGTAATCCTTGAAACGCCACGGCTCCAGTTTCTGGTTAAGCGCCAACACCAGCTGCTGCAATTCCATTCCCTACTCCCTTTTGCTTGCGTCTGCTCGCATTGTGCCAGAGCCACCAAGCAATGCGGCCAACCTTGCCAAGGTTGGCCGCAAAGAAAAACCCCGCAGCACGCTGCGGGGTTCTGATTCAGCACGGAGGGCTGCTTACATCATGCCGCCCATACCGCCCATGCCGCCCATGTCCGGCATACCGGCAGCCGGCTTGTCTTCCGGCAGCTCCGCGATCATGCAGTCGGTAGTCAGCATCAGACCGGCAACGGATGCTGCATGTTGCAGCGCCGAACGGGTTACCTTGGCCGGATCCAGCACGCCCATTTCGATCATGTCGCCATACTCGCCAGAGGCGGCGTTGTAACCGAAGTTACCTTTGCCTTCCAGCACCTTGTTCACCACCACCGACGGCTCGTCGCCGGCGTTCTGCACGATCTGGCGCAGCGGCGCTTCGATCGCCTTCAGCACGATCTTCACGCCGGCGGCCTGGTCGGCGTTGACAGTGACAACGTTCTCGATGGCAGCACGGGCGCGCAGCAGGGCCACGCCACCGCCAGGGACCACGCCTTCTTCAACCGCGGCGCGGGTAGCATGCAGCGCGTCTTCCACGCGAGCCTTCTTCTCTTTCATTTCCACTTCGGTAGCGGCGCCAACCTTGATCACGGCAACACCGCCGGCCAGCTTGGCCACGCGCTCTTGCAGTTTTTCACGGTCGTAGTCGGAAGTCGCGGCTTCGATCTGCTGGCGTACTTCGGTCACGCGGGCCTGGATGGCGGCAACGTCGCCGGCGCCGTCGATGATGGTGGAGTTTTCCTTGCCCACTTCAACACGCTTGGCTTGGCCCAGCATGTCGAGGGTAACTTTTTCCAGGGTCAGGCCAACTTCTTCAGCGATAACGGTACCGCCGGTCAGTACGGCGATGTCCTGCAGCATGGCCTTGCGACGATCGCCAAAGCCTGGCGCCTTCACGGCAACCACTTTCAGGATACCGCGGATGGTGTTCACCACCAGGGTAGCCAGCGCTTCGCCTTCTACGTCTTCGGCGATGATCAGCAGCGGACGGCCGGACTTGGCCACCTGTTCCAGTACCGGCAGCAGGTCGCGGATGTTGGAGATTTTCTTGTCGAACAGCAGGATGAACGGATTGTCCAGCGCGGCAATCTGCTTTTCCTGGTTGTTGATGAAGTACGGGGACAGGTAGCCGCGGTCGAACTGCATGCCTTCCACCACGTCCAGCTCGTTGTTCAGGCTCTTGCCGTCTTCAACGGTGATCACGCCTTCCTTGCCCACTTTTTCCATCGCATTGGCGATGATGTCGCCGATGTCGGAATCGGAGTTGGCGGAGATGGAGCCAACCTGGGCGATTTCCTTGGTGGTCGCGCACGGTTTGGCGATCTTGGCGATCTCGCCGACCAAGGCGATTACCGCCTTGTCGATGCCGCGCTTCAGATCCATCGGGTTCATGCCGGCGGTCACGAACTTCATGCCTTCGTGCACGATGGCCTGGGCCAGTACGGTAGCGGTGGTGGTACCGTCACCGGCCACGTCGGAAGTCTTGGAAGCCACTTCCTTCACCATCTGCGCGCCCATGTTCTCGAACTTGTCCTTCAGTTCGATTTCCTTGGCAACGGAAACACCATCCTTGGTGATAGTCGGCGCGCCGAAGGAGCGATCCAGTACCACGTTGCGGCCTTTCGGGCCCAGGGTCACTTTAACGGCATCAGCCAGAATGTTGACACCCACCACCATCTTGGCGCGGGCGGAATCACCAAAGCGTACGTCTTTAGCAGCCATGCTCAATAATCTCCAGAATCTGTATCAAAAAATTGTGATGGGTCGGATTACTCGACGATCCCCATCACGTCTTCTTCGCGCATCACCAGCAGCTCTTCGCCGTCGACCTTGACAGTCTGGCCGGAGTACTTGCCAAACAGCACTTTGTCGCCAACCTTCAGCTCCAGCGCACGGCGCTCGCCGTTTTCCAGAATCTTGCCGTGGCCCACGGCGACCACTTCGCCCATGTCCGGCTTCTCGGCGGCAGCGCCCGGCAGAACGATGCCGGAAGCGGTCTTCTCTTCAGCTTCAAGGCGCTTGATAACAACACGGTCGTGCAGAGGACGGATTGCCATTGATCTCTCCTAAAATCAGTAGCTGTGTGAACAGAGACTATGCTTGTGGGTGTGAGGAAACGCCGTTAGCACTCCCCCCTTGTGAGTGCTAATCATAGGGACGGGGTCGCCAGCTTTCAAGAGGGACATGTGAAGAAATTCTGGAATCAGAACTACGCCCGTGCACTAGCCGCCCTTGCGCAAGGTCAGCCATCGCGGGGCACGGAAGCGCACAATAAGCTGGTACAAGTAGAGGTAGGCCGCAATAAAGAGCACCACAAAGACCAGCAGCACCCATGTCCGGTTCCAGAAGAGCATGGCGGGCAGTACAGAAAAAGAACAGAGCAGCCAGAGATAGGGGGAAGTCAGACTATTACGCTGGGTAAGGTGGCGTGCTTCACGAGACCCTACCATCCAACGCACCAGCCGTCGGTAGATCATTTGATGCAGATGCAGCGCATCTGGGCAGCCCACTGCCCGACCTTGCAGGAACTTGCGCCGGTAAATGGAAAACAAGGTCTCGAACACCGGATAAATCACACACAGTAGTGGAAACCAGGGCGACACTTGCGGGTTACGCGCAACGAGCAGCACAGAGACTTCTGCAATCATGAAGCCCACCAAGTAGGCCCCACCATCACCAGCAAAAATCAGCCCACGCGGGAAATTCCAGCACAGGAAGCCAAGCACTGCACCTATCATGGCCATGCATACGCTCATCAGCAGGATGTCATGCACCTTGAGACACACATAAGCCATGGCCGTAAAAACAAGCACTGCCACCATACCAGAAAGGCCATTGTAGCCGTCGATGATATTGAAAGCATGCGCTACACCCCCTACGGCAACCATGGTTACCACCAGAGATAGCCACCAATAGCGCGCCAGCAGATGATCAACCGCGGGAATCCCCAACCGTGTCAGAGCAGCCTGTATCAACAGATACCCCAATCCGGCGGACACAAATGTTGCCAACAAACGGATCAGCGGCCCAATCTTCTTGGTGACATCCTCCAGCAGGCCAAAGCCGAATGCGGGCACGGTAGACAGCAGCAACAGCAGCACCCACACCGAAGTATTCAGATAGCCAGACAGCGCACACCCCACCAGTAGCCCCAACATGATCGGGATACCCCCGACTCGTGGCACAGGCACGGCATGAAATTTCTGCACCCCGGCGGTATCAAAGTCGGCAGTGAGATGCGAGTGCAAATGTGAGTATCTAATGAGGCCAAGGCCCGCAAGAATAGAAACCAACATTGCCGTCAGTAATATTTGCAGCATCGAGAAGCAAGTCCAAGGTTAAGGCCTTTGCCAGGCCCATACCAGAGCCAGGCTCCGGCAGCAGGATCGGGAGGATAACAGATAGTAGGATATACTCGGACTTTTCGCAGTCTCATCAACAGACAAGCGTTCTGCCTGACTTTTCGCGGGCCTCAATATGACTTTTGGAACCCTAACCCATGATCCTTGTTACTGGCGGGGCCGGCTTCATCGGCGCCAATTTCGTTCTTGACTGGCTAGCCTGCAAGGATGAACCAGTCATCAATCTCGACAAGCTTACCTACGCAGGCAATCTGCAGACCTTGTCATCGCTTGAACGGGACCCTCGCCACCACTTCATCCGTGGAGATATCGGTGACCGGGATCTGGTAGCAAGTCTTTTGCTCGAGTATCGCCCCAGGGCCGTTGTCAATTTTGCAGCTGAGTCACATGTTGACCGCTCCATCCACGGCCCGGGTGACTTCATCCAGACCAACGTCGTTGGTACCTTTAACTTGCTGGAGGCCATCCGTGATTACTGGGCGACCTTGAGTGAAGAAGAGCAATCGTCCTTCCGTTTTCTGCACGTATCAACGGATGAGGTCTATGGTACGTTGGCCGCCACAGATGCCCCCTTCAGCGAAACCAACCGCTACGAACCCAACAGCCCCTACTCCGCCAGCAAGGCCGCATCGGACCATCTAGTACGCGCCTGGCACCATACCTATGGCCTGCCGGTACTCACCACCAATTGCAGCAACAACTATGGCCCCTACCACTTCCCGGAGAAGCTGATCCCGCTGGTGATCTTAAACGCCATCGCAGGAAAAGCACTTCCCATCTACGGCGATGGCCAGCAGATTCGAGACTGGCTTTACGTAAAGGACCACTGCGCTGCAATACGTCGCGTACTGGAAGCCGGCAAGGTAGGCGAAACCTATAACGTGGGCGGCTGGAACGAAAAAGCCAATCTGGACGTAGTTGGCACCATCTGCAGCATTCTTAACGAACTGCAGCCACGTAGTGACGGCAAACCATACGCAGAACAAATCACTTTTGTAGCGGATCGCCCCGGTCATGACCGCCGCTACGCGATTGACGCACGCAAACTGGAACAAGAACTTGGCTGGAAACCCGCCGAAACCTTCGAAACAGGCATTCGTAAAACAGTAGCCTGGTACCTGGCAAACCGTGAGTGGACAGAGGCCGTAACGAGTGGCAGCTACCGGCAATGGATAGACCGCCAGTACGGGGACGAAGCATGACCCGGATTTTGCTAACGGGGGGAAACGGCCAACTTGGTTTTGAGCTGCAACGTGCCCTGGCCGTAACAGGCGAAACCGTGTGCCTTGACCGATCCAGCCTTGATTTGTGCGATATAGCTGCTATCCGGCAAACGCTGGACCGCGTGCAACCGGACATCATCGTAAACCCTGCAGCCTACACCGCGGTGGACAAAGCAGAGAGCGACCCCGCAACAGCTAAACAAGTGAATGCCGATGCGCCCGCCACCATGGCCGCATGGGCCGCAGAGCACCAAGCACTATTGATTCACTACTCCATCGACTACGTGTTCGATGGAGAAAAAGACGGCTCTTAATATAGAGACAGATGTGGCCAACCCTCAATGTGTCTATGGGAGCAGCAAGTTGGCCGGGGAACAGGCCGTTGCCACAGCGGGGACCGCCCATGCCATTTTGCGTACCAGCTGGGTATTTGGTGCACATGGCGGCAACTTTCTGAAAACCATCCTGCGGCTTGCCAATGAACGCGACCAGCTCAGCATCGTCGCGGGCCAGATAGGGGCGCCGACCCCGGCCAGCCTGCTTGCTAATGTAACCGCACACATCATTCAGCAATATCGCCGGGACAAATGTGACTTTCCTAGCGGGCTCTACCATCTCAGCTGCAGCGGCAGCACCAGTTGGTACGAATATGCCCAACTGGTTGTTGAGTTGGCCGCAACACATGGCTTTCCGCTGAAGCTGTCCGCCGCTGACATCCAGCCCATCCCTACATCAGGCTACCCGACGCCAGCGCGCAGACCGCGCAACTCACAGCTGGATTGCAGTAAAATTCAGAAAATTTTTGGCACTCACCCACCAGACTGGCATGACAGCGTAAAGCACGTCTTGGCCCAGCTTGACCAACGTTGACAAACGAGATTGTGTCCATGAGTAGAAAAGGCATCATTCTAGCCGGGGGTAGCGGCACCCGCCTGTACCCGGCCACCCTGGCAGTGAGCAAGCAGTTGTTGCCCATCTACGACAAGCCGATGATCTATTACCCGCTAAGCACACTGATGCTGGCAGGTATCCGGGACATACTGATTATCTCCACCCCGCAAGACACCCCGCGCTTTGAGCAATTACTCGGCGACGGCAACCAATGGGGCATCAACCTGCAATACGCAGTACAGCCCAGCCCCGATGGGCTCGCGCAAGCGTTCATCATAGGCGAGGCATTTCTGGACGGCGCACCGTCCGCACTAGTTCTTGGCGACAACATTTTCCATGGCCATGACTTCCCGAAACTGCTAAAGGCGGCCAATGCCAAAGCGGAAGTAGCAAGTGTATTTGCTTACCATGTACACGACCCGGAACGCTACGGAGTAGTGGCCTTCGACAGGCAGGGCAAAGCCTTGTCCATTGAAGAAAAGCCCGCCCAGCCTAAGTCAAATTACGCGGTAACCGGCCTGTATTTCTACGACAACCAGGTAGTGGATATAGCCAAGTCAATAAAACCCTCTGCCCGTGGCGAGCTAGAAATTACCGATGTTAACAACCGCTACCTACAGCAAGGCCAGCTTGACGTACAAACAATGGGGCGGGGGTATGCCTGGCTAGATACCGGCACACATGAATCCATGCTGGAAGCCAGCCAATTCATTGCCACCGTAGAAAATCGGCAGGGACTGAAAGTGGCTTGCCTGGAAGAAATAGCCTATGTTCAGCAATGGATTGATGCGGGCCAACTGGAACAGCTAGCACAACCGCTGAAGAAAAATGCCTACGGGCAATACCTGCTGCAGCTGCTGAAGTAAGAAAGCACGCCTTTTCATGAAAATTATCGATACCGCAATTTCGGACGTCAAAATCATTGAACCGGCTGTATTTTGCGACGACCGGGGGGTTTTCTTCGAAAGTTTCAATCAGAAGCGATTTGAGGAAGCCATTGGCCACAAGGTCGACTTCGTACAAGACAACCACTCCCGCTCAGTTAAAGGAGTACTGCGCGGGCTGCACTACCAGTTAGCGCCCCATGCACAAGGCAAGCTGGTACGCTGCGTGGTGGGCGAAGTGTTCGACGTGGCGGTGGACATCCGCAAGTCGTCACCGACCTTCGGCCAGTGGGTTGGGGTAAATCTGTCGGCAGAAAACAAACGGCAGTTGTGGATTCCGGAAGGGTTTGCACATGGCTTCTTAACGGTATCCGATGAGGCGGAGTTTTTGTACAAGACTACCGACTATTACGCCCCCGAAAGTGAGCGCAGCATTATTTGGGATGCCGCAGATCTGAACATAGATTGGCCAATTGCTGGGCAACCTTCACTATCCGCCAAGGATTTGCAGGGCAGCCATTTTCCGGCGGCACAATTTTTTTATTGAATGACGAGAGAAAAATGAAAGCAGTCATCTTGGCTGGTGGCCTCGGCACCCGCATTAGTGAAGAAACTTCGGTTCGTCCCAAGCCAATGGTAGAAATCGGTGGCAAACCGATTCTATGGCACATCATGAAGATCTACTCTCATTACGGGATCAACGAATTCGTAATCTGCTGCGGCTATAAGGGTTACGTTATCAAGGAATATTTCGCCAACTACTTCCTGCATATGTCCGATGTCACCTTCGACATGTCGAATAACAAGATGGAAGTTCATCAGCGCTATGCAGAGCCTTGGCGTGTCACCTTGGTGGACACTGGTGAAGACACCATGACAGGCGGACGCCTGAAGCGAGTCCGCAATTACGTAGAGAACGATGAAGCCTTTTGTTTTACCTACGGTGACGGCGTCAGCAACGTCAATATTGCTCAGTTGATCGAATTTCATAAAGCCCAAGGTGTCAATGCGACCCTTACCTCCACCTACCCTCCTGGTCGGTTCGGTGCATTGGACATCCATGACGGCAAGGTCATCACATTCAAGGAAAAACCCAAGGGCGACGGGGGCATGATCAATGGCGGATTCTTTGTACTATCGCCCAAGGTGATCGATCTGATCGATGACGATGCCACCATCTGGGAGCGTGAGCCACTGGAAAAACTGGCAGAAACCAGTCAGCTTGCAGCCTTTCCCCATGAAGGCTTCTGGCAGCCAATGGATACACTGCGAGACAAGGTTTATCTGGAAGAACTTTGGCAAAGTGGTAAGGCGCCGTGGAAGGTATGGGAATGAACTCGGCATTCTGGCATGGAAAGCGGGTTTTCCTCACCGGGCATACCGGCTTCAAAGGCAGCTGGCTCTCTCTATGGCTCCAGCACATCGGTGCAGAGGTAACCGGCTACGCATTGGCCCCAAACACTGCGCCCAGCTTGTTTGAAGAAGCCCGCGTAGCCGACGGCATGCATTCCATCCTGGGCGACGTGCGCGACCTCGATGCACTCACTCAAGCCATGCAAAATAGCCAGCCGGACATCGTCATCCATATGGCAGCCCAGCCGCTGGTGCGCTATTCCTACACCAACCCGGTAGAAACCTATTCCACCAACGTGATGGGCGCGGTGCACCTACTGGAAGCCGTTCGTACCACGCCCACAGTCCGGGTGGTGGTCAACGTCACTAGCGACAAGTGCTACGAAAACCGCGAATGGGTGTGGGGTTACCGCGAAAACGAAGCGATGGGCGGCTATGATCCGTACAGCAACAGCAAAGGTTGTTCTGAACTCGTCACCAGCGCCTACCGCAACTCGTTTTTCAATCCCGCAGACTATTCCCGGCACGGCGTGGCGTTGGCCAGCGCTCGTGCCGGGAACGTCATTGGCGGCGGCGACTGGGCCGGTGACCGGCTGATCCCCGACATCATGCGTGCCATCGAAGCTAGCGAAGCAGTCACCATCCGCAGCCCCCACGCCATCCGCCCGTGGCAACACGTGCTGGAACCCCTATCAGGTTATCTCGCCCTGGCTGAAAAGCTTTACACCGAAGGGCCTGCCTACGCCGAAGGATGGAATTTCGGCCCTCAAGAGAGCGATGCCAAGCCTGTGGAGTGGATTGTCAAGACCCTCACCCAAGTGTGGGGTGAGGGTGCCCGCTATGTCATCGACCCAGCGGCGGCTAATCTGCACGAAGCACATTATCTCAAGCTCGACTGTACCAAAGCTCACACACATCTTGGCTGGCAACCGCGCTGGTCGCTCGCCACGACCTTAAAACATATCTGCAACTGGCACCAAGCCCACCGTTCCAAACAAGATATGCAGCAAATTACGCTGCAGCAGATCGTCGCCTACCAAGGCACCAACCAAACTAGCGAATAATTGCAATGAGCCAACAAGAGAAAGCCCAACAACTCCGTCAACAAATTGCTCAGCTCGTCGACGAATACGCCGCTATCGCCATGGCGCCGCGTAGCTTCGAGCCAGGCAAGACCGTAATTCCGCCGTCGGGTAAAGTGATCGATGGCGCTGAACTGAAGAACATGGTTGAAGCCTCGCTGGATGGCTGGCTGACCACAGGCCGCTTCAACGACATGTTCGAGAAACGCCTGGCCGATTTCCTGGGTGTTAAGCACCTGCTGACCACCAACTCTGGCTCGTCGGCCAACCTGCTCGCATTTTCGGCACTGACCTCGCCCAAGCTGGGTGCACGGGCCATCAAGAAAGGGGATGAGGTCATCGGTGTGGCGGCGGGCTTCCCCACCACCGTCAACCCCATCATCCAGTTTGGTGCAGTACCTGTGTTTGTCGATGTCGACATCCCCACCTACAACATCAAGGCCGAGCTGATTGAAGCCGCCATCACCCCCAAGACCAAAGCCATCATGTTGGCCCACACCTTGGGTAACCCGTACAACCTGAAGACCATCAAGGCACTGTGCGAAAAATACAATCTGTGGTTGATCGAAGACTGCTGCGATGCACTGGGCGGCACCTACGACGGCAAACTGGTTGGCACCTTTGGCGACATCGGTACTCTCAGTTTCTACCCCGCCCACCATATCACTATGGGTGAAGGTGGTGCCGTGTTCACCAACGACTCCGATCTGAAAAAAATTATCGAGTCCTTCCGCGACTGGGGCCGCGATTGTTACTGCGCACCGGGTTGCGACAATACTTGCGGCAAGCGCTTTGGCTGGCAGTTGGGCAGCCTGCCGGCTGGCTACGATCACAAGTACACCTACAGTCACTTAGGCTACAACCTCAAGATCACTGACATGCAGGCCGCCTGCGCACTGGCCCAGCTCGACAAATTGGAAGGCTTTATCCAAGCCCGTAAAGACAACTTTGCCTATCTGACCGAGCGACTGCAAAGCTGTATTGAGTTCCTGATCCTGCCGGAAGCTACCGAAAACAGCAGCCCGTCGTGGTTCGGTTTCCCAATCACCCTCCGCCCCGACAGCGGCATCAGCCGTGTGGATGTGCTCAAGTACCTGGATGAACATCGCGTCGGTACCCGGCTGCTATTTGCCGGCAACCTCACCCGCCAGCCGTATATGGACGGCCAGGTCTATCGCGTGAGTGGTGAACTGACCAACACCGACCTGATCATGAACAACACCTTCTGGATTGGCGTGCATCCGGGGTTGAGCAGAGAAATGCTCGATTTTGCAGTAGAAAAAATCGAGACGATTGTTGGTGTGAATTTCTGAGCTAAACCATGACCGTACAAAAGCCGCTGCCATCCGATGATCTTGATTTGATCATTGAACATACCCGTGAAATATGGCGAAATCTATCAGGCACCCGTTTTTTTATCACCGGGGGCACCGGCTTTATTGGCACATGGCTACTTGAGTCGATAACACATGCAAACAAGCATCTACAGACAGACATTCGTGCGGTCGTATTAACCCGCACTCCAAATATCCATGCACAGCGCCTACCCCATATTGCAAGTGCTCCCAGCATCACTTTCTGTTCTGGCGATGTTTTATCGTTCAATTTCCCGGATGGAAGTTTTGATGGGGTAATCCATGCTGCGACTGATGTTGGCAACACCCAAAATACAGCTGACTATCTAGCAATATTTGACGTCAATGTGTCTGGAACAAGACGGGTACTGGATTTTGCAATCGAGCGTGGAGCCACTCGCTTCTTGTTGACGTCCAGCGGTGCAGTGTATGGAGTGCAGCCTCCGGCGCTGCAACGACTGATGGAGAACTGGCAAGGAGCCCCAGACCCACGCCAGCTTGGCTCAGCATACGGTGAGGGTAAACGGGCAGCAGAATGGCTATCGACGGCTTATGCTCGACAATATAACTTGGAAGCCAAGATTGCTCGGATATTTGCCTTGATAGGGCCAGGTATGCCACTTCATGGTCCATTTGCAGCGGGTAATTTTATAAGAGATGCGCTGGAAGGAAAAAATATCACAGTCAACGGTGATGGATCACCGCGACGCTCCTATCTTTATGCTGCCGACATGGCGATATGGCTATGGCATATATTCTGGTATGGTAAAAACACTGAAGCCTACAACCTAGGTGCAACTGCTGATCTATCGATCAAGGAACTTGCCGAGGCTGTGCAACATCAGATTGATCCCAATTTATCAGTCGAAGTGATGCAATCGTCAATTCCTAATGCTCTGCCAGCTCGCTACATCCCTGACACAAGCAAGGCACAGCATAAATTGGGAGTGAGGGAGTACACGCCTTTTTCCACCGCACTGCAAAAAACTATTGATTGGAATCGAGGTTAATTGCGATGACACAAGTGTTTGACGCAAAAAGTCTAAGAAAAACAGTATTAGATATGGCCTTCTCTGGCGCAACGGTCCACATTGGCTGTGCTTTCTCGATCATTGAAATAATGGCTGTCCTGTATCGAAATCATTTACGCTTCCCTGATGATGCACACGCGCACCCTAATCGTGATTATCTAGTGCTAAGCAAAGGACACGGAGTAATGGCGCAATATGCCTGCTTACATGAAAAAGGCTGGCTATCCTCTGCAGATATCAAGAATTACTTCAACAATGGGACACAGCTTAAAGGCCTTGCCGATGCTCATGTTCCAGGTGTAGAGGTCACTTCTGGCTCACTCGGGCATGGCCTCTCGGTAGGAGTTGGCATGGCCTATGGCGCCCAGCGCAGAAAAACTAATCAAATGTGTTATGCCATCGTCGGCGATGGAGAAATCAACGAAGGCAGCATTTGGGAGGCTGCACTCTTCGCCAGTCACTTTAAGCTAGATAACTTGATCGTGGTTGTTGACGAAAATGGTTTCCAGGCAATGGGTAGTACAGACGAAGTATTGAAGCTTGGCAATATAATGGAGAAATTTACTGCCTTTGGATTTGAGTCAATCCAGTTGGATGGACACGACGAATCGCAAATTGATGATGCAATTCATCAGTTAAAATCAAAGAAAAATGGCAAACCCAAAGCCATTATTGCCAAGACAATAAAGGGCAAGGGTATCTCCTTTATGGAAAACAACAACATCTGGCACTACACACGACTCAGCAGCGAAACCTATGCTGCAGCAATGGCCGAACTGGAGGAGAAATAGCATGAGGGCTGCCTTCTCAGAAGTGTTAGTTGCGGCCGCAAAAGCCAATCCCAACGTTCTGCTGCTAACGGGGGATCACGGGTATGCACTGTTCGATGCATTCCGTAAAGAATGCCCGGAGCAGTATGTAAACTGTGGTATTGCAGAGCAAAATATGGTTGGGGTGGCAGCAGGTTTGGCCAAAGGCGGATTTTTACCTATCGTCTATGGACTCAGCGCATTTGTTCCAATGCGCGTGTTGGAGCAAATAAAGATAGATGTCTGCTATGAATCACTCAAAGTGATTTTTATCGGAGATGGCGCAGGCGTGGTTTATAGCCACCTTGGATCGAGTCATCAATGCGTGGAAGACATTGCGGCACTACGCGCAATTCCAAATCTGGCAATTTACTCCCCTGCAGATCGCCATGAACTAACGTACACCATGCAGACGGCGATGGCATCCAGTCAAGCTAGTTATTTGCGAATGGGGAAAGCGGACTTGGGCGATGTTCATTCCACAATGCCAGACTCAGATATGCAGACAATACTGCCAATATTAGTTAGGGACAATGCCAAGAACTTGATTCTGGCAACCGGCTCCATGGTAAGTACGGCACTAAAACTGGCAAGCCAGCGACATGACGTCGATGTCTACTCCGTTCCCTGTATAAAACCCATGGCAAAAAATCACATCTATGAGCTCTGCAAGAATAGAGATAACATCCTATCACTAGAAGAGCACTCAATTTATGGCGGTTTGGGCAGCTGCATTTCCGAGATAATTGCCGGCGATATAATTTGTAATTTCAAAAAAATTGGGATTAACGACAAATTCTCGAAATACTGCGGTGACTATCACTACTTAATGGATTATCACGAACTAAGCTATCAAAAAATTGAAACCCTACTTAATAATGAATTCAATGCACAACATGACTCAACCATTGACATAGTCAGGGCATGACCCAAGTGTCACTAATTACAGTTGGAAATACTGAAGGCACGGGGATGCTTTATCTTATTTCAGCACCACTAACTCATGCGAAAAGCTTTCCCACTCTGTTAATCGCAATAAAGTGAAAATATATTTTCGGCCGAAAGATGCGAGGCTTTTAGCCAAAACAGGATCCGAACCCTGATAAACCGCACAAAACCTATTACATTATTTATTTGACGACATAAATCTGCCAACTTAGCTCAACCTAACCAATGAAAAAAGAAATCGAAATCCACGTATTGAGCTGCAACCGTCCAGAATATATATCTTTAACCATAGACTCGGTTCTACGGCAAAGCTACTCGAGTTTCGATCTCTATATATCCGACAACTCATCAACAGATGATGTCGGAGACTTAATCAAAACAAGCTATCCGGATGTAAAATACGTTCGCCGCACACCGCAACTGGCGGCGCTAGATCACTTTAAAATCATACTACAAAACATTGAGGCTGAATATTTCGTTTTGTTTCACGACGACGACATAATGATGCCTGGCTACATTGAAACAATGCGGAAACTAATAATTAGCCACCCTGAGTGCTCTGCCGTCGCTTGCAACGCAAAAATCATACGCAACAACACAAAAACTGAAGCAGATTTTTTCCATAGCGATTATGATCTACTTGAAATAAAAAATCCGGAAGAACTGTTCTTGCTTTATTGCAACTTAACTACCAGCGCCGCTCCCTTCCCAGGATACATCTACCGCACAAGTAAAGTTAAAGATTTATTTTTGGACCACAAAGAAGGCGGAAAATACTCGGACGTTTCTTACTTAATGAAAGTGGCAGAACGCGGGCCAATAATCTGGACCAAACAAGCGCTAATGCACTATCGGATTCATTCAGGGAACGACAGCTCTACCATAAATATTGGCCAGCAGCTACGACTACTTCGCTTTGTTTTTAAAAAAACGAGACTAACCAAAAACTCAAGAGCGATAAGACAGTATAAATTCCGTCTTTGGTCTTCATGGTGGCGGAAAGAGCTTAAAAAAGGAAGTCGCCTTTCAACAAAAAAAATGAGAACCATAACCGGAACCGTTATCAAATATGGCCTTACATATTCATGGACACAGCCAAGTTTTCTCTTTAAGACTATTAAAAAAATATTAAAACTTGGGTAGCCAACAGTAGTTGGGCGATCACTTTCAAATAGGTTCCAATTCCGCGATGAAAATTATTTTAGTTATTATGAAGTATGATTATGGCATTCCCACACGAGGAGAATCATACGAATATTACAATTTCTTTTGTAGTTTAAAAAACATCGGGCATGACGTATCAATATTTGACTACATGAGCCTCATGAATGCGCATGGCAAAGAAAACATGAATAAAATGTTGCTGGACACAGCAACAAAAGAAAATCCAGATTTAATGATTTTCTCTCTGTACACAGACGAAATTGAGCCGAGCACGGTTTCTGCCCTGCGTGCCATTACTAAGACCCTTTGCTTTTTTCATGATGATACTTGGCGGGTTGATTTTTCCAGATATTGGGCAGGCCATTTTGATCATTTCACCACCCCCGATATTTATGGGGTTTATAAGTATAGCAAGTTGGGCATGAACAATGCTCACCACTTTCCATTTGGGGCCAACCATGAGCTATACAAACGACTTGATGTAGAGAAAATCTACGATGTGAGTTTTGTTGGTGGCTGGCACCCCTATCGCCAGTGGCTGGTTGAAAAAATCAGAAAATCAGGAGTCAAAGTTCACACTTTTGGTTACGGCTGGAAAAATGGGATAGTCCCACACGAGAAAATGGTAAAAATATTCAACCAAAGCAAAATCAATCTCAACCTATCCAACTCTTCAAATTGGGATGCCCGATATTTGATAAGCTCACCCCGCGGGTTGCTTTCCCGTCTTCGCTCAAAGAAAACAGTAGAGCAATTAAAGGCTCGCCATTTTGAAATAGCGGCAACTTCATCTTTTCAGCTTTCATATTATGTTGAAGGGTTAGAAAATTATTACAAAATAGGCGAGGAAATTGGGATATTTGTCGACACTGATGATCTCGTCGAAAAAGTGCACTACTATTTAGAAGATTCAGAGCTTCGCGAAAGCGTGGCCAATGCTGGTTATGCCAGAACACTTCAAGAGCACTCCTTTGAGGCCCGCTTCGGAAAGGTATTTCGAGAAATTGGTTTGACCTAAAAACCAAGTCAACTTTCAACAAGCACAAATACCACTTAAACCGCATAGACATTGAAAAATTCAAAATGAAAAAAGCACTTATTACAGGCATCACCGGACAAGACGGATCCTATCTCGCAGAGCTCTTGCTTGAAAAGGGATATGAAGTTCACGGCATAAAGCGGCGGGCATCACTCTTTAACACTCATCGAATAGATCATATCTTTCAAGATCCGCATGTAGAAAACGTCCGAATCAAGCTGCACTACGGTGACCTTACTGATAGTTCTAACCTCACTCGCATTGTGCAAGAAGTTCAGCCCGATGAAGTCTACAACTTGGGCGCCCAGTCGCATGTTGCGGTAAGTTTTGAGTCTCCTGAATACACCGCTGATGTGGACGCGATGGGCACCCTCCGCCTTCTCGAAGCGATTCGCTTTTTGGGGCTAGAGAAGAAAACTCGTTTCTATCAAGCATCGACTTCTGAGCTGTATGGTCTGGTACAGGAAATTCCGCAGCGGGAGAGCACGCCTTTTTACCCGCGTAGTCCCTATGCAGTGGCCAAGATGTATGCCTACTGGATTACGATAAACTATCGGGAAGCCTACGGCATGTATGCCTGCAATGGCATTTTGTTCAACCATGAAAGCCCGCGTCGTGGGGAGACTTTTGTCACGCGCAAGATTACCCGTGGCCTTTCCAACATTGCTCAAGGTTTGGAAAGCTGCTTGTACATGGGCAATATGGATGCGCTACGCGACTGGGGACATGCCCGTGATTACGTCAAAATGCAATGGCTCATGCTGCAACAGGAACAACCGGAAGATTTTGTCATTGCTACAGGAGTGCAATATAGCGTGCGTGACTTCATCCGCATGACAGCAGCCAACCTGGGAATTACTCTAGAGTTCAGGGGTAAAGGAGTGGAAGAAAAGGCAATTGTAGCCAGTATTACTGGTGACAAAGCCCCGGCCCTCAAAGTAGGCGATACCATCGTATTGGTGGACCCACGCTACTTCCGTCCTTCCGAAGTGGAAACACTCCTGGGGGACCCCACCAAAGCCAAAGAGAAACTGGGTTGGACTCCGGAGACAACCGTACAGGAAATGTGTGCGGAAATGGTGGCCTATGACATTGAACAGGCACGGCAGCATGCGCTGCTGAAACAGCACGGTTACCCTGTAGCGGTAAGCATCGAACGCTGAGTAGGATCTAGATGAAAATACTATTGACAGGCGCATCCGGTATGGTCGGGCGCAACCTGCTGGAGCACCCGGCAGCACAGCAGCATCAGTGGCTCGTCCCGCGCCATACGGATCTTGATTTGGCAGACTTCGGAACAGTTTGTCACTTTGTAGATCAACAGCAGCCCGATCTGATCATCCATGCTGCGGGTCGTGTGGGCGGCATCCAGGCCAACATGCGCGAGCCCGTGCGTTTTTTGGTTGAAAACCTCGATATGGGGCGCAACGTGCTGCTGGCGGCAGCACAAGTTGGCGTACCAAAACTGCTAAATATCGGCAGTTCGTGCATGTACCCCAGAAACCGTAATGATGCACTCAAGGAAGAGGATGTTCTCACCGGTGAGCTAGAACCCACTAACGAAGGTTACGCATTAGCCAAAATTGCAGTTGCACGGCTGGCCGAATATATCAGCCGAGAACAATCATCGCTGCACTACAAAACGGTCATCCCGTGTAATCTTTATGGCCGCCATGATAAGTTTGACCCCCGCTGGTCCCATCTGATTCCTGCTATCATTCACAAACTGCATGACGCCAAAATCACAGGGGCCAAAGAAGTGGAAATCTGGGGGTCAGGCGAGGCCCGTCGTGAATTTCTCTATGCGGGAGATTTAGCTGGAGCACTACTTGGGGCTGCGGATAAAATCGAAGAATTACCAAGCTTGATGAATATTGGCTTGGGTCATGATTATTCAGTCAATGATTACTATCAGGCAGCAGCCGAAGTTGTTGGCTTCGCTGGTAAATTTGTTCATGACCTAACCAAACCGATTGGGATGAACCGGAAGCTTACCAACGTCAGCAAGGCCCACGAATGGGGATGGCAAGCAAGTACCACCCTGAAAGAAGGCCTAGCCAAAACTTACGAATTCTATCTGAAAACTATTGAAGGGATTTAATAATGCACTATCCACTTGCCAGCACTACCTGGGATGAGGCCGAATATGCAGCAATCCAACGCGTTGTTGATTCGGGCATGTTTTCCATGGGCAAAGAAGTGGCGAAGTTCGAAGAACAATTTGCTGACTGGGTGGGTAGCCGTTATGCCGTCATGGTTAACTCGGGCTCTTCGGCCAACCTGGCCATGATCGGCGCACTGATGTTCCGGAAAAACGGCGCCCTCAAGCAAGGGGACGAAGTGATTGTCCCTGCCGTATCGTGGAGCACCACCTACTATCCACTTCAGCAGTATGGACTCAAGCTACGCTTTGTTGATATTGACCGCCAAACCCTAAATATGGATTTGGCCCAGTTGGAAGCAGCCATTACGGAAAATACCCGTGCTATTTTGGCCGTCAACCTGCTGGGCAATCCCAACGATTTTGCACGTATCAAGCAAATTATAGCTGGACGCAATATCATCCTGCTTGAAGATAACTGCGAATCCATGGGAGCACAGCTTGATGGCAAACAGGCCGGCACCTTTGGCCTGATGGGGACGTTCAGCAGCTTCTTCAGTCATCACATCGCCACCATGGAAGGCGGCCTCGTTGTTACCGACGATGAAGAACTCTACCACATTCTGCTTTGCCTGCGCGCACACGGCTGGACACGCAACCTGCCAAAGTTCAACCATGTATGCAGCGAAAAGAGCGATAACCCATTCGAAGAGTCATTCCGTTTTGTTCTGCCTGGTTACAACCTACGTCCATTGGAAATGAGTGGAGCAATTGGTCAGGAACAGCTCAAAAAACTACCCGGCATGATCCAGGCTCGCCGCGAGAATGCCGCTTATTTCCAAGAGCTGTTCGCAAACCATCCGTGGCTGGATATTCAACAAGAAATTGGAGATAGCAGCTGGTTTGGCTTTGCCTTGATTCTAAAATCAGATGCACCTACCAGCCGTAATCAACTAACAGACAAACTCATGCATGCTGGTATTGATGTCCGACCTATTGTTGCAGGAAATTTTGCAAAGAATGAAGTCTTAAAATGGTGTAACTACTCCATCCACAATGAGCTCGAAAATGCAGAGCACATCGATCAATATGGTTTTTTTGTTGGAAACCATCATTACAATCTGAAAGACCATCTCAAATATCTTCACACCACATTTAACAAATGAAGAAAGCCAAGATATTTGGGTTAGGGGTTGAAAACGTCGCTTTCGACCCCGACTCGGCCGCCAACCGTGATAACTGCATGCTTCCGATGCGCCTTTTAAAAAACAAATTAGGCATACTTGGATTTGATTTACAAACTGCCGACATGATTAACGAATCAGACTCGGAGTTTGAAATTCATATTGATGCAAAAAATATTCAGCGGAAGAGCCAAATAAAAAAATTCTTGATAAAGCTTGAAACACCACTTATTGTACCTAACGGATCAAATAAAGAAGTTTTAGATAGCTTTGATAGAGTTTTTTCTTGGGATAAAAGTCTTTCAACATCGACTCCACTTACAGAGGTATTTTTTTCACAAGAGCTAAGTTTTCCATCTTGTGATGGCTTTGCTGACAGAGCTACGTTTTCTTGTATGATTTCTGGAAACAAAACAGCAGCCGAACCCGATAAAAGAGAGCTTTACTCTGAGAGAGTCGAAACCATACGCTGGTATGAAAAGAATGCTCTAGACGACTTTCACCTTTATGGTACTGGCTGGAACATTCCGCCAATGCGCTACGGTAAATCGGGGAGATTATTAACAAAAATTGAAGGAAAGATTTATTCGGCACTTGGCCACACGCCCTTTCCATCCTATAGAGGAAGGGTTGAATCAAAAATAGCCGTATTGAAAAACTATAAATACTGCTTTTGTTACGAAAATGCTACGGGCTTCAACAACTATGTAACCGAAAAAATATTTGACTGTTTCTTTGCAGGCTGCATACCAATTTATTGGGGCGCTCCGAACATCACGGACATCATTCCGGCAAATTGTTTTATTGATCGAAGGAAGTTTGAAAATCACGATCAATTGCATGAGGCCCTGAAACGAATCAGCGAAGAAGAATACATTGATTATCAAAAAAATATTATTAATTTCTTGAAAAGCGATTCTGCGATACCATTCTCAGCTGAGCACTTTTCCGAAGTGGTCGCTAAAAATATTGCAAAAGATATTGGAATTAGTTTTGAATAAAAAAAATTTAGGAATGGTTTGGTTAGCCTTAGCAAGGCTAGGTCAAGCACTCATTGGCCTGCTGGCTTTGCGTGCAATGACATATTGGCTATCCGTCGAGCAGTTTGCCTTGCTAGGGCTCATGACCGCATTTGCTAGTTTTTTTGGCTTGTTTTTGATCAACCCCGTTGGCCAATACATCAACAGGCATACTCACCACTGGCATCAGCAAGGTATATTACTGGAGCAAATGAAAAAATATAACTCCTATTTAAGTATCTTGTCATTACTTGCCACGGTAGCGGGGCTGGTTTGGTATGGTTCAACTCATGTTCAAAGCCTTACTAAAGATTTTGGAACGTCGGTATTAATAGCTTGCTCGCTGGGCTTGTTCGTATGGTTTGGAACATGGAATAACACGTTGGTTCCTATGCTAAATATGCTTGGCAGACGTGGTCAGTCAGCACTGCTAGGCATGCTAACCGTCACGCTGGCACTATCTGCATCCATTCTACTAGTCATGTGGCAAGCTAAGGCTGTAACCTGGCTTTATGGACAACTGATTGGCCTGGCAGTTGGTGCTGCGGTGGCCCTACATTTATTATCGGCCAATAATAGCAGCCAAGCAGAAGTCAACCGATCTTTCTTGGATTGGTCATCAGTTAAAGACTACTGCCTTCCGTTAGCAATAACGGCTGGCATGCTTTGGGCGTTGACAGGAGGGTATCGTTTTGTAGTTGAATCAAGGTGGGGGGCTTACAATTTGGGGCTGCTTGTTCTTGGCATGGGTGTTGCTAGCCAGTTCTGGTCAATTATCGAAGCCATCACCACTCAGATCGTATACCCAAAATATTATCATCGCTTGAGCGCTAACAACCGTAACGACAGTCTTATTGCATTCAATCAGATGATTAATACGATCATGCCAATTTATTTGGCCATGTTGGGCTTAGGCGTTGCAACGGCATCCAATTTTCTGGCTATCTTGGCTGACCCACGTTTTGCAGGGGCCGCTATTTTTTGTAGCATCGCCATGCTTCTGGAAGGATGCCGCGCTAGCACCAACATGATCAACCAAGCCGCACAGATTAACAAAAAAACAACATCAATGATTTACCCTTATCTAGTCGCCGTCATTTTTTCTTTAATAGGCTTTACCTTTCTTTACAAGATTGATGCGCCGATCTCTGCTGTACCATGGGTACTGACTGCAGCCATGCTCCTTGCATTGGTTACTTCAACTTTTAAAATGCAACAGATCGCTCGTCTATTACCGGATTATAAGATATGGGCAATGGCCTCCCTATTAGGATTATTGCCTGTGTTGCTCTCTGCCAGCTTTGACGCCACAACGGTTTGGCAACACATTGCCATTCTAGTCACATGCGGAACGATAAGCATGGCTGGCATTATTACGCTGACGAAATACAACTCTTCTTTTCATGCGCTTATGACGATTTGTCTTCCGGTAGAAAAAAAATAGAGATCAAGAGGATAATTGTTACCAGATCGGCTAGATACTCGAGAGCGACATCCAAGCACTCAGCGTATGAAATCATGTTTCATAAATTTTATCATAAGATAGATTATATAAAATTTTATACTGCGCATTAAATCCTTCACATTGGAAGTAATCAGCAAAATTATTTATCATACAATATACATATTGTGGTTTATTTGTGATTAAATTTTATTACACATGAATTTGATATTCATAAGAAAATTTCTGATTGTGCTCCTTCTACAGTAATCGCAGCTCCGACACTCTAAACTGAACGGGAGGCCCAGAAAATTATGAGCAGCATCATGATCAACGGCATCCAGTTTCAGAAGGGATTGCCTCTACCTATGTTCACGCAACAGTACTGGACAGAGGCCCAGTGCGAGGGACACCTGATTCGAGTCCGCAGGCTGCATGACTTTCGCCGCCCCAAGTGTGGACACGACCGCTATGCAATTCATGCGTGCCGCCCCCCCCGCTACTGCAGTGCAAAGCCAGCCAACCACAGACCAGTCTGCGTACGGGAACGTTGATGGAGCATAGCCATTTACCGCTGACCACCTGGTTTCTGTCCATCTGCCTCGTGGCCCAGTCGATGACCAATATAGCTGCCTTGGCACAGATGCGTGAGTAGGGCATCACATGGCGTGCCGCCAGGCTTCTCAAGCGCAAGTGATGGAAGCGATGCGCAAAGCGAAGCAGCAATGCTTGCTCATCCGAATCGATGATGCGCACCGAGAGACAACCAATGGTAAAGCGGCAGGTGGTTCCAAGAGCAAGGGCGCCTTTGTGGACGCCATGGAAATGCGAGGCTGCCACCCAAAGCGGCTGCGCTTAGACGCGGTAGCTGGATTTACGTTTGCGACGCTGGGGCCATGGGCACTGGAGGTGCTGGGTTCTGTAAATTGTGTAACGTCAGATTGTCTGTTGGAGTTTGAGGTGCTGAGGCAATTGGATTATCGCCACGCGGTACGGATTACGCCCAGAAGTAAGATTGGCACAGAGATCGAGCCATTCAAGTGCCTGAACATCATGCTCGACAACCTGAAAACAGCGTTGAGCGATACGTACCTTGCGTTCAAATTTGCAAGGTATGCACAGCGCTACTTGGTCGATGTGCAGTATCGGCTCGATCGGCGCTTTGATCTGGTAGGGCCGGAGCTACGCTTAGCTAAAGATTTTATGCGAGCCAAACCGTGTACCAGAAGCCGCATCATCAAACCGAACAGAGATAGCAACATAATCAGGAACGATTATTTATTCTTGCATAGGATCAAGATCCACCACAGAGCAAACATCTAGAAAAAATGAAACCAGACATGAATAATCAGATCAGTGTGATAATCCCATGTTACAACTCTCATTCAGTAATAGAAAGATGTTTAGATTCCGTCAAAAATCAAACTCATGCAGTCTTTGAGGTTATAGTTATTGACGATGGAAGCAAAGACCCCAGCCAATTAATCAATATCATTTCAAAGTTCAAAAGTTCACTAAACATTACCTTTCTCCAAAACGAAGAAAATAAAGGCGCGGCATACGCCAGAAACAGAGGGGTAGAGATTGCAAAAGGTAAATATTTAGCCTTTCTTGACTCAGATGATGTCTGGCACCCACAGAAAATAATCACGCAAGTTTGCTATATGGAAAAACATAACCTGCACATGACAGGCCATGGTTATGTATTCGACTTGTCTTATTCGAGAATGTCCGCAACAACAGATAAATCCGTAAAAAAAATTGAAAGATTTAATTTTTGTATCAGAAATCCATTCTACACTCCAACCATTATGGTTAGAAGATTTGGCTTTGTGCATTTTGACGAAAGGCATCGACGCATGGAGGATTATCGATGCTGGCTTGAAAATGTTTCCGCGGGGGAAAGTTGGCTACTACCCCATAATTTAGCCGGCGGATTTAAGCCTCCTATCGGCGCATCCGGTTTAACAGGCTCACTTTCCAAAATGCATGCCAGCTACCTAGCCGTTCTAAAAAATCTTTTCCAAGAAAAAAAAGTAAATTTTACTTTTTATTTCATAGCGTCCGCATTAGAATATATAAAATATCCCATTAGAAAAATTCGCGTTTACATGAAAAATATAAAAAATGACTAAAACGGTCTCTACCATTGTTATCTACTGCAATCCAATTGATCAGATAAAAACCGTTCTTGCTTGCTGCGCCAGCATCACTGGAAATACTGTTTTTGTTGTTGACAACTCTCCAACCAATAAATTTCAGGAATTATGCTTATCTTTTGGCGCCCAATATATTCACACCCCTTCTAATCCAGGATTTGGTGCCTCACATAATTTAGCAAAAGAAAAATTCCCTGATTATGACACTTATCTTATAGTAAATCCCGATGTTCACTTTTCAAGTGACGACGCAATAAAACTAATTGATTTCATAAATAAAAATCATGATGTGGTTTGTGTTGTCCCCAAGGTCATCTATCCGGATGGACAACTTCAGCGGCTCTGCAAGCTACTTCCCTCTCCACTCAATCTTTTTGTTAGGCGTTTTGCAAAAAAATTAGCAGACAAGTTAGATAACAATTTTGAGCTTCGCTGGTTTAGCTATAATGTAGCTGTAGCCATTCCTTATGCTTCTGGTTGCTTCATGGCTGTGCGCGCTGAAATTTTCAGGAAAATTGGCGGCTTTGACGAAAGATTCTTTATGTATCTTGAAGACACAGATTTATCACGACGTCTCTCGCAACATGGAAAAATTATATTTTATCCAGATGCAATAATAACGCACGAATTTGCTAAAGCCTCATATAAAAACAAGAGACTGCTGCTTGTCCACATCAAATCTGCCGTTCAATATTTCAATAAATGGGGTTGGTTTTTTGATCGTGAGCGAAACCAGATAAACAGCGAAGCTGTCGCCAAAATTCGCGCTGTAATGGCTGAAGCAAAGACCGCAAATCCGAAATGTACCGAATCATCCTCTCGGTGAATTTCTACACACAATCAGGATTGAAACATGGTTCCAATTATCCTCTCTGGCGGCTCTGGTTCCCGCCTATGGCCACTGTCTCGTAGTCTGTTCCCCAAGCAATTTCTGCCTCTGATAGGTGAGACAACCATGCTACAGGCCACCTTGGCCCGACTTGATGGTATTACTTCTTGTCTTCAGCCATTAATTGTCTGCAATGAAGCTCATCGCTTTATCGTGGCTGAACAATTGCGACAGGCCAATGTAGCAGCATCAGCCATTCTGCTGGAGCCGGTGGCGCGCAATACCGCACCAGCCATTGCTGTGGCCGCTTTGCGGATCCTGCAGGGTGGCGATGATCCTTTGCTGCTGGTACTGGCTGCGGACCATGCGATTGCCGATGTAGAGGCGTTCCACGAGGTTGTGCTATTGGCACAACAGGCGGCAGAGACCGGTGCGTTAGTGACATTTGGCATTATGCCAACGGCGCCGGAAACAGGGTATGGGTATATAGAAAAAGGTAGAAATAGCGAATGGGAAATAAGGAATGAGGTGCTTATGGGTACTTATCCTGTTTCTCGCTTTGTAGAAAAACCGGACCTGGCCACTGCCGTGGACTATGTGGCCAGCGGCCGATATTTGTGGAACAGCGGGATGTTTATGTTCCGAGCATCAGTGCTTATTGATGAGCTCACCAAATTTTCTCCTGAGATTGTCGCTGCGTGCCGTGCTGCACTGGACGGAGCGAGTGCTGACCTGGACTTTTTAAGGCTGGATGCGACGGCTTTTGCACAAAGCCCAGAAGACTCGATTGATTACGCGGTGATGGAAAAAACCGACAAGGCCGTGGTAGTTCCATTGTCGGCTGGTTGGAGCGATGTGGGGTCATGGGATGCGCTGTGGGAGGTCTCCGAGAAAAACGTCGACGGCAATGTACTCAAGGGCGACGTACTAGCAGTGGAGAGCCAAAACAGTTACCTGCATAGCGCCAACGGTCGACTAGTGGCGGCAGTAGGAGTCGCCGATCTGGTTGTAGTGGATACCGACGATGCCGTCATGGTTGCTCACAAGGGCCACGTGCAGCAGGTCAAGAAGATTGTCGACAGGCTCAAGGCAGAGGGCCGCAAAGAGGCTGCCCAACACCGCGTTGTGTATCGCCCTTGGGGGTGCTATGACTGTATCGATAATGGTGCCCGCTACCAAGTGAAAAGGATCACCGTGAAGCCCGGTGCCAAATTGTCAGTCCAGATGCATCATCACCGGGCCGAGCACTGGGTGGTGGTATCGGGCACCGCCAAGGTACTCAATGGCGACAAGGAAGTCCTGCTGACGGAGAATCAGTCGATCTATATCCCTGTAGGCGTGGTGCATGCCCTGGAGAACCCAGGCAAGATCCCTCTCGAACTGATTGAAGTACAATCCGGTGCTTACTTGGGCGAAGACGATATCGTGCGCTTAGAGGACAAATATGGCCGAGTCTGACAGCCCGCCTGAACGGCACGCCTCGCCGTTTGCAGCCCAGTCTGGCAGAGACTCTCAATTGCCATTCGAATCGTTTATGAACGTGGTGCGTGATGCGCCGTTGATCTCGATCGATCTGATCGTGATGAACAGCCAGGGCGAAGCACTACTTGGTTTACGGCGCAACAATCCGGCAGCGGGCTTCTGGTTCGTACCCGGTGGCCGTGTATTGAAAAACGAGACACTGGATGCTGCTTTCGGACGCCTGACCCTGGTAGAGTTGGGCTGCTCTCTTGCCCGTGCTTCGGCACAGTTTCATGGCGTTTGGGAGCATTTTTACGACAGCAATGCCGGCAACAAAAAGGGGGTCGGGACACATTATGTGGTCCTTGCTTATCGAGTCGTCATTGACGAGGCCGAGCTTGCTCTACCTCTAGCAGTGCAGCACCAGCAGTACCGCTGGGAACATCCCGTATCGATATCGACCCGAGACGATGTCCACCCCCACTCACGTGCATATTTCCATTAGTTCATAAAACAGACCTACATAATTGATTGCGGGTCTGTATCTTTACCGCTCAGAGTATGGTCTGCCCCCGTCAGCCATACCAGCGATAAGGAGAGAAGCCCTAGGTTTGCATGGTTATGGAACTGCTTAGTTACGTTGCAGCCAGCTCCTGAGATAGCGTGCAGCAAACACCGCTGGCGGTACACGGCCAATCGAACCATGGGGGCGGATCTGGTGGCAGTCGTCCCGCCAGGCCGCAATGATCTGCAGCGCTTCTGCCAACATATCGAAGACATGCTCGTTCAGGCACTCATCGCGGAATCTGGCATTGAAGCCTTCAACGTAACCGTTCTGCATTGGCTGGCCAGGCTGAATCAGAATGTGCTGGATGCCATGTGTCCGCACCCCACCCCATAAACACCCGGCTGGTGAACTCTGGCACATTATCCGTCCGGACTGCAAATGGGTAGTCTCGAAATTGCGCAACCTGATCCAGCATGCGCGTGACGTATTGGCCAGACATCGAGAAACCTACCGCAATCTGTACCGCCTCGTGGCTGAAGTCATCGGCAACCGTCAAGCATTTCAAGCATCGACCGCAGGCCAACTGATCACTGACAAAATCCAGGCTCCACACCTTGTTCAACTGCGTGGCCGCCTGCACTGGCGTCCGCACACCAGTGAGCTTGCGTCGATGGTTGCGTCGCCGGACGGCCAGGCCCTACCCGCTTGTGATTGATGGTGGGAAACCCGGCACGCAGTAGATCATGCCCCCCCCCCCCC
>NZ_JBHRXN010000012.1:60938-76023 GCF_042648525.1 Vogesella facilis
TCTAGGCATCTCGGGTGAGTCCCACAAGCCGGCAGGCTCGGCACTCTGATAGCGCCAATCCACTGCTCAATATCACGCTAACGACCTGCCGCTTGGCCTGCGGGGCTAACGCTTTACACCGAAGGCGAACTTGAGAGCTTCGATGTCGAGATGGGCCTTGACCAGCAACTTCTTGAGACGAGCAATCGCCGCCTCCAAGTCGTGAGCGCGTTGGAGTTCGGAGACATTCATGCCGCCATATTTTAGAAGGTGGCCTCGGAAAAGCCGCCCTGACGGCAGACCTTCTTGATGGCCATACCCAGTTCGGCCTGCTTGAGAAAACCGATGATCTGTTCTTCGGTGAGTCTCCTCTCCTTTATGTCCATCATTCTCCTTCAGAGACGAACTTCTCTCTACTTCCGATTGTAAGGCCTAAGGGGAGCAGGTCAAGTAAGCCTTACTATCCATACCTGACACTCTTGAGGTCAGACCCACCTCCTGTCCCCTTTATCTTTCCCAGAAAAAACCCGCCTTTCGGCGGGCGGTAAGCTAGGCCGCACATTCTTTTTCTTACCACACCTGCATATAACTCAGCATCCCCTCCGCCGCCTCGCGGCCTTCAAACACCGCACGCACCACCAGGTCGGCGCCGCGTACCTGGTCACCGCCGGCGAAGATCTTGGCGTTGCTGGTCTGGTACTTGAACACGCTGTTGCCAGCGGCCAGGGTACGGCCATTGGCCGCGCTGGCGATGCCCTGGCGCTCGAACCAGTCTGCGGCTTCCACCTGGAAGCCGAAGGCGATGATAACGTGGTCGCACTCGATCACTTCTTCGCTGCCCGGTACGATTTCGGCATTGCGGCGGCCCTTGGCGTCCGGCGCACCGAGGCGGGTTTCCGCCAGTTTCAGGCGCAGGCTACCGTCGGCGGCCTGTTCGATGCCCATCGGCTGGCGATTCCACAGGAACTCCACGCCCTCTTCGCGCGCGTTGCCCACTTCGCGCTTGGAGCCAGGCATATTGGCCTCGTCGCGGCGGTAGGCGCAGATCACCTTGCTGGCGCCTTGACGAATGGAGGTGCGGTTGCAGTCCATGGCGGTGTCGCCGCCGCCCAGTACCACCACGCGCTTGCCGGCCATCGATACCGGCGACTCACCGGCCGGCAGGGTGTCCAGGCTCTGGCGCACGTTGTTGATCAGGAACGGCAGCGCTTCCAGCACACCCGGCAGGTTTTCGCCGTCAAAGCCGCCCTTCATGTACTTGTAGGCGCCCATGCCCATGAACACGGCGTCGTAGTCGTTTAGCAGTTCCTCGATCTGGATGTCGCGACCGATCTCGGTGTTAAGGCGGAACTCCACGCCCATGCCTTCCATGATCTCGCGGCGGCGCTGCACCACGGTCTTTTCCAGCTTGAACTCGGGAATGCCGAAGGTGAGCAGGCCGCCGATTTCCTCGTAGCGGTCGAACACCACCGGGCGCACGCCGTTACGCACCAGTACGTCGGCGCAGCCGAGGCCGGCCGGGCCGGCGCCGATGATGGCGACTTTCTTGTCGCTCCACACCACCTTGGACATGTCCGGCCGCCAGCCGGCCTTGTAGGCCTCGTCGGTAATGAATTTCTCGATGCTGCCGATGGTTACCGCACCAAAACCACCCTGCTCCAGGGTGCAGGCGCCTTCACACAGGCGGTCCTGCGGGCAGACGCGGCCGCAGATCTCCGGCAGGCTGTTGGTCTTGTGCGACATTTCCGCCGCTTCGAACAGCTTGCCCTCGTTCACCAGCTTCAGCCAGTTGGGGATGTAGTTGTGCACCGGGCATTCCCACTCGCAGTAGGGGTTGCCACAGGACAGGCAGCGCCCGGCCTGCTCGGCGGCATCCACCGTGTGCAGCGGGGTATAAATTTCTTTGAATTCGATCTTGCGCACCGCGACTTCCACCTTGTCGCCGGGGTTGCGCGAGAGCTTCATGAACTGGAAAACGTCACCCATGATTCCGTTCCTCCGGCATGCGGCCAACGTTGGCCGCATGCCGCTACCTTTTTAGTCAAGCGGCCCGCTCCTTGCTGCCCGGCTGCGCCAGGATGGCAGCAGGGTCAAGCGGGCACATAAGGGGCGGACGTACCGCCCGTCCCTTTAGTCCTTCAGCAGATTGTCGAGCTTGGCGGCCTTCGGTTTCACCAGCCAGAAGTAATCCACGTAGTCGTCGAAGTTCTCCAGCATGGCGCGGCCGGTTTCCGAACCGGTCAGCTCCACGTGCTTGGCGATCTTCTCCAGCAGGTAAGCGCGGTACATACCCATGGCTTCGCCGTTGATCAGATGGATGTCGATCAGCTCGTTGTTGTAACGATAGGCAAACTTCTCCGCCGGGTCGTAGACGAAGGCGAAGCCCCCGGTCATGCCGGCGCCGAAGTTGTAGCCGGTATCGCCCAGCACGATGATGCTGCCGCCGGTCATGTATTCGCAGCAATGGTCACCCGCGCCTTCGATCACCGCCAGCGCGCCGGAGTTGCGCACCGCGAAGCGTTCGCCGGCCACGCCGGCAGCGAACAGCTGGCCGCCGGTGGCGCCGTACAGGCAGGTGTTGCCGACGATGATGGACTCATCCGGCTTGTAAGCGGCGTTCTTCGGCGGGTAGATCACCACGCGGCCACCGGCCATGCCCTTGCCGACGTAGTCGTTGGCGTCGCCTTCCAGCTCCAGGTGCAGACCCGGGGCGTTCCACACGCCGAAGCTCTGGCCGGCGGAACCGTGGAACTTCACCTTCAGGCAACCGAACGGCAAACCGGGCGCGCCGTGCACGCGGGCGATCTCGCCGGACAGGCGCGCGCCGATGGAGCGATGGGTGTTCTCGATCGGGTATTCCAGCGCCAGCATCTGCTTGTTGTTGATCGCCGGCAGCGCATCCTGCAGCACCTGCTCGGCAAACTCGCCCTTGTCGAACGACGGGTTGGAGTCGCTGACGCAGAAGCGCGGCACGCTGTCCGGCACGCTGCCTTGCGACAGCAGCGGCGCCAGGTTCAGCTTCTGCTGGCGGCCGGTGGCGCCTTCGCGCAGGGTGAGCAGATCCATGCGGCCGATCAGCTCTTCCATATTGCGCACCCCGAGCTTGGCCATCCACTCGCGGGTTTCCTGGGCGATGAACAGGAAGTAGTTCATTACCATTTCCGGCAGGCCGATGAAGTACTTGGAGCGCAGTTTCACTTCCTGGGTGGCCACGCCGGTGGCGCAGTTGTTCAGATGGCAGATGCGCAGGAACTTGCAGCCCAGCGCGATCATCGGGCCGGTGCCGAAGCCGAAGCTCTCGGCGCCCATCAGTGCGGCCTTGATCACGTCGAGGCCGGTCTTCAGGCCGCCGTCGGTCTGTACCCGCACCCGGCCGCGCAGGCCGTTGGCGCGCAGCACCTGCTGCGCTTCGGTCAGGCCCAGCTCCCACGGGCTACCGGCGTACTTCACCGAGGTCAGCGGGCTGGCGCCGGTACCACCGTCGTAGCCGGAGATGGTGATCAGGTCGGCATAGGCCTTGGCCACGCCGGCGGCAATGGTGCCCACGCCCGGCTCGGCCACCAGTTTCACCGACACCAGCGCCTTCGGGTTCACCTGCTTCAGGTCGAAGATCAGCTGCGCTAGATCCTCGATGGAGTAGATGTCGTGGTGCGGCGGCGGCGAAATCAGGCTGATGCCCGGCTTGGAGCAGCGCAGCTTGGCGATCAGCGGCGATACCTTGTCGCCCGGCAGCTGGCCGCCTTCACCCGGCTTGGCGCCCTGCGCCACCTTGATCTGCAGCACTTCGGCGTTCACCAGGTAGTGCGGGGTGACGCCGAAACGGCCGGAGGCCACCTGCTTGATCTTGGACATCTTCTCGGTGCCGTAGCGCGACGGATCTTCGCCGCCCTCACCGGAGTTGGAACGGCCGCCGAGGCGGTTCATGGCGGTGGCCATCGCCTCGTGCGCCTCCGGCGACAGCGCGCCCAGCGACATGCCAGCAGAGTCGAAACGCTTGAGGATGCTTTCCACCGGCTCCACCTCGTCGATGGAGATCGGGGTGATGCCGTCCAGGTTCACGGCCATCAGGTCGCGGAACATCGCCACCGGGCGGGTATTCACCAGCTCGGCATACTGCTTGTAGGCGTCGTAGTCGGTGTTCTGCACCGCCTTCTGCAGCATCTGCACCACGTCCGGGTTGTAGGCGTGGTATTCCTCGCCGTGCACGTACTTGAGCAGGCCGCCGTGGGTAACCGGGCGCATCGGGTTGAACGCCAGGCGCGACAGTTTCTGCTGGTCGTCCTCGAAGTCCTCGAAGCCGGCGCCGGAGATACGCGACACGGTGCCCTTCAGGCACAGTGCCACCACGCTCTCGTGCAGGCCGATGCCTTCGAACAGCTGGGCGCCGCGGTAGCTGGCGATGGTGGAAATACCCATCTTGGACAGCACCTTCATCAGACCCTTGTTGATGCCCTTGCGGTAGTGCTGCAGCGCCTCGTTGACACGCAGGCTCACGTCGCCGGTCTGCACCAGGTCGACGATGGTCTGGTACGCCAGGTACGGGTACACCGCGGTGGCGCCGTAGCCGATCAGCGCCGCCATCTGGTGCGGGTCGCGCACGGTGCCGGTTTCCACCAGGATGTTGGCCTTGCAGCGCAGGCCGCTATCGATCAGCGCATGGTGCACGGCACCGGTGGCGAACAGCGCGTGGATCGGCAGACGGTTGGCCGCAATGGTGCGGTCGGACAGCACCACGATCACGGAGCCTTCCTGCACCGCTTCCACCACGTGGGCGCACAGCTTGCGGATGGCGTCTTCCAGGCCGCCTTCCGCCGGGTCGTAGCACAGGTCGAAAGTGGTGGCCTTCAGGTACGGCTCGGTGCGGGTGGTGATGCGCAGGAATTTCTCGCGCGACAGCACCGGGCTGCGCACTTCCAGCCGCTTGGCGTGCTCGGCGGTCTCCTCGAACATATTGCGCTCGGGACCGAACACGGTGTTCAGCGACATCACGATGGCTTCGCGGATCGGGTCGATCGGCGGGTTGGTCACTTGGGCGAACTGCTGGCGCAAGTAGTCGAACGGCGAGCGCACCTTCTCGCTCAGCACCGCCATCGGGGTGTCGTCGCCCATGGAGCCCACCGCTTCCTGGCCGTCCTCGGCCAGCACGCGCAGGATCTGGTCACGCTCCTCGAAGCTGATGTTGAACAGCTTCTGGTAGGTGAGCAGTTGCTCCTTCGGCCACGCTTCCAGGCCGGCGTCGTCCTCGATGGACAGCTCCAGGCGCGAGCCGGCGTCCTTGATCCACTGCCGGTACGGCTTGGCGGATTTCAGCTGCGCGTCGATGTCTTCCGGGTACAGGATCTCGCCGGTCTGCAGGTCGGCGGCAAACAGCTGGCCCGGCTTCACGCGGCCCTTCTTCACCACGTCTTCCGGCTTGTAGTCCCACACGCCCACTTCCGAGGCGATGGTGAGGATGTTGTCCTTGGTCAGTACCCAGCGCGCCGGGCGCAGGCCGTTGCGGTCCAGCATGCAGCCGGCGTAGCGGCCGTCGGTCAGCACGATGCCGGCCGGGCCGTCCCACGGCTCCATGTGCATGGAGTTGAATTCGTAGAAGGCGCGCAGGTCCTTGTCGGTGCTGTCCACGTTCTGCCATGCCGGCGGCACCAGCAGGCGCAGCGCGCGGAACAGCGGAATGCCGCCCATCAGCAGGCCTTCCAGCATGTTGTCCAGCGACATGGAGTCGGAGCCGTCGGTCTGCACGATGGGGCGGATGGCGTCCATGTCGATGTGCGGCGAGGTCATGATGCGCTCGCGGGCACGCGCCCAGTTGCGGTTGCCCTGCACGGTGTTGATCTCACCGTTGTGCGCCAGGAAGCGGAACGGCTGCGCCAGCTTCCACTGCGGCCAGGTGTTGGTGGAGAAGCGCTGGTGGAACACCGCCAGGCTGGACTCGAAGCGCGGGTCGGACAGGTCCAGGTAGAACTTGTGCAGATTGTCCGGCGTCACCAGGCCCTTGTACGACAGGGTGTGCGGCGACAGCGTCGGGATGTAGAAATACGGATCGTCGGCCTTGTTGGCCTTCTCGGCCTGGCGGCGGCCCATGTACAGGCGGCGCTGGAAGCCCAGCTCGTCCATGCCGAACGGGCAGTTGACGAACACCTGGTGGAAGCTCGGCAGCGAGGCCATCGCCTGCTCGCCACAGGCGTCCAGGTCGATGGGCACGGCGCGGAAGCCGGCCACTTCCAGGCCCTGGCTTTCCAGGTATTCCTGCAGGCGCGAACGGCTGCGCTCGCCGTCCTTCGGGTGGCTGAACACCAGGCCGGCGGCGTAGATCGCCTTCAGCGTGATGCCGGCCTCGGCCGCCACTTCGCGCAGGAAGCCGTCCGGCTTGCGGAACAGCAGGCCACAGCCGTCACCCGACTTGCCGTCGGCCGCCACCGCGCCGCGGTGGGTGAGCTTGGCCAGCGAGGAAATGGCGGTCTGCACCAGCCAATGGGAAGGTTTGTCGTCCAGCTGCGCAATCAGGCCGAAGCCACAGCTGTCCTGTTCGAAATCTGGGCTATAGAGTGTGCCCTCCAGCCAACGCTGTCTGTCCATCGTTTGTCCCTGCTTATAATGTGAAGCGAATGCCTTCGATTCTAAGGTCAAGATAGCTGACCTGCAACCGCTTTTTGTGCGACGCATTATCAATGCAAATTCAACAACTTAGCGTGTTTTTTTGCCGAATTTCGCCAGCAGCATAAGACGCCGACTTTACGTTATAGGGACATCAACCTTCAAAAAAACGACAGCCAAACACTGTATTTTCACCCCTACAAAATACTGAATTTCAAATATTGTCCGACAGTAAACATATGGCATTTTTTCACCATCCCACGGCTGCGCCGCCGCTGTTCCGCCAGCTGGCCGAACAGGCGCTGGCGCGCTCGGCCGGCGCACCGCTGGTGGCCGGCAATCGCGTCGACGTGCTGTTCGATGCCGCGGCCAACTTTGCCGCCTGGCTGGACGCCATTGCCCACGCGCAGCAGCTGGTGCTGGTGGAAATGTACCTGTTTGCCAACGACGACTTCGGCCGCCAGCTGCGCGCCGTGCTGTGCGAGCGGGCGCGGGCCGGCGTGCCGGTGTACCTGCTGTATGACTGGCTTGGCTGCTGGCGCGAACATTACCGCGGCTTCTTCAAACCGCTGCTGCAGGCCGGCGCCCAGGTGCGGGTGTGGCAGGCGCCGGGGCTGACCCGCGGCCTGCGTCTGCTGGGGCGCGATCACCGCAAGCTGATCATCGTGGATGGCGCGCAGGCCTTCATCGGCGGGCTGTGCGCCAGCTCGCGCTGGAACGACTGGCGCGACACCGGTTTGCGCCTGGCCGGCCCGCTGCTGAGCGACGCCATCGCCGCCTTCGCCGACAGCTGGGAGCAATGCGGCAGCCCGCTGCAGCTGCCAACGTTGGCCGCCAGCGGCGAGGCCGGCAGCATCGCCGCGCGGCTGATCGCCACCACCCCGGCCACTGCCAACCTGATGCGGCTGGACCTGCTGATCGCCGGCTTCGCCCGCGAGCGGCTGTGGCTAACCGACGCCTACTTCATGGGCACCAGCGCCTACCTCACCGCGCTGCAGCACGCGGCGCGCGACGGCGTGGACGTGCGGCTGCTGGTGCCGCGCGCCAGCGACATCGGCTGGATCGCCACCGTGTCGCGCACCCAGTACCGCTCGCTGCTGGAAGCCGGGGTGCGGGTGTTCGAGTGGAACGGGCCGATGGTGCATGCCAAGACCGCGGTGGCCGACGAGCGCTGGGCGCGCATCGGCTCCAGCAACCTCAACCTGTCCAGCTGGCTGGCCAACCGCGAAATCGACCTGGCGATCGAGGATGCCGGTGTCGCCGACATCATGGCGCAGCGCTTCCTGCACGACCTGGACAACGCCACCGAGATCGTGCTCGGCGGCCAACGTCGCCGCCCGGTGCCGGCGCGGGCGCGGGCGCGGCAGGAACGTCTGCCGCTGCGGCAGCAAGCCGCGGTCAGCGCCGCCGCCGCCGCGCGCCAGGCGGCACGCATCGGCGTGGTGCTGGACAGCGCGGTGCGCGGCACCCGCGACGTGGACGACAGCGAGGCCAGCGCCTTCCTCAGCATCGGGCTGGTGCTGCTGCTGCTGGCCATCGCTATCAGCGTGTTCCCCTACCTGGCCGCGCTGCCGCTCACCGCGCTGCTGCTATTCGCCGCCGCCAGCGTGCTGCTGCGCGCCCGCCTGCTGTACCGCCGCCGGCGGAAGAAAAAACAACACCCGCCGCCGGCGCCGGAGCAGCACTAGCCGCTGCATGGACACGCACCTGCCGCCGCTGGCACCGGCCATGCCACCGTCACTAAACCCTTGATTTTCCGTACTACCGCGGACAGCCACGCGCCCGGTCGCGGCAGACGGCACACCGCCGCGCGCGCCGCGCCGCACCGCCAAAACGGGTGGCGGCCCATGCCATGCGAGCAGCCCGACCAGGGCGCCGGCCGGCGGCGGCGAGAAAAATCCGCGTTGTAATACTGCTGCGCAACATGAAGGCGGACAATGCCGCTACAATGCGCGCTTTCTTGGGTTATTCGAAGGTGTTTTCCGCTGCGGCCAAGCCGGCAGCGGTAGACAACACCCTAAGCCGGCAGACGTGAAGGAGGCTTGCCTCCCAGTGCGGACCGCGGTGCAAAGCGCCCCTTTTGTTCCGGTTGCAGTCGCCCCCCGTTTTCTGACTGCCACCGGTTAAAACAACGCGCCTCAAGGCCAGCCATCCAGGGCGGCGGCATCACGTCGTACGTACAGAACTGTGCCCCAACGCGCACCGAGTGACACTTCCGGCCCTGCCGTGAAGGCCGCCAGCGGCGTTACAGGTGCCACGGATCATGCATGCACCCGGCATGATTCACGCTCTGCCCATGCGGTCTTTGCGCAGTACCAGCAGTGTCCGAGTTAAAGCAACTAAGGACTCAGGTATGCGTTTTCACTTCCCCATCGTCATCATCGACGAGGACTTCCGTTCCGAGAACACCAGCGGCTCCGGCATCCGCGAGCTGGCCGACGCCATCAAGGCCGAAGGCATGGACGTGATCGGCTACACCAGCTACGGCGACCTGACCTCGTTCGCGCAGCAGCAGAGCCGCGCCGCCGGCTTCATCCTGTCCATCGATGACGAGGAGTTCCAGACCGACGAAGACGCCGAAGCGGCGCTGGGCGGCCTGTACGGTTTCGTGGCCGAAATCCGCCGCCGCAACCCGGACATCCCGGTGTACCTGTACGGCGAAACCCGCACCGCGCGCCACATCCCCAACGACATCCTGCGCGAGCTGCACGGCTTCATCCACATGCACGAGGACACCCCGGAGTTCGTGGCGCGCCACATCATCCGCGAGGCCAAGAGCTACCTGGACAGCCTGGCACCGCCGTTCTTCCGCGCGCTGGTGAACTACGCCTACGACGGCTCCTACAGCTGGCACTGCCCGGGCCACTCCGGTGGCGTGGCATTCCTGAAGAGCCCGGTGGGCCAGATGTTCCACCAGTTCTTCGGCGAGAACATGCTGCGCGCCGACGTGTGCAACGCGGTGGACGAACTGGGCCAGCTGCTGGACCACACCGGCCCGGTGGCGGCGTCGGAGCGCAACGCGGCACGCATCTTCAGCTGCGACCACCTGTTCTTCGTCACCAACGGCACCTCCACCAGCAACAAGATCGTATGGCACAGCACCGTGGCCGCCGGCGACATCGTACTGGTGGACCGCAACTGCCATAAGTCCAACCTGCACGCCATCATCATGACCGGGGCGATTCCGGTGTTCCTGATGCCGACGCGCAACCACTACGGCATCATCGGCCCGATTCCGAAGAGCGAGTTCTCGCTGGAATCGATCCGCGCCAAGATTGCGGCCAACCCGTTCGCCCGCGAAGCACTGGCCAAGAACAACGGCGCCAAGCCGCGCATCCTCACCATCACCCAGTCCACCTACGACGGCATCCTCTACAACGTGGAAGAGATCAAGGGCATTCTGGATGGCGAGGTGGATACCCTGCACTTCGACGAAGCCTGGCTGCCGCACGCCAGCTTCCACGACTTCTACGGCGACTTCCACGCCATCGGCGAAGGCCGTCCGCGCTGCAAGGACTCGATGATCTTCTCCACCCAGTCCACCCACAAGCTGCTGGCCGGCATCTCGCAAGCGTCGCAGATCCTGGTGCAGGACCCGGAGAACCGCCAGCTGGATACCATGAGCTTCAACGAAGCCTACCTGATGCACACCTCCACCAGCCCGCAGTACGCCATCATCGCCAGCTGCGACGTGGCCGCCGCGATGATGGAGCAGCCGGGTGGCCAGGCGCTGGTCGAGGAATCGCTGGTGGAGGCGCTGGACTTCCGCCGCGCCATGCGCAAGGTGGACGAGGAGTACGGCGAAGACTGGTGGTTCCGCGTGTGGGGCCCGGATGCGCTGTCCGATGACGGCATCTGCGACCCGGCCGACTGGACGCTGAAGCCGGAAGACAGCTGGCACGGCTTTGCCGGCATCGAGGACGGCTTCAACATGCTGGACCCGATCAAGGCCACCATCCTCACCCCGGGCCTGGCGCTGGACGGCAGCTTCGAGGAGCTGGGCATCCCGGCCGCCATCGTCACCAAGTACCTCACCGAACACGGCGTGGTGGTGGAGAAAACCGGCCTGTACAGCTTCTTCATCATGTTCACCATCGGCATCACCAAGGGCCGCTGGAACACCATGATCTCGCTGCTGCAGCAGTTCAAGGACGACTTCGACAAGAACCAGCCGCTGTGGCGCGTGATGCCGGAATTCGTCGCCAAGTACCCGCAGTACGAGCGCGTCGGCCTGAAGGACCTGTGCCTGAAGATTCACCGCCTGTATGGCGAGCACGACATCGCCCGCCTCACCACCGAGATCTACCTGTCGGAAATGGCGCCGGCAATGCGCCCGGGCGAAGCCTTCGCCAAGATGGCGCACCGCGACATCGAACGCGTGCCGGTGGATCAGCTGGAAGGCCGCGTCACCGCCGTGCTGCTGACCCCGTACCCGCCGGGCATCCCGCTGCTGATTCCGGGCGAGGTGTTCAACCAGACCATCGTCGACTACCTGCGCTTCGTGCAGGCCTTCAACCGCCAGCTGCCGGGCTTCGAGACCGACGTGCACGGCCTGGTAGCCACCGAGATCGACGGCCGGAAGACCTACTGCGTGGACTGCGTCCGCGCCTGATCGCCCCGGCTCTGAAGCATGCGGCCAACCTTGCCCCGCCAGGTTGGCCGCATGGCTTGTAGCCCTCGGCACAGTAACCATAATGAAGCACTGCCCTCGTGGAGCCGACGCCATGAAACCCCTCGCGCTCGCCGGCCTGTTGCTGCTGGCCTCGCCGGCGCTGCCGGCAGCCGACCTCACCGTCTACACCACCGACTACCCACCGCTGAGCATGCTCAGCGACGCCAGGCAGCGCAGCGGCATCGGCTATGAGCTGCTGCAACAGGCGGCGCGCCTCAGCGGCGTCAGCCTGGACATCCGCACCGACCTGCCGTGGAAACGGGCGCAGCAGGCGGCGCTGAAAACCGCCAACACCTGCGCCTACCCGCTCAGCCGCTCGCCGGAGCGCGAAGTGCTGTACCGCTGGGTCGGGCTGCTGCACCGCGGCGAACTGGGGCTGTTCGCGCTGAACAACGCCCCCAGCCCCGGCGATCTGGCCGCCGCCGCCCGCCTGCGCATCGTGGTGATGCTGGGCACCACCGCCGAAAACCGCCTCAAGGAACACAAGCTGCGCTACAGCACCACCCGCACCCCGGCCGACAGCCTGCTGATGCTGCAGGACCGCGCCGTGGACCTGTGGGCGGTACACGACGTGGTGGCGCGCTATTACGCGCAGCAGCAGCACATCGACATCAAACAGGTGCTGCCGCTGGCGCGCGCCGACTCCTGGCTGGGCTGCAACCGCGACAGCGCCCCGCTACCGGCCAACAAGCTGGCCGATGCGCTGGCACAGCTGCAACAGAACGGCGAGGCCCGCCGCATCGCCCGCCGCTACCTGCCCTGAGCGGCGCCTCCGTAGCGCTACGGAGCAAGGCCGTCTAGGCCCCGTGCCATAATGCCGCCATGACTACCCTCTCCCTGCGCCGCGCCCTGGCCGGCTGGCTGCTGGCCTGCGCGCTGGGCGGCGCCCTGCTGGGCTATTTCGCGCTGCGCGAGCAGCAGGAACGCTTCCTGCAGGATTCCAGCATCGCCCACCGCCTGCTGAGCCAGAAAACCGTGCAGCACGACGCGGTGCTGGCCACCCTGGCGCAACTGGACCAGCCGCCGCCGCCCGAGCGCCTGCTGGCCGGCCTGCGCCCGGCCATGCCGCAGCTGCTGGCGATGGGCCGCTGGCAGCCCGGAGGCTGGCAGGGCACCAGCACGCCGCCGGCCGACATCGGCCGGCACGCCAGCCTGGCCGCACGCCGCCACCTGCCGCAGGCGCTGCCGGCCGCCAACGGCGGCTACTGGCTGGTGGACGGCTCCGGCTGGAGCCTGCTGATCGACGCCCGTCGCCTGCTGGCCGACGGCGACTGGCCGCCGGCACTGGCGCGCATCAGCCTGGCGCTGCCGGGCGGCGAGCAGGCGCTGCTGGCGCGGCAGCCGCAGCCGGTGCCGTGGGGCTGGCCGCTGGGCGTGGACAAGCGCCTGCCGGCCGCCAGCCAGCCGTTCGCCTTCCACAGCCGCCGGGTGCTGACGCTGGCCGAGTGGCCGTGGGGACGCTGGCTGCTGCTGTCCGCCGGGCTCGGCCTGCTGCTGTTCGCGCTGCGCGCGCGGTTGCAGGCGCGCACGCAGCGCCGCCAGGCGCAGGAACAGGCGCGGCTGGCCAACCTCAACCGCCTGGGCACGCTGGGCGAGATGGCCGCCGGCATCGCCCACGAACTCAACCAGCCGCTGACCGCCATCCTCGCCAATGTGCGCGCCGCCGAGCGCATGCTGGACGACGAGGACGAGCGCGCCAGCGTGCGCCAGGCACTGCAGACCAGCGCGGCGCAGGCGCGGCGCGCCGCCGACATCGTCGGCCGCCTGCGCGCCATGGTGAGCCAGCCCGGCGGCGGCGGCGTGGCGCCGCTGGACCCGCAACCGCTGCTGGAATCGCTGCTGCGGCTGCGCCACGACGAACTGGCCGGCCGCCGGATCGCGCTCAGCTGGCACAACGCCAGCCCGGAGGCGCGGCTGCAGGCCGAGCCGGTGGCGCTGGAGCAGATCCTGCACAACCTGGTGCAGAACGCCGCCGAGGCGCTGGGCAACCGTGGTGGCCGCATCGCCGTGCGCGGCGAGGCACAGGGCGCGCACTACCGGCTGACGGTAAGCGACGACGGCCCCGGCATCGCGCCCGAGGTGCTGCCGCGGCTATTCCAGCCCTTCTTCACCACCCGCACAGGCGGCATGGGCCTGGGGCTGAGCCTGAGCGAAACCCTGGCGCACGGCATGCACGGCCAGCTCACGGCGGCCAACCTGCCGGCCGGCGGCGCCTGCTTCACCCTGAGCCTGCCACTGGCGGAGAGCAGCACATGAACCACGACCAGCAATCCCCGCTGATCTACCTGGTGGACGACGACGACGCGGTGCGCGACGCGCTGGCGCTGCTGCTGCGCAGCGTCGGCCTGCGCAGCGAAGGCCACGCCGACCCGCTGGCCTTCCTCGCCCGCCACGACCGCGGCGCCATCGGCTGCGTGGTGCTGGACATCCGCATGCCCGGCATCAGCGGGCTGGATGTGCTGGAGCGGCTGGCCACCGACAGCGACCTGCCGGTGATCATGCTCACCGGCCACGGCAACGTCGACCTGTGCCGGCGCGCGTTCAAGAGCGGCGCAGTGGAATTCCTGCAGAAACCGGTGGACGACGACGTGTTCCTCGACACCGTGCAGAAGGCGGTGCGCCAGCACATCGGCAGCCGCGAGCGGCAGGCGGCCACGTTGGCCGCACGGCAGAAGCTGGCACGCTTGTCCGGCCGCGAGCTGGACGTGCTGCAGCGCATCGCCGACGGCCTGAGCAACAAGGAAATCGCGCGCGAGCTGGCGCTGTCGCCACGCACGGTGGAAACCTACCGCGCCAATGTGTTCGCCAAGCTGGAAGTGGACACCCTGGCACAGCTGATCCGCCATTACCTGGTGCTGCTGGCGGACACAAGCAGCTAGCTACCACCTTGCTTGGCCAGCCGGTACAAAGCATGCGGCCAACGTTGTGAAGCGCCCGACTGCCCCACGGGAAGCGCCGGAAAAACAGGTCTGCGCAAGGTTTTAAGACGCTGCTTGAGCCGCGCGCCATTAGCAAGCGGCGAATCAGCGGCGCCTTGCGCGGGCCTGTTTTGCCGGGGTTTCGCGGACCATTGGGGCGAGCGGGGTCGCGAGGGGGCGGCGGCACGCCCCCTGGCCCGTCCGCCGGGCGGAACCGGCAACTTCAACCATCATCCGCGCAGCGGATTCCCCACCACCAAAACACGTTGGCCGCAAACCAGTCATGGCTTGCGGCCAGCCTTGCCTCCGTAGCACTACGGAGCCCGCGGCGTAATCGACCGAATGTTGCCGGCGGCGAGGTTTGCCTACCATGCAGACATCCCTCGCACCACCACCAACAGGAGCTTCACCATGATCCGCACCACCTGCACCGCCCTGCTGCTGACCGCCGCCACCCTCGCCCACGCCGCGCCGCTGAGCGAGCGCAACATCTCGCTGGCCGATGCCCACAAGCTGGCCGCCGACGCCGTGGCCCAGTGCCAGGCCAAGGGCTGGAACGTCGGGGTCAGCGTGGTGGACCGCGCCGGCAACCTGAAAGCCTTCGCCCGCGCCGACAATGCCGGCCCGCACACCATCGCCGCCAGCCAGGCCAAGGCCTTCACCTCCGCCTCCGCCAAGGCCCCGACCCAGGCGATGATGGAAAACGCGCAGAAGAACCCGGGCGCGGCCAACCTCACCGACATCCCCGGCTTCCTGCTGCTGGGCGGCGGCGTGCCGCTGAAGGCCGGTAACGAAGTGATCGGCGCCATCGGCATCGGCGGCGCACCGGGCGGCCACCTCGACGAGCAGTGCGCGCTGGCGGCCATCGACGCCAACGCCGCGATGTTCAAGTAAGCAGCATGCGGCCAACGTTGGCCGCCGC
>NZ_JBHRXN010000012.1:76136-105088 GCF_042648525.1 Vogesella facilis
CTTAGCCCGGGCCAGCGCAGTGCATCCGGACTAGCTCGGTCATCGACGCCTGCACGGCGATGTGCAAGTAAGCGCGTGCGGCCAACGTTGGCCGCCGCCACAAAGCACAAGGCCACGCCCGATGGGCGTGGCCTTGTTGTTCAAACGGCGATGGCTCGGTACAGGCTCCGTCGCGCCGGCTCAGTCCGCCAGCGCCTGCGCCAGATCGGCGAGGATGTCGTCGATGTCCTCGATACCGATCGACAAGCGCAGCTGGCCGTCGCGGATACCCAGCGCCGCCTTCTGCTCCGGCGGCATGCCGCCGTGCGACATGGTGTAGCTGTGGTTGACCAGCGACTCCACCCCGCCCAGCGACTCGGCCAGCATGAACAGCTGCAGCTTGCCGGCGATGCGGCTGGCGGCGGCGCGGCTGTTGTCCTTCAGGTACACGGTGACGATGCCGCCGAAACGGCGCATCTGGCGGCGGGCCAGCTCGTGCCCCGGGTGCGCCGGCAGGCCGGGGAAGAACACCTGCTCGATGGCCGGATGGCTCTGCAGGAAGGCGGCCACCTTTTCCGCGTTGTCGCAGTGGCGCTCCATGCGCAGCGCCAGGGTCTTGATGCCGCGCAGGGTCAGGAAGCAATCCTGCGGCCCCGGCACCGCGCCGGCGGCGTTCTGGATGAACTTGATCGCCTTGTACAGCTCGCTATCGCTCACCGCCACCAGCCCCAGCAACACGTCGGAATGGCCGCCCAGATACTTGGTGGCAGAATGCACCACGATATCGGCGCCCAGCGCCAGCGGATTCTGCAGGTAGGGGGTGGCGAAGGTGCTGTCCACCGCCACCTTCACCCCGTGCTGGTGGGCGGTGGCCGACAGCGCGGCAATGTCCACCAGGTTCAGCAGCGGGTTGGTCGGTGATTCCAGCCACAGCAGCTTGGTGTTGCTGCCGATCAGCGGCGCCAGCTTGGCCGCATCGGTCAGGTCGGCAAAGGTCACCTTGATGCCCTGCGCCGCCATCACCTTGGTCAGCACGCGGTAGGCGCCGCCGTACAGGTCGGCCACGGCGATCACTTCGTCGCCCGGCTGCAGCGTGGCGCGCAGCACCGCATCCACCGCCGCCATGCCGCTGGCGAACGCCAGCCCGTGCGCGGCGCCTTCCAGCGCCGCCAGGTTGGCCTCCAGCACTGCGCGCGTCGGCGTGCCGGTGCGCGAGTAGGCAAAATCCAGCTGCTCGCCGACTTCGTCATGGGCGAAGGCGGAGGTCTGGTAGATCGGCGGCATCAGCGCGCGCTGGTGGCCGTGGTAGTCGTAGCCGGCATGCACGGCCTTGGTGGCGAATTTCATCAGCAACTCCGTAGTCGGTAGCTTGCGGCCAACGTTGGTCGCAAGCGCAAATCGGTAGGGCGAAAGCCATGCCGCGGCGTTCCGCCTGTGCGGGGCCGTAAGTGCCTATCAGCGCTGGTAGGCGCGGTGCAGCTTGCTTTCCACCCGCTTCTGCACCTGCTCGAACGCGGCACTCAGCACCCAGTAGATGGCGGCGGCCATCAGGTACAGCGGCAGCGGCTGGAAGGTCTGCGCGATCAGGTCCTTGGTGCTCATCATCAGCTCGGACACGGTGATCACCGACACCAGCGAGGTGTCCTTGATCAGCGAGATCAGGCTGTTGGCCAGGCTGGGCACCGCCAGGCGCAGCGCCTGCGGCGCCACCACGTAGCGCATGCCCTGCCACCAGGACAGGCCCAGCGACAGCGCGGCATCCCACTGGCCGCGATCGACGCCGGCAATGGCGCCGCGCAGGCTTTCCGACAGGTAAGCGGCCACGTTCAGCGTCAGCGCCAGCACGCCGGCGGTCACCGGCTCGAACTCGATACCCACCGACGGCAGGCCGTAGTAGATCACGAAGATCTGCACCAACAGCGGCGTGCCGCGCATGGCGCTGACGTAGAACGCCATCAGCTGCGACAGCAGCGGGATGCGCGCCACGCGCGCCAGCGCCACCACGAAGCCCAGCACCAGCCCCAGCACCATGGAGATGCTGGCGAAGAACAGCGTCAGGCCGGCGCCCTGGATCAGCACCGGCATTGCGTCTTTGGCCAATTGCAGCCAGTCCATATCGTCTCCTCGCCCGTGCCAGCACCAGTGCAATGCCTGCTTACCCCACCAGTAGACATTGCCCGGACGGCTAATACCGGGTCTGCAAATAAAAACGCCTCCGCGCCATGCGGAGGCGTGTGTCAGGCTGCCGATTTTAGCGTGCGGACGGCGCCTTGGACACGTCGATGCCGAACCACTTCACGGAAATCTTCTTGAAGCTGCCATCCTTGTACAGCGCGTTCAGTGCGCCGTCGATGGCGGTCTTGAACTTGGGGTTGCCCTTGGCGAACGGGATGCCCATCGAAGTGCTGCCACCCACCGGTGCGCCGGCTTTCAGCGGCAGCTTGGCTTCTTTCAGCGCGAACGGGATCAGCAGGCTGTCGTTGACGGCGGCGTCGATGCGACCCAGCGCCAGGTCCTGCAGGATTTCCGGTGCCGACGGGTAGAACTTGGACTCGATGCCGCCCTGCGCCTTCACCATCTCGGCGTAGTTGCTGCCCTGGGTCACGCCCATTTTCTTGCCGGCCAGGTCGGCCAGGCTCTTGAAGCCGCGGTTTTCATTCTTGCGCACGATCAGCTGGGCGCTGGAGATGGTGTACGGCACCGAGAAGTCGAACACTTCCTTGCGCTTGTCGGTAATCGACACCTGGTTCAGCACCACGTCGAACTTGCCGCCCTGCAGGCCGGCCAGCAGGCCGCTCCACTCGCCGGTGATGAATTCCGGCTTCAGCTTCAGTTTCTTGGCCAGCGCCTCGCCCAGTTCCACTTCGAAGCCGGTCAGCTTCTGCTCTTTGTCCTTGAAGTTGAACGGCGGGTAGGTGCCTTCCAGCGCGATTTTCAGGGTGCCGCGCTGTTGCACGGTTTCCAGCAGATCGGCGGCAAAAGTATGCGCGGTGAGGCCAAGCAGGGTCAGCGCGAGCAAAGTCTTCTTCATCGTTGTTATTCCTTAAAGCTATTGATTGGCGAATCAATAAAACGAATGGCACTTTAACAAATTCACCGGCGCTTCTCCAGCGCCGGCTTCGAACATATTTATCTATACAAATTCACACGTGGAATAGCACGCCTTACCAGCCGTTTTCCAGCACCACCTGCCCCGGTGCGGCCAACCTGGCCAGCCGGCAGCCCAGCTGCTGCAGCTGGGCATAGGTGTCCTTCACCATGCGCGGGTTGCCGCAGATCATGAAACGCGACGCTTCCGGACTGATGGAGAGGCCGGCGGCCGCCGTCAGGCTGCCATCGGCCAGCATGGCCGGAATGCGCGCCGACAGCGCGCCCGGCACCGCCTCGCGCGTGACCACCGGCAGGTATTGCAGCTTGTGGCCGTAGGCATCGCCGTGCAGCGGGTGGTCGCGCAGCGCGGCGATCTCGTCGCGGTAGGCCAGCTCCACCGCCTCGCGCACGCAGTGCACCAGCACGATGTGCTCGAAGCGCTGCCACACGTCTTCCTGCTGCAGGATGGACAGGTACGGCGCCAGCCCGGTGCCGGTGGCCAGCAGCCACAGCTGCTCGCCGTCCGGCAGGCGGTCGGCGGTGAAGAAACCGGTGGCCTTGCGCTCCAGCAGCACGCGGTCGCCCTCGCCCAAGTGTGCCAGCCGGCTGGTGAACTGCCCGTCCGGCACCACGATGGAGTAGAACTCCAGGTGCTCGTCCCACGGCGCCGACACCATGGAATAGGCGCGCCACACGTAGCCGCCGTCCGGCAGCGCATGCCCCAGCCGCGCGAACTGGCCGGGCACGAAGCGGAAGCCGTCCGGCCGGCTCAGGCGGAAGCTCAGCAGCTTGTCGCTCCAGTGCTGCAGCCAGTCGATGCGCTCGCTGCTGAATTTGTCGTCCTGCACGGCGGCAGGCGCGGTAGAAATGCTCGACATGACGAATATCCGACTAATTTACTCGGATAATCATCCTCCAGCCTGCGCATTAATGCAAGCCGGCCGGCAGCGCCGGCGGCCACGCGTTGCCGCCGCCTGAGCGCGGCCATGAAAAAAGCCACCGCAGGCGGTGGCTTGTGTGACGACAGCACGCGGCCTCAGCCCGGCTGCCAGCCACCACCCAGCGCGGTGTACAGGCTGACTGCCGCCTGCAGGCGCGCCAGACGGGCATCGGCCAGCGCCTGCTCCAGCTGGAACACGCTGCGCTCGGCATCCAGCACTTCCAGGTAGCTGCTGTAGCCGTTGTCGTAGCGCAGCCGCGCCAGGCGCAGCGCCTCGCGCATCGCGTCCAGCTGCTTGCGCTGCGCCAGTTCGGTCTCGCGGCTGCCGCGCACCGCGGTGAGCGCATCCAGGGTGTCGGCAAACGCCGCCTGCACCGCCTTCTCGTAGCCGGCCAGCGCCTGCTTCTGCCGCGCCGTGGCGGCGGAGACATCGGCGGCGATGGCGCCATTATTGAAGATCGGCGCCGTCAGGTTGCCGGCGAAGTTCCACACCTGCGCTGGGCCGCTGAACAGCTGCGCCAGTTTCAGGCTTTCGCTGCCGATGCCGGCGGACAGGCCGATGCTGGGGAAGTAGGCGGCACGCGCCACGCCGATGCGGGCGTTGGCGGCAATCAGCTGCTGTTCGGCCGCGGCGATGTCCGGGCGGCGCAGCAGCAGGTCGGACGGCAGATCGCCCGGCACGCTCGGCGCTTCGGCCAGCCGCTCCAGCGGCTTGCCGCGGCTCGGCGCCTGCAGCAGATCACGCGGCGAGCGGCCGAGCAGCACCGCCAGCGCGTGTTCGCTCTTGTCCACCGCCTGGCTGAGCTTGGGCACCGCCGCCTGCGCCGAGGCCAGCTCGGCCTCGGCCTGCTTCAGTTCCAGCTCCGAGGTCATGCCGCCGTTGAAGCGCTTCTGGCGCAGCATGAAGCTGTCCTCGCGCCCCTTCAGCGTGGCCTGCGCCGCCGCCAGCTGGGCGTCGAAGGCCAGCAGCTGGAAGTAGGCATTGCTGACCTGCGCCGCCAGCGACAGCCGCGCTGCCGCCAGGCTGTACTCGCTGGCCGCCAGGTTGGCCGCAGCGGCCTCGCGCTGGCGGGCGAGCTTGCCCCACAGGTCCAGCTCCCAGCTGGCGCTCAGCCCGGCCTGGTGGTAGCTGTACAGCGCGCCGGCGGCGCTGCTGTATTCCGAACTCTGGGTACGCGTGCTGCCGAGCTTGGCGTCCACGCGCGGCAGCTGGCTGGCGCGGGCGCTGCCCAGCGCCGCCGCCGCCTCTTCCACCCGCGCCGCGGTCTGCTGCAGGTCGCGGTTGTAGCGCAGCGCCTCGTCGATCAGCGCATCCAGCTGGCTGTCGCCAAAGCTCTGCCACCAGCGGGCATCCACCTTGGCCACCTGCTGGCCGGCCGGCAGTTCCAGCGCCGGGCGCTGGTAATCCGGGCCCACCGCGGCGCAGCCGGACAGCGCCAGCGCCACCATTAGCGGCATCAGGGCATGTTTAGGCGTCATGGTCGGCTCCTTCCTGTTTCTGCTTGCCTTGACTCAATTGCATGATCAGTTTGAAGAACAGCGGGATGAACAGCGCGGCGATGAAGGTTGCGGCCAACATGCCGCCGATCACGCCGGTACCGATGGCGTGGCGGCTGGCGGAGCCGGCACCGCTGGAAATGGCCAGCGGCACGCAACCCAGGATAAAGGCCAGCGAGGTCATCACGATCGGGCGGAAGCGCAGCTTGGCGGCCTCGATCGCCGCCTGCCCCAGCGCCATGCCTTCTTCCATCTTCAGCACCGCGAATTCCACGATCAGAATGGCGTTCTTCGCCGCCAGGCCGATCAGCGTCACCAGCGCCACCTGGAAGTACACGTCGTTGGCGAGGCCGCGCAGCCAGGTGGCCAGCAGCGCACCGAACACCGCGAACGGCACCGCGGTCAGCACCGCGATCGGCAGACTCCAGCGCTCGTACTGCGCCGCCAGGATCAGGAACACCATTACCAGCGCCACCACGAACACCATCGACGAGGAACCGCCGGTGGATTTTTCCTGGAACGCCGAGCCGGTCCACGCCAGGGTGTAGCCGTCGGGCAGCACTTCCTGCGCCACCTGCTCCATTGCCGCCAGCGCCTGGCCCGAGCTGTAGCCCGGTGCCGGGCCGCCGACGAACTTGGCGGACGGGAAGGCGTTATAGCGCTCGACGATTTCCGGGCCGGTGGTCTGCTGCACGCTCACCAGCGAGGTGAGCGGCACCATCTGCCCGCTGCTGGAACGCACGAACACATTGGCCAGGTCGGCCACGCTGTCGCGATAGCTGGCCTCGGACTGCAGCTGCACGGTGAAGATGCGGCCGAACTTGCTGAAGTCGTTGACGTACAGCGAGCCGAAGGTGCTGCTCATGGCGTCGAACACATCGCTCACCGCCACGCCCAGCGCCTTGGCCTTGTCGCGGTCCAGCTGCACGTTCAGCTGCGGCACGTTGGCAGAGAAGGTGGTCTGCACGCCGGCCAGTTCCGGCCGCTTGCTCGCCGCCATCATCAGCTTCTGCGCCAGGCCGGCCAGCTCGCCGGAAGAGGCGCCAGCACGGTTCTGCAGGTAGGCCTCGAAACCGCCGGTGGACGACATGCCGGAGATCGGCGGCGGGTTGAATGCCAGCACCAGGCCTTCCGGCACGCGCATGCCCTTGCCGAATACGTCACCCACCACCGCCTGCGCCGACAGGCCCGGCGCATGGCGCTCGCCCCACGGCTTGAGGGTGATGAAGGTCACCCCGGTGTTGCTGCGGTTGGAGCCGGACAGGATGTCGAAGCCGGCAAAGCTCATCACGTCCTTCACTGCCGGGTTGGCCGCAATCTGCTTGTCGAAGCTGTTCATCACCCCCAGCGTGCGGTTGATGGCGGCACCGTCCGGCAGGATGGTGGCGGCGATCACGTAGCCCTGGTCTTCTTCCGGCGCCAGCGACGACGGCACCAGCTTGAACAGCCATACCGAGCTGCCGATCAGCACGCCGAAGATGACCATCGCCAGCACCGCGCGACGCAGCAGGAAGGCCACGCCGCTGCTGTAGCGGCTGGTGAGGCGGTCGAAGAAGCGGTTGAAGGCCTCGAAGAAGCGGTTGCTGTGCTGGTGCTCCGGCTTGAGCATCAGCGCGCACAGCGCCGGGGTCAGCGTCAGCGCCACGATGCCGGAGATGGTCACCGAGATGGCGATGGTGATGGCGAACTGGCGATACATCTCGCCGGCGATACCGCCGAGGAAGGCCACCGGGATGAACACCGCACACAGCACCAGCACGATGGCCACCACCGGGCCGCTGACTTCCTTCATCGCCTGCAGGGTGGCCTCGTATGGCGGCTTGCCCTCCTGCATCATGATGCGCTCGACGTTCTCCAACACCACGATGGCGTCATCGACCACGATACCGATCGCCAGCACCATGCCGAACAGCGTCAGGGTGTTGATGGAGTAGCCCAGCAGGTACATGCCGGCAAAGGTACCGACGATGGACACCGGCACCGCCAGGCCCGGGATCAGCGTGGCGCGCCAGTTCTGCAGGAACAGGTATACCACGGCGAACACCAGCACCATCGCCTCGCCCAGCGTCTTCACCACCTCTTCGATCGACACTTCCACGAAGCGGGTGGTGTCGTACGGAATGGTATAAGACAGCCCCTGCGGGAAGCGGCCGGACAGCTCCAGCATCTTGGCTTCCACTGCCTTGGCGGTATCCAGCTGGTTGGCGCCCGGCGCCAGGTTGATACCGATAGGGATGGTGGACTTGCCGTTGTACTTGCCGAAAAAGTCGTAGGACAGCGCGCCCAGCTCTACCCGCGCCACATCCTTCAGCCGCACCTTGGCGCCTTCGCTGCCGGCGCGCAGGATGATGTTCTCGAACTCGGCAACGTCGGTGAAGCGGCCCTTGGTGGTGATGGTGTAGGTGAAGTCAGGCTTGCCCTCGGTCGGCGTGGCGCCGATCTTGCCGGCGGCGAACTGCGCGTTCTGCTCGCGGATCGCCTTGGCCACGTCGCTGGGCGTCATGCCCAGCTGCGCCAGGCGATCCGGCTTCAGCCAGATGCGCATCGCGTAATCCTGGCCGGCAAAGTTGGTGACCTGGCCCACGCCCGGAATGCGCTTCAGCTCGTCCACCACGTTCAGCAGCGCGTAGTTGCTCATGAACAGGGTGTCGAAGCGCTGGTCCGGCGAGTACAGCGCCACCACCTGCAGGAAGGTGGCCGCCTGCTTGCGCACGTTCACGCCCTGGCGGCGCACTTCTTCCGGCAGGGTGGACAGCGCCGACTGCACGCGGTTGTTGACGTTGATGGCGGCCTGATCGGGGTTGGTGCCGATCTTGAAGGTGACGGTGACCGTGAGGCGGCCGTTACTGGCGCTGGACGACTGCAGGTACAGCATGTCGTCCACGCCGTTGATGGCCTGCTCCAGCGGCGAGGCCACGGTTTCGGCGATCACCTCGGCCGAGGCGCCCGGGTAGGCGGTGGTAATCGCCACCGACGGCGGCACGATCTGCGGGTACTGTTCGATCGGCAGTGCGCGCATGCCGAAGAAACCGGCCAGCACGATGACGATGGACAGCACCGACGCGAAGATCGGCCGGCGGATGAAAAAGGCTGAGAACATAGTGTGAGCTCCCCCGCCTTAGCCTTGCGCCGGCGCCGAAGCGGCGGCCTTGGCAGCCTGCGGTGCCACGGCAGCGCCCGGACGCAGCTTGATCAGGTTATCCACGATCACCTTGTCGCCGGCCTTCAGCCCGCTCTCCACGATGAAGCCACCGTTGGCCGCCGGCGTATCCGCCAACTGCAGCGGACGCGGTTCCACCTTGTTGTCCTTGCCCACTACCCACACCAGCTTGCCCTGCTGGGTGGACAGCACCGCCTGCTGCGGTACCACCAGCGCGCCGACGCGCACCGCGCCTTTCAGCTCCACGCGCACGAACTGGCCGGCGCGCAGCTGGTTCTGCGGGTTGGCAAAAGTGGCGCGCGCCGCCGAGGTGCCGGTGGCCGGGTCGATCACGCGGTCGGCAAAATCGATCACGCCGTCGCGGCCGTACTGGCTGCCGTCCGGCAGTTTCAGCGACACGGTGTAGCGGTTGCCGGCCGGCAGGCGCAGCTTGCCCTCGCCGGACAGCTTCTGGCTCTTCAGCACGTCGTTGTCGGACAGCGAGAACTTCACGTAGATCGGGTCCAGCTGCGAGATCTTGGTCAGCAGGCTGCCTTCGCCGGCCTGCACCAGGCTACCCTCGGAACGCACCTCGGCGCTGGTGATGCCGGAAATCGGCGCCGTCACCCGGGTGTAGTCCAGGTTGATCTGCGCGGTTTTCAGCACCGCGCGCGATGCCGCCACCGAGGCCTTGGCGCTGGCCAGCGCCGCCACCGCGTCGTCGCGGTCTTTCTGGCTGACGGCGTTTTCCTTGAACAGCGGCAGCACGCGGTCGTAATCCTGCTGTGCGCGGATCAGCTTGGCGTCTTCCAGCTTCAGCGCCGCCGCCGCCTGCTCTACCGCCGCCTGGTATGGCGCCTGGTCGATCTGGAACAGCAGCTCGCCGGCCTTCACCGCCGCGCCCTCGGTATAGGCGCGTTTCTGCAGGATGCCGGACACGCGGGCGCGCACTTCCACTTCACGCGAACCGCTGGTCTGGGCCACATATTCGGTGGTGACCGGCACGTCGGCCGGCTTCATTTCCACTACGCTGACCGGCATCGGCGGCATATTGCCGCCGGCACCGGCGTGTTCGGCCTGCTGTTGGCCGCAGGCTGCCAGCAGTACGGCCAGGGGCACGAGGGCAAGCGTGTGTCGAGGCTTGATGGTTATCACGAAAGGCTCCTTGATGGGTGAAGGTCCTGATGCTGCGTATTGTCGTTGTAACTGGGAAATTCAGTAGTGCGGCCAAGCTGTCGCCCGAGCGGGCCAGCAGCGGCAGACATGTTCACAGTAGCTTACGCGCTTGCTATCGGCATGGCTGGCGCAGGTGCGCCACAACATACCAAATGCATTGCATGGCCCGGTAGTGACAAAAAGGACATTGTCAGCCCGGCAATAACGGCGGATAATACATACATTCATGTACGTATGTAAACAAGGCGGCTGCGCGCCCGGCGGTTTGCCGCTATGCTTACGCCCGCCGCAAAAACCCCACTGCTATCATGGCCCGCAAGACTAGAGAAGAAGCCGAACAAACCCGCCAACTGCTGCTGGACACCGCCGAGCGCGTGTTCCACGAGCAGGGCGTGGCGGCGACTTCGCTCGCCGACATCGCCACCGCCGCCGGACTCACCCGCGGCGCCATCTACTGGCACTTCAGCAACAAGCTGGACCTGTTCACCGCCATCTGCGACCGCATCAAGCCGGAGCTGGAAGAGATGGAAGGCATGCTGCAGGACCAGCGCCATTCGCCGGCCGCCCGGCTGTGGCGCCATGCCATCGCGCTGTTCGAGATGGTGCGCGACGACGAGCGGTTGCGCCGCATCTGCGCCATCCACCACATCGGCTGCGAGCAGGTGGGCGAAATGGCGCCGCTGCTGCTGGAGCAGATCAGCTGGAACCTGGAAAAACAGGCCAAGCTGCAGCAGGTGCTGGAGGAGGCGCAGCGCGCCGGCCAGCTGCGCGACGGCGTGCAGCCGCGGCTGGCCGCGCTGGGCCTGCACTCGCTGTACGGCGGGCTGTGCCACAGCTGGATGATCAATATGCAAGACCACACTGTTCACCAGCATGTGGAAAGCCTGTTAAGCCCTTATTTTGTCGGGGTTTTCCGCGATAACTGCTGGCTAGATGCCCCTGCAGCGGACAACTGATTCGCGTATACTGCCCGGCTTTCCCGCTTCGACAGCCAGATCACAGCATGAGTCACGCGATCAGCATCGAGTCGGTCAGCAAGCGTTTCGGTAGCTTGCAGGCCCTGGATGACATCAGCTTTACCGTAGAACACGGCGAGTTCTTCGCCCTGCTCGGCCCCAACGGCGCCGGCAAGACCACCCTGATTTCCGCCATGGGCGGGCTGTCCCGCCCGGACAGCGGCCACATCCGCATCATGGGCCACGACGCGGTGCGCGCCACCCGTGCCGCGCGCATGCAGCTGGGCGTGGTGCCGCAGGAACTGGTGTTCGACCCGTTCTTCACCGTGCGCGAAACGCTCGCCTTCCAGTCCGGCTACTTCGGCATCCGCAACAACGATGCCTGGATCGACGAGCTGCTGTTCAAGCTCGGCCTCACCGACAAGGCCAGCACCAATATGCGCGCGCTGTCCGGCGGCATGAAACGCCGGGTGATGGTGGCGCAGGCGCTGGTGCACCGCCCGCCGGTAATCGTGCTGGACGAACCCACCGCCGGTGTGGACGTGGAACTGCGCCAGAGCCTGTGGGCCTTCGTGCAGGAGCTGAACGACGCCGGCCACACCATCGTGCTCACCACCCACTACCTGGAAGAAGCCGAAGCGCTGTGCAGCCGCATCGCGATGATGAAAAGGGGCCGCCTGATCGCGCTGGAAGCCAAGGACAAGCTGCTGTCGCGCAGCGCCAGCCGCGAGATCGCGCTGAAACTCGCCGCGCCGCTGCCGGCAACGTTGGCCGCAAGCTTCCAGGCACGCGAAAGCGACGGCCGCCACATTCTCACCCTGCCGGAAATCGGCCGGCTGGAAGAAGTGCTGCGTGAATTGCGCCTCGCCAGCGTGGAAGTACGCGAGCTGTCGGTGCACGAGACCGACCTGGAACAGGTGTTCGTGGAACTGATGAACGGAGCAAAGAACTGATGCAAGGCTTCATGACCCTGTTCAAGAAAGAGATCCTGCGCTTCTGGAAAGTGGCGTTCCAGACCGTGGCGGCACCGGTGCTGACCGCGCTGTTGTACCAGCTGATCTTCTCGCATGTGCTGTCGCGCCACGTGGAAGCCTACCCGGGGGTGAGCTACACCGCGTTCCTGATTCCCGGCCTGGCGATGATGACCATGGCACAAAACGCGTTTGCCAACAGCTCGTCCAGCCTGATCCAGTCCAAGATCACCGGCAACATCGTGTTCCTGCTGCTGCCGCCGCTGTCGGCGCTGGAATTCTTCGGCGCCTACCTGCTGGCCTCGGTGGTGCGCGGCATGGTGGTGGGCAGCGGCGTGCTGCTGATCACCGCCTGGTTCGGCCTGCCCGTGCCGGCCAACCCGCTGTGGGTGCTGGTATTCGCCATGCTGGGCTGCGGCGTGCTGGGCACGCTGGGCATCATCGCCGGCATCTGGGCCGACAAGTTCGACCAGCTGGCGGCGTTCCAGAACTTCATCATCATGCCGCTGACCTTCCTCTCCGGCGTGTTCTATTCCATCACCAGCCTGCCGCCGCTGTGGAAGGCCGTGTCGCACCTGAATCCGGTGTTCTACATGATCGACGGCTTCCGCTACGGCTTCTTCGGCCAGGCCGACGTGTCGCCGTGGCTGGCCGCCGCGGTAGTGGGCGGCAGCTTCGTGCTGCTGTCCGCCTGGGCCTTGCATTTGCTGCGCAGCGGTTACAAATTACGCCAGTAACGACGTTATATCCGGCCGCGCGGCGCCACGCCGCGCGCCGACAACAATAGCTTTCAGACAGGATACTGCCATGGTTAGTGCAACTTACATCCAGGACGTCATCAGCGCCGGCCTGCCCTGTGACTTCATCCAGGTCAACGGCGACGACGGCACCCATTTCGACGCCGTGATCGTCAGCCCGGAATTTTCCGGCCGCAATCGCGTCCAGCGTCATCAACTGGTATACAAGGCGCTGGGCGACCGCATGCGTGCGGAAATCCATGCACTGTCGATGAAAACGCTGAGCCCGGAAGAGTGGGCACAACAACAAGGCTGAATCGGATAATGGACAAACTGGTCATCCAGGGCGGCACTGGCCCGCTCAACGGCGAAATCCGCGTCTCCGGCGCCAAGAACGCCGCGCTGCCCATCCTGTGTGCCGGCCTCTTGACGGCCGACACCCTGAAACTCTCCAACGTGCCGATGCTGCGCGACGTGTTCACCACCCAGAAGCTGCTGCAAGGCATGGGCGTACGGGTGATGACCGATAACGTGCAGGAAGTGGAAATCACCGCCGCCAGCCTGGACACCCTGGTGGCGCCGTACGAGCTGGTGAAAACCATGCGCGCCTCCATCCTGGTGCTGGGCCCGATGCTGGCGCGCTACGGCGAAGCCACCGTGTCGCTGCCCGGCGGCTGCGCCATCGGCAGCCGCCCGGTGGATCAGCACATCAAGGGCCTGGTGGCCATGGGTGCCGAGATCTCCATCGAGCACGGCTACGTGAAAGCCAAGGCCAAGCGCCTGCGTGGCGCGCACATCGTGATGGACATGGTCACCGTCGGCGGCACCGAGAACCTGCTGATGGCCGCCGCGCTGGCGGACGGTACCACCATCCTGGAAAACGCCGCGCGCGAACCGGAAGTGGTGGATCTGGCCAACTGCCTGGTGGCAATGGGTGCCCGCATCCAGGGCATCGGCAGCGACAAGATGGTGGTGGAAGGCGTGGAGCGCCTGCACGGCGCCGAATACGCGGTGATGCCGGATCGCATCGAGGCCGGCACCTTCCTGGTGGCCGGTGCCATGACCCGGGGCCACGTGGTGCTGCGCAATGCCGCACCGCGCGCCATGGACGTGATCCTCGACAAGCTGGCGGAAACCGGCGCCATCATCGAATGCGGCGACGACTGGATCTCGCTGGACATGAAACGCCGGCCGAAAGCGGTCAACGTGCGCACCATGCCGCACCCGGGCTTCCCCACCGACATGCAGGCGCAGATGATGACGCTGAACACCATCGCCGACGGCGCGGCGGTGATGACCGAAACCATCTTCGAGAACCGCTTCATGCACGTGCCGGAACTGAACCGCATGGGCGCCAGCATCGAGGTGGAAGGCAACACCGCCATCGTCAAGGGCGTGGACAAGCTGTCCGGCGCCACGGTGATGGCCACCGACCTGCGCGCCTCCGCCAGCCTGGTGATCGCCGGCCTGGCCGCCGAGGGGGAAACCACGGTCGACCGCATCTATCACCTGGACCGCGGCTACGAGCACATCGAAGCCAAGCTCAACGGCGTTGGTGCCAATATCACCCGCACCAGCTGATTGCCGCCGCCGGCCAGAAAACCACAAAAGCCCCGCACGGGGCTTTTATTTTTTTAAACATCAACATAGCGCTTTGCTGAAAACCCGCCCGCGTTTACCATTATTTGATCAAACAATTACAACAAAGACCTGAAAAGGTCACAAATCCGGCTGCGACGGCAGCGAGACAGACACGGGTATTGATTAAATTAAACACGGAGAAACAGCATGCCCAAGAGTATCAAGGCCAAGCTGCTGACAGGGGCCGGCCTGCTGGTACTGATCGGCTTTGCCGCCATCACCGGCCTGAACAGCTGGCTGGCGTTGCGCCAGGCCGAAGACAGCGTCCTGCAACAGGCGCGCACCCAGGCGCAGGGCGAGGCCAACAAGCTGAGCATGCTGCTGGAACGCAGCTACACCGCGGTGGAAGGCTTGGCCGCCGCCATGCAGGCGCTGCCGGACAGCGGCGCGCCGCAACCGCGGCAGCTGGCCAGCGCGCAGACCCGCGCGCTGCTGCCGCAGCACCCGGAAGCGGTGGGCATCTTCAGCCTGTGGGAGCCCAACAGCCTGGACCAGCGCGATGCCGAGCTGGCCGGCAAGGCGGAAAACGGCGCCAACGGCCGCGCCGGCGCCTACTGGTACCGCAAGGAAGGCCAGCAGGGTGTGGTGTGGGGCGCCGACAATGTCGATGGCGACGAGTACTACGCCGGCCCCAAGAGCCTGCGCCGGCCGGTGCTGACCGAGCCGTACGAGGACCGCGACATCAAGGTGCTGATGGCCACCCTGTCCTACCCGGTGCTGCGCGGCGGCCAGTTCGTCGGCGTCGCCGGCCTGGACATGGCGCTGGGGCAGCTGCAGCAGCTGGCCAGCGCGGTGCGGCCGTATGGCGACGGCTACATGACCATCTACGCCAACAGCGGCCTGGTGCTGGGCGCGCCGGACAAGAGCGCGGTCGGCAAGGCCGACAACACGCTGCCACAGGCCGCCAGGGCGGCGATTCGCGCCGGTCAATCCTTCGACTACCGCAGCGCTGACATGCTGCACTTCATCCAGCCGATACAGGTTGGCCGCACCGCCCATGCCTGGGCGCTACGCATCTCCATCCCGCAGCACAGCGCCTTTGCCGACACCCGCGCCGCCATCATCAAGTCGGCGCTGCTGAGCCTGGCGGCGCTGCCCGTCATCCTGCTGGCGCTGGGGCTGCTGCTGGGACGGCTGATCACCCCGCTGGGCCGGCTGCAGAGCGCGCTGTCCGAGCTGTCCAGCGGCGACGGCGACCTCACCCGCCAGTTGCAGATCAGCGGCCACGACGAGATCGGCGCCTCCGCCGGCGCCTTCAACCGCTTCAGCCAGTCGCTGCGGCAGATGCTGCTGGAGGTGCGCGAGCGCACCCACCAGGTGCACGACGCGGTGGCGGCGCTGGGCAGCGAAACCGCGGACATCAGCCAACACTCCGGGCAGCAGGCGCGTGCCGCCACCTCCACCGCCAGCAGCGTGGCGCAGCTGTCCAGCAGCATCGGTCGCATCGCCGAGGCCGCCAACCAGGCCGAACGCGCGGTGCACGACGCCGGCGACGAAGCGGAACAGGTGGCGGACAGCGTGCACAGCACCGCGCGCGAGATCGGCCGCATCGCCGACACCATCCGCAGCGTCGGCAGCGTGCTGGATCATCTGGAAAATCGCTCCGCCCAGATCAGCGGCATCGTGCAGGTGATCAAGGACATCGCCGAGCAGACCAATCTGCTGGCGCTGAACGCCGCCATCGAGGCGGCGCGCGCCGGCGAGCAGGGCCGCGGCTTCGCGGTGGTGGCCGACGAGGTACGCAAGCTGGCCGAGCGCACCGCCGGCGCCACGGTGGAAATCGCCGCCAGCATCCGCCAGATCCAGGAGGAAACCGCCAGCGCCGCCGGCAGCATGGATGCCGCCATCCTGCAGGTGGAAAACGGCGTGACGCTGGCCGAGCGCGCCGCCGGCGCCATTGAGCAGATCCGCGAACATAACCGCGGCGTGCTCGGCACCGTCACCGACATCGCCCACGCCACCGCCGAGCAATCCGCCGCCAGCCGCGAGATCGCGCACCACATCGAGCACATCCACGCCATGACCGACGACACCGATGCCTCGCTGCAGCACGCCAACAGCGCGGTGGGCGAGCTGCGCCGGCTGGCGGACGAGCTGCAGGCGCTGCTGGCGCGCTTCCGGCTGTAACAAGGTTGGCCGCAAAAAAAGGCGCTGCCGTGGCAGCGCCTTTGTTACCCAGCCAGACTGGCTTACAGCCCGTCGAAGGTGCACACGGTGAACAGCGGCACCTGCGCATCGCGCATCAGCTGGCCGCCGCCCAGCTCCGGCAGCTCGATGATGGCGGCGGTTTCCACCACCTCCGCGCCCATGCGCTGCAGCAGCTTGTAGCCGGCCATCATGGTGCCGCCGGTGGCGATCAGGTCGTCCACCAGCACCACGCGCTCGCCCGGCTTGCAGGCGTCGGTGTGCATTTCCACCGTGGCGTTGCCGTATTCCAGCTCGTACTCCTCCTCCACCGTGGTGTAGGGCAGCTTGCCCTTCTTGCGGATGGGAATGAAGCCGACGTTCAGCTCGTAGGCCAGCACCGAGCCGATGATGAAGCCGCGCGCGTCCAGCCCCGCCACCATGTCGATGTTCTCGCCCATGTAGCGGTGCACGAACACGTCGATCAGCATGCGGAAGGTCTTGGGGTTCTGCAGCAGCGGCGTGATGTCGCGGAACATCACCCCGTCGTGCGGCCAGTTCGGCACGGTGCGGATCCAGCCCTTGAGATAGCTGGCGTAATCCAGATTGCTGAGGTTTTCCATCTTGCTACCTTAGAACATCGCCAGTTTCACGACCCACAGCGCGGCGATCACCAGTACCGCCGGCTTCAGGTCGGCAAAGCGGCCGGCCAGGATCTTGATCGCAGCATAGCTGATGAAGCCGAAGGCGATACCGTCGGCAATGGAGAAGGTGAACGGCATCGCCACCGCGGTCATCACCGCCGGTGCCGACTCGGTCAGGTCGTCCCAGTTGATCTCGGCCAGGCCACGGGTCATCAGCACCGCCACGTAGCACAGCGCCGGTGCGGTGGCGTAGGCCGGTACGGTCTTGGCCAGCGGCGAAATCCACAGGCAGGCCAGGAACAGGATCGCCACCACCACGGCGGTGAGGCCGGTGCGGCCACCGACGGCGGTGCCGGCGGCGGATTCGATGTAGGCGGTAGTGGAGGACGTGCCCATCACTGCGCCGGCGGTGATCGCTACCGAATCGGCCATCAGCGCGCGCTTCAGGCGCGGCAGCTTGCCATCCTTGTCCAGCAGGCCGGCGCGGTGCGACACGCCCACTAGGGTGCCGGTGGTGTCGAACAGGTCGACGAAGAAGAACACGAAGATCACGCCCAGCAAGCCGGCGGTCAGCGCGCCGTTCAGGTCCATGTGCAGGAAGGTCGGCGCCATGCTCGGCACCGCTGCCACCACACCTTCAAACTTGGACAGGCCCAGGATGATGGACAGCGCAGTCACGGTTAGGATGCCGATGATGATGGAACCATGCACGCGGCGGTATTCCAGCGCCACGATCAGGAAGAAGCCGAGAATGGCCAGCAGCACGCGCGGGTCGTGCAGATCGCCCAGCGTCACCAGGGTGGCCGGGTGATCCACCACCACGCCGGCGTTCTTCAGCGCGATGATGGCCAGGAACAGGCCGACGCCGGCGGAAATGGCGAACTTCAGCGATTGCGGAATGGCATTGACGATGGCTTCCCGCACCTTGAACAGGCTTACGATCAGGAACACGATGCCGGAGATGAACACCGCCCCCAGTGCGGCCTGCCACGGCACGCCCATGCCTTTCACCACGGTGAAGGTGAAGTAGGCGTTCAGGCCCATGCCCGGCGCCAGCGCGATCGGGTAGTTGGCCACCAGGCCCATGATGCCGGTGCCCAGCGCGGCGGCCAGGCAGGTGGCGACAAACACGGCATTGAAATCCATGCCGGTAATCGACAGGATGGCCGGGTTGACGATGACGATGTAGGCCATCGTCAGGAAGGTGGTAAAGCCGGCGATCACCTCGGTCTTAACGTCGGTGCCGTGCTCTTTAAGCTTGAAAAAGCTTTCCAGCAGCATCTTGTGCGCTCCCTCGTCCTCGCAACGGACGTAACATGTTGAAAAACGCGCGATTCTACCCTGAAACGCTTGTTTGTGGTTTGCCTTGACCACCGGTGGCGCGGCTTTAATCGTGTGCAGGGCTTGTGGTATCCTGAAATATTGCTCAGTCAGTTTCGGGATCCGTTTCATGTCGCAAGCTCAAGGCACGATTTTCATCGTGGTCGCCCCTTCCGGCGCCGGCAAGACCTCGCTGGTCGCCGCACTGCTCCAGGCCGAACCCGGCGTCGAGCTGTCGGTGTCGTACACCACCCGCGCGCCGCGCGAGGGCGAGGTGGACGGCAAGAGCTACCACTTTGTCGAGCGCAGCCGCTTCGAGGGCATGATCGCCGAGGGCGATTTCCTGGAGTACGCCGAGGTGTACGGCAACTACTACGGCACCAGCGCCCGCTGGCTGCGCGAAAGGTTGGCCGCAGGCCACGACGTGCTGCTGGAAATCGACTGGCAGGGCGCGCGCCAGGTGCGCAAGGTGTTCCCGGACGCGGTGGCGGTGTTCATCCTGCCGCCGTCGATCGCAGTCCTAGAAAGCCGCCTGCGCGGCCGCGCCACCGACAGCGAGGAGGTGATCGCCCGCCGCCTGTCCGAAGCCCGCGCCGAAATCGACCTGGTTGCCGATTACGACTACGTGATCGTCAACGATGACTTCGCCACAGCCCGCCAGGACCTGATCAGCGTCATCCGCTGCCAGCGCCTGCAGGCCGGCAAGCAGTTGTCGCGTCACGGCGATGCCATCGCCGCGATGCAATCGCCGCGCTAGGGCTTTATCCGGCGCGTGCAATCCCTTATCGTTTGTCCATTCTTGTAAGTGAGATTCATCATGGCCCGCATCACTGTTGACGATTGCCTGGAACGCATCCAGAACCGTTTCGATCTGACCCTGGCTGCCGCCTACCGCGCGCGCCAGATCGCTTCCGGCGCCACCTCCTTCGTGGAACAAGGCCGCAACAAGCCGACCGTCGTGGCGCTGAAAGAAATCGCCGACGGCCACGTTGGCAGCGAAGTGCTGACCCGCACCAAGAGCTGATCTGCTTCATGAGCACGGAAACCGCCGCCATTGACTACCACGCCCTCGTCGAAGCCGAGGCGGCGGCCCTGTTCGAGGCGGCGGCGCAGTATCTGAAGCCGGAAGACGTGCAGCTGCTGCGGCAGGCGTTCGAGACCGCCCGCGAAGCGCACGAGGGACAGACCCGCAAGAGCGGCGAACCCTACATCACCCACCCGCTGGCGGTGGCCAGCATGCTCAGCGAATGGCGGCTGGATGCCCAGGGGTTGGCCGCAGCGCTGATGCACGACGTGCTGGAAGACACCGGCGTCACCAAGCCGACACTGGTGGAGCAGTTCGGCCGCACCATCGCCGACCTGGTCGACGGCTTGTCCAAGCTGGAAAAGCTGGAATTCCAGAGCAAGGAAACCGCGCAGGCGGAGAACTTCCGCAAGATGGTGCTGGCGATGGCACGCGACATCCGCGTCATCATCGTCAAACTGGCGGACCGGCTGCACAATATGCGCACGCTGGACGCCATGCGCGAGGACAAGCGCCAGCGCATCGCGCTGGAAACGCTGGAAATCTACGCACCGATCGCCAACCGCATCGGCCTGAACCGGGTCTACCGCGAGCTGCAGGATCTGGCGTTCAAGCACCTGTACCCGCACCGTTACCAGGTGCTGTCCAAGGCGGTACGCGCCGCCCGTGGCAATCGCCGCGAAGTGGTGGACAAGATCCTGCGCGCCGTCAGCCAGCGGCTGGTGGAGTCCAATATCGAGGCCACCATCAAGGGCCGCGAAAAGAATCTCTACAGCATCTACAAGAAAATGCAGGAAAAACACCTGTCGTTTTCCGAGGTGCTGGACATTTACGGCTTCCGCATCATCGTCAAGGACAACCCCAGCTGCTACCTGGCGCTGGGCGCGCTGCACAGCCTGTACAAGCCGATTCCGGGCAAATTCAAGGATTACATCGCCATTCCCAAGGGCAATGGCTACCAGAGCCTGCACACCACCCTGTTCGGCCCGTTCGGCACGCCGGTGGAAATGCAGATCCGCACCCGCGAAATGAACGCAGTGGCGGAGGCCGGTATTGCCTCGCACTGGATGTACAAGTCCGGCGACGCCAGTATCGATGCCGCCAAGCAGCGCACCCACCAGTGGCTGCAGAGCATTCTCGACATGCAGGCGGAAAGCGAGGACGCGGTCGAGTTCCTGGAACACATCAAGATCGACCTGTTCCCGGACGAACTGTACGTGTTCACCCCCAAGGGCAAGATCATCGTGCTGCCGCAGGGCTCCACCCCGGTGGATTTCGCCTATGCGGTACATACCGACGTCGGCCACCGCTGCATCGCCGCCCGCGTCAACCACAACCTGGTGCCGCTGCGCACCGCGCTGCGCAATGGCGACACGGTGGAGATCATCACCTCCACCCAGGCCAAGCCCAACCCGTCGTGGCTGAACTTCGTGCAGAGCGGCCGCGCGCGCTCCGGCATCCGCAACTACCTGAAAACCCTGCAACAGCAGGATGCAGTCCTGCTGGGGCAGAAGCTGCTGCGCCAGGCCGCCAGCGCGCTGTCGCCGTTCGAGCTGGAACTCACCCCCGAGCTGGAAGACGCGCTGATGCGCAAGCTGGGCGAGCACAACCGCCGCTTCAACGACGTGCTGATCGACATCGGCACCGGCAAACAGTTGGCCGCAGTGGTGGCGCGCAAGCTGCTGGAGCTGTCCGGCCAGCAACCGGGCGAACAGAGCATCGGCCCGATCGCGGTGCGCGGCAACGAGAGCGGCGGCATCCACCTGTCCAATTGCTGCAACCCGATCCCGGGCGACCAGATCGTCGGCGTGATCCGCAAGGACCAGGGGCTGATGATCCATCGCAGCGACTGCAGCAATGTGCAGCGCATCGAAGCCGACAAGCTGCTGGAAGTGCGCTGGGAGGCGCAGAAAGAGCGCATGTTCGGCGTCAACATCAGCATCATCGCCTTCAACCAGCGCGGCGCGCTGGCCGATATCGCCGCCGCCATTTCGCACGCCTCGGCCAATATCGAGACCGTGGACACGCAGGACAATCACAGTAACGACGGCTACATCCACATCCACTTCCGCCTGCAGGTGGAAAACCTGCCGCACCTGGAAAAGGTGCTGGCCGCAGTTCGCCAGGTGGATGTGGTGCAGCGCGCAGAACGACGCTAGACAAACATGCCCACCATCCAGCTCAACGGCGAAAGCCGCCAGTTCGACGCCAGCATCACCACCCTTTCCACCCTGGTTGCCGCCCTTGATCTGGGCGGCAAGCGCATTGCCATCGAACGCAATGGCGAGATCGTGCCGCGCAGCCTGCATGCCGCCACCGTGCTGCACGATGGCGACGCGCTGGAAATCGTGGTGGCCGTCGGCGGCGGCTAAGACAGACACCAGAACCAATATTCAAAAGGGACAACAGCGTGCAACAAGATGCATTGGTGATTGCCGGCAAGCGCTATCAATCACGCCTGCTGGTCGGCACCGGCAAGTACAAGGATTTCCAGCAAACCGCCGAAGCACTGGATGCCTCCGGCTGCGATATCGTCACCGTTGCCATTCGCCGCGTGAACCTCGGCCAGAACGCCAACGAGCCGAATTTGCTGGACTTTTTGCCGAAAAACCGGTATACACTGCTGCCCAACACGGCGGGCTGCTACAGCGCCGAGGATGCGGTACGCACCCTGCGCCTGGCCCGCGAACTGCTGGACGACCACCGGCTGGTCAAACTCGAAGTACTGGGCGACCCGAACAACCTGTTCCCCAATGTGCGCGAAACGCTGAAAGCCGCCGAAACGCTGGTGGCCGAAGGCTTTGATGTAATGGTGTACACCTCGGACGACCCGATCGTCGCCCGCGAACTGGAACAGATCGGCTGTTGCGCCATCATGCCGCTGGCCAGCCTGATCGGCTCCGGCATGGGAATTCTGAATCCGTGGAACCTGCAGCTCATCATCGAGCAATCGCAGGTGCCTGTATTGGTGGATGCCGGTGTCGGCACCGCCTCCGATGCCGCCATCGCCATGGAACTGGGCTGTGACGGCGTACTGATGAATACCGCCATTGCCGCCGCACAAGACCCTGTGCGCATGGCGATGGCCATGAAACTGGGAGTCCAGGCCGGGCGTGAAGCCTATCTGGCCGGACGGATGCCTAAACGCTTTTATTCGGCGACACCTAGCTCGCCACGTGAGGGGGTGATCTCTTCCCGTCAGGGATGATGCGCAGCGCACACTTTTATCCGTTGCCACGCATCGTAGCTTTTACAAAAGCTACAACGTTGTTTACAATAGTCATTTCCCTCGGGGCGAACCGTTAATGACATTCGCCTCAAGCCAAAGAATTTAAGGACTTCAGCTAAATGCCGACTATCCGCGTTAAAGAGAATGAGCCGTTTGAAGTTGCCATGCGTCGCTTCAAGCGCGCAATCGAAAAAACCGGTCTGCTGACCGAACTGCGCGCCCGCGAGTTCTACGAGAAGCCGACCGCTGAGCGCAAGCGCAAGAAAGCTGCTGCCGTTAAGCGCCACTACAAGCGCATCCGCAGCCAGCAACTGCCGCCGAAGCTGTACTAAGCTTCAACGGCTGTTCGCCAGAAAACCGCAGGAGTGTCCTGCGGTTTTGTCATTTACGTTGGCCGCAAGCATTGCGGCCAACTTCGCCTCTAGCCTGGACACGATCATGAGCCTGAAAGCCCGCATTGCCGACGACATGAAAACCGCGATGAAAGCCCGCGACGCCGAGCGCCTGGCCACCATCCGCCTGCTGATGGCCGCCATCAAGCAAAAGGAAGTGGACGAGCGCATCGAGCTGGATGATGCCGCCGTCACCGCCGTGATCGAGAAAATGGTCAAGCAGCGCCGCGACTCCATCACCCAGTACGAGGCCGGCAACCGCCCGGACCTGGTGGCCAAGGAGCAGGCCGAGCTGGTCGTGCTGCAGGACTACATGCCGCAGCCGCTGGGCGAAGCCGAGATCGAAGCCATCCTCGATGCCGCCATCGCCAGCACTGGCGCCGCCGGCGCCAAGGACATGGGCAAGGTAGTAGCCGCGGTGAAGCCGCAGGTGGCCGGCCGTGCCGACATGGGCGCCGTCTCCGCGCGCATCAAGGCCAAACTGGCCGGCTAAGCGCAGCGGATGATCCCGCAGGACTTCATCGATCAGCTGCTGACCCGCGTCGACATCGTCGACGTGGTGGATCGCTGCGTCCCGCTGAAGAAGGGCGGCCAGAACTACATGGCCTGCTGCCCGTTCCACAAGGAAAAGTCGCCCTCCTTCACCGTCAGCCCCAGCAAGCAGTTCTACCACTGCTTCGGCTGCGGCGCGCATGGCTCCGCCATCGGCTTCGTGATGGAGTACCAGGGTCTGCCCTTCGTCGATGCGGTGAAGTTCCTCGCCGACAGCATCGGCCTGCCGGTGCCGCAGCAGGAGCGTGCGGCCAACCCTGAGGTGGTGCGTGCCGCGCGCGCCAAACAGCTGTCGCTGGAAGATGCGCTCAGCCGCGCTGCCGCCTTCTACAAGCAGCAGCTGAAAAGCGCGCCCAACGCCATCGCCTACCTGAAGGGCCGCGGCCTTACCGGCGAGATCGCCGCCCGTTACGGCCTGGGCTACGCCCCGGATGGCTGGCAGAACCTGGAAGCCATCGCTGGCGACTACAACGACAGCGCGCTGGTGGACAGCGGCCTGGTGATCGTGGCCGAGGACAGCGGCCGCCGCTACGACCGCTTCCGCGATCGCGTGATGTTTCCGATCCGCAACCAGCGCGGCGCCATCATCGGCTTCGGCGGCCGCGTGCTCGGCAAGGGCGAACCCAAGTACCTGAACTCGCCCGAGACGCCGTTATTCGAAAAGGGCCGCGAGCTGTACGGCCTGTACGAGGCGCGCCAGGCCGTCCGCGGCGCCAACGCCGTGCTGGTGGTGGAAGGCTATATGGACGTGGTGGCGCTGGCACAGTACGGCGTGGAATACGCGGTGGCCACGCTGGGCACCGCCACCACCGGCGAGCACGTGCGCAAGCTGCTGCGCCATGCCGACCAGGTGTATTTCTGCTTCGATGGCGACAAGGCCGGACAGAAAGCCGCCTGGCGCGCACTGGAAAACAGCCTGCCGCAGCTGGTGGACGGCAAGGCGCTGCACTTCCTGTTCCTGCCGCAGGAGCACGACCCGGACAGCTATATCCGCGAGTTCGGCCGCGAGGCGTTCGAGCAGGCGCTGCAGGAGCAGAGCATCCCGCTGTCCGCCTACTTCATCCGCCAGCTGTGCAGCGACATCGACCTCTCCGCGCCGGAGGGCCGCGCCGAGCTGATCAAGCAGGCCAAACCCTTGCTTGATCAGATAGCCGCCCCCATGTTGGGCTATATCATCAGAAAGCGCCTCGCCGAACTGGCCCAGGTCGACGTCGACGAGCTGGACATGCTGCTGGGCAGGCCGCGCAGCGAGCGCAAGGGCCGCCGCAACTATCAGCTGCCACGCGACTCCAACCGTCCAGAGAGTACGCCGATGGTACGGCGCGAGATCAAGTGGGCGCTGATGAACCCGGACTGGGCGCACCATATCGATATTCGCGAAAGCCAGATTTATGAAGGCGAGATGGCAACGCTGGTCGCCATCATCGAACGCATCCAGGCCAGCGAGGCGTCGCCCAGCAGCGCGCAACTGGCCGAGTCGTTCCGCCACAGCGAACACGAAGCCGTCATCGACTCCGTGCTGCAGGAATCGCTGCGCGAGCCGGAGGAATTTGCCAACCCCGACGAACGCGACCGGGAAAACTTTGTGCAAGGCTTTGCCCGCCTGATGGCGCGCTACGACCAGGAGCTGGTCACCGCACTGTCCAACAAGGGCTATGAACACCTGAGTCAGGAAGAGCTACAACTACTGCGCACCCTGCTTGCTCGCCGCGCCCGCCCCACCGGCGGCTGAGCCAGACGGGCAACACATGGTTGTGTTATAATCAATTGTTTTTTTCGGCTTTTTTCGAGCAGGAAACCAAATGGCGTTATCTCCCGATACCAAAAAACAGAACAACGAACCGGCAACCGAGCCCATGAGCCTGGAAGAGCAGCGTAAACGGCTGCGCCAGCTGATTGCGCTGGGCAAGGAACGTGGTTACCTCACCTACGCTGAGATCAACGACCACCTGCCCGAAGATGTGTCCGACGCCGAACAGATCGAAAACATCGTCACCATGATCGGTGGCCTTGGCATTCAGGTCTACGAAGAAGCCCCGGATGCAGAGACCCTGCTGATGTCCGATGCCACCCCGCCGGTGGCAGACGAAGACGCCGTGGAAGAAGCCGAAGCCGCACTGTCCTCGGTGGACTCCGAATTCGGCCGCACCACCGACCCGGTGCGCATGTATATGCGCGAAATGGGCTCGGTCGAGCTGCTGACCCGCGAAGGCGAGATCGTCATCGCCAAGCGCATCGAGGAAGGCCTGAAGTTCATGATTCAGGCGCTGTCCGCCTGCCCGGGCTCGGTGGCCGAAGTACTGGCGCTGATCAGCCAGGTGGAAGCCGGCGAACTGCGTATCGACGAAATCATCGACGCCATGATCGACCCGGAAGCGGAAACCGCACCGGAAGTAGAGTTCAGCGAACCGGCCGATGACGACGCGGAAGTGGACGAAGACGAAGAAGACGAAGAAGACGAAGAGACGGCAGAAGACACCGCCGCCATCAACGAAGCCAATCTGGAAGAACTGAAACAGGAAGCGCTCGCCCACTTCGCCCAGATTCGCGAACACTACGACGCACTATTGGCCGCACTGGAAAAGCATGGTTACGGCAGCAAGCAATACACCGCCGCGCAGGAAGCCATCACCGAGCTGTTCATGGGCATCCGCTTCTCCACGCGCCAGATCGAGAGCCTGTGCGACAAGCTGCGTGAGCGCGTCAACGGCATCCGCAAGCTGGAACGCGAGATTCAGGATATCTGCGTTACCCGCGTGCGCATGAAGCGCGATCACTTCATCAAGTCCTTCCCGGGCAACGAGTGCAATCTCGACTGGGTGGAGAAAGAGATCGACAGCGGCAAGGACTGGTCCGAGACCCTGTCGCGCTTCAAGTACGCCATCATCGAAAAGCAGAGCAAGATTGCCGACCTGCAAAAGCAGGCGATGATGAGCATCGAGCAGCTGAAGGAAATCAACCGCCGCATGTCGTCGGGCGAAACCAAGGCCCGCCTGGCCAAGCGCGAGATGATCGAGGCCAACCTGCGCCTGGTGATCTCCATTGCCAAGAAGTACACCAACCGCGGCCTGCAGTTCCTCGACCTGATCCAGGAAGGCAACATCGGCCTGATGAAGGCGGTGGACAAGTTCGAATACCGCCGTGGCTACAAGTTCTCCACCTATGCCACCTGGTGGATCCGTCAGGCCATCACCCGCTCCATCGCCGACCAGGCACGCACCATCCGCATCCCGGTGCACATGATCGAGACCATCAACAAGATGAATCGCATCAGCCGGCAGATCCTGCAGGAATCCGGCCGCGAGCCGGATCCGGCGGAACTGGCGGAAAAGATGGAGATGCCGGAAGACAAGATTCGCAAGATCATGAAGATTTCCAAAGAGCCGATCTCGATGGAAACCCCGATCGGCGATGACGACGACTCCCATCTCGGCGACTTCATCGAGGACTCGGTCACCGTGGCGCCGGCGGAAGCCGCCATGTACGCCAGCCTGCGCGATGCCACCAAGGAAGTGCTCGACTCGCTGACCCCGCGTGAAGCCAAGGTGCTGCGCATGCGCTTCGGCATCGACATGAACACCGACCACACGCTGGAAGAGGTGGGCAAGCAGTTCGACGTGACGCGTGAGCGCATTCGTCAGATCGAAGCCAAGGCCCTGCGCAAACTGCGCCATCCGACTCGCTCCGAGCGGCTGCGCAGCTTCCTGGACAACGAACCGGGTAACCAGTAAGCCTTTCATCTGGTATAATCGCCGGCTCTGGGGCCTTTAGCTCAGTTGGTTAGAGCAGAGGACTCATAACGGTTTGGTTGAATTTTAAAAACTCAATTAAATCAATAGCTTGTGCGTTCAGCTAAGGCAGAAAAAGCAGTCAAGGCTACACATAGGCTACAAATGACCCCGAATCAGGTGTAGCCAAGTGCAGTAAAATTCGTAGTTTGAGGGCCTCTAGCTCATGCTTGGTTAGAGCAGCGGACTTAACATGTGATCTCCTACGACTCGCAAGAGGACGGAGAGCACAGATTGGGTTGCCTTGGGGTAAGTTAGCTCTGCCCCTTGGTAGAACTGCTCAAATTCGGGGAAACCTCTGTTGCGAAAGCAGCGTGGCAATCCCGAGCGAAGCTCTCGGTTAGAGAGAACGTGTAGAGACTGTACGGGCAGGTCGTAAAGACAAGAGACAGTCCAGACCACAAACCCGAAAGGGGTGGCGAAAGCCATAGTTGGTAAGCATAATCCGTTGGTGCCGGGTTCGACTCCCGGGGGGCCCACCACATATCAAACCGCCGTGCGAGAGTACGGCGGTTTTTTATTATACGAAAGCCACCGTTGTAACTAACGGTGGCTTTCGCTGTTTTTGGATCCGTTAGCTACATATTGACTACTATAGTCTGAAGACCCTGTAAGCAAAATTGCATACCATGGTATGCATGGACCAAAAGAATTCTTTAATCGTTCAAATCGGTTTTGAAATTGCCAATAGAAGGCGCCTGCTTGGTATGTCCCAAGAGCAATTGGCGTTCACTGCGGGACTGCATCGGACCTATATAAGTTTGGTGGAAAGGGGATGTAAAAGTCCTACGATCACTACGCTTGAGTCGATAGCAGCCTCTTTGGGTGTTCCTGCGTCCGAAATCCTAAAATCAGCCGAAGACAATGTCGGCAAACTTGCTGAGGGCTAAATGGTTCGAACGAATGCAGTGCGTTTGTATAGCGTTGAGGCTTTTGAGCCGGTAAATGACTTTAATTCAAAAATTGTCCAATGGCTTAACGAGGACATTGTAGTTCGTGAGCACAATCCACCTGCCGCATTTTCTCCTGTGAGAATTCAATTGGATAACGCAATCCGCGGCTTGCAAGGTCCAGCGATGCGAGGTGTTTGTCGAGATCAACTATCAAATTTGACCAATACCCTCTTAAGTATTGACTTGGGAGAATATTTGCAAGAACGACTGTCTGATGATCAGATTAACGAGTCTGGATTTAGGACGGCTCGCTCACAAGGTCAGGCCAAAAATAATGGGGAAAATTTTGTAAATGCCATCGTTTACTTGCTGGCAAACCTACTTTCGCACCAGGATGAGGTATTGGTCGACAAAGGAACTCCCCCTGGACTTAAAAATACACTTTCTTTTCGTAGAGTGATAGATCTACAAAATTCTGGTGAGGCCGGGTTCAATATCAATATTGAATGTGATTTCGCAATATTTTCAAGAAGCAATCCTTTAAATGCAATAGTTATTAGTGCCAAAACGAGGCTTAAGGAGGTGTTTCACGTTGGAACGATGTGGAAATTATTTTTTGATATGGTGAGTGATCAACATTGCGTGAGTAAATGGAACTTACAGGATGTCGGCGATGTGAGCAGAATCGATTACTGTTTTGCTACTGCTGACATGATTCCTCCTGGTGGCGCAAGAACGCAGGGACCTGATGTTGAGAGGGATGCTCCTCGCAATCTGATTGAATCGCCCCTCCTTTCCTAGACACCTCAAGAGCCTCACACTAGGCCCTACAAGGAGGTGTCATGAGCAGGCAGCGTTTC